>NZ_JBSGDA010000007.1:0-314411 GCF_053602135.1 Nocardia sp. NPDC004573
TGTCCGACACGGCCGAACATCATGCACCACAACCGATCACAGTCCATCGCTACCCACCGACAACCAGTCAAAACGACGTGAGACACGGTCTTAGGTGCACTAGTCGCTGAAACTGCTGATCACAGCCTCGAGATGTCGAATCATCGACCGTCCAAAATACATTTCACGACGCTCGGGGACCTTCCGATACCCGAACCTGCACATTTCTGGTGACGCCGTCACCAGACCTTCGACCAAAGCCGAAATCATCACCACCCCCCACGCAAAGGTGCTGAGGATCTCCCCCGTCAGCGTCGCAGCGTCCGAAGTTCCGGCTCGGAGCAGGGATGCAAGAGCATGGGACAGCTCGGCCCGACGCAGAGTTTGAGATACCGGCGGAGCAACGGCCACATGCGCAGACCGCTCCGTGGCTCACCTCGACTACCGACACTCAGCCGATCGGAAGCGAGCGCATCGAGCACCGCTTCTGCTGCGAGTTCACGCTGGGTTGCTTCATTGATAGATGCGCATATCTGAGTACGCACATGGTGAATCTGCGGCGCATCGCACTGGCGGCGGTCGTCTACGGCCCGCTGCGAGCAGCCGATTCAGGTAGGTCGACAGAACGCGCACTTAGAATCAGAGCAGATCTTCAGCCTCAGCCCGTGCATGGTCGGCATCTCGATGGCTGCCCGAACAACCCAAAGGTCGAAGGTGAGCGGCGAATCGAACACACCGATACCTGAGTTCGACCCCCTCGCGCCCGGCGCTCCGCACGAGGCGACATACCCGGTGTCCGTCGGTGCGCACGCAGTGGGCAAGTCACAACGCTGATATCTCCAGCAGCTCAGGACAGGCCGATTCCGGGACGGAAGGCGGGCCGCACCTGGTTCCTCACCACGAGCGACATCGCCGCAGCTATAGAAGCGACCAGCCCCCCAGCCACCACTACGGCCGTTCCCGCAATCCCGCCACAGTCAGCAGAGCAACTCCGCCGCACAGCAACTCGCCGCACCCGTCGCCGCCCAATCCCCCAACAGAACGGGCGATGAGCAACTACCCCATCACCACCGATAGTCTCCCCCTGCGCCGTCGTTGCCTCACCCAACTCGATCGACCCGAAGAGTCCGCTGGGCTCCGGCGCGTTGAACCGGGTGACTCCACCGGCGACGCACGCGGCCGTGCTGATGTGACCAATCTGGACGGCGTGAACCGTTGGGCGCGGCACAACATTCGGACCACCGCACCGTTCCGTCAGCAGGTACGCCAGCGAGTAGAACCATTCATCGGCGCGTACGCCATCACACTCACCCAGTGGAAGCAGCTGGCAAATGACCGGTCGGGCCGGCTCACCGATCCGGACTCGCACATTCACTTGACCACGCCACTAGCGCAAGAGGCGCATGTGCGCTTCAATCGATGTCGGGAGAATCAGCAGACGTCACGACAGAGGTGACTCCATGCTGTTCCATACCCGCATCCCGGTAGCTGGAGACTTCCCAGCATCCGCCTCGACCGTTCCACCACAAGTCGCGTGCACGCTCCGCCCTTTTCCCGCGGCCCAGGCCTCTCACCAGCAGCTCCCACAGGCGGCCTGACATGGATGAGAACAATGGTCACTCGCGGGAATGGACCGACGAGGAACTCGCGTACATCAACGAGGTCCACCAACGGCTTTCCGGTCCCCTCTCCGAGCGTCAACTCGCCGTGCTGCGCCGATGGTGGCAAGGCGGCTACGCCACAGACCACACCGACGAGCCAGAAACCTAGATTCCGGCGACCGAGCGACAACCCCACCGCACTTGCCCCTGACTCCATACACGAAGACGACGGGGGCGCACCTGGGCGCCGTCCTCGGCGAGCATGCATCCGGGTGCACCCCCGCGCCACAATCATTGTTCACCTCACCGAATCAACCCTGGCCCTCACCCCGCCGCAGCGTGATACATCTCCCGATGCTCCGCCCACGGACGCGCCCGCTCCTCCGGACTCATCGCCAACAACGCCCGCAACTTCCCCCACGCCACCTCATCAACCGGGGTATACACCTGCATCCACGCATTCGGCACCGACGGCAACGACATACTCGTCAAAAACATCTCCAACTCCCCCACCGCCAAATTCCGCACCGCCTTCGTCCGACTCACCGGCACCGCCACATCATTCAACGCCCACAACGACGCGAAACTCTCACTCTCCCCACACAACTCCGCAATGAACTCCTCCCACCCCGGATCACCAAGATTCTTCGCATACGCCCCACGCAAATACCCCACCATCCGCCGCAAATCATCCCAATTATGCCGATACGCGTTACAGCACTCCGGAGTCAAAAACACCCGACGCGCCACATTCCGCTCCCCCGCCAGAAACCCCGGGCACAACGCCTCATACGAAGAGTTGTGCGCCAACACGTCATACCTCGCACTCAACACCACACCCGGCAACGGCTCCAAATGATCCAAAATCACCTGCAACTCCTCCGGCAACGCCGACCCCGAATCCACCGAAGGCACCGTCGGCACATCCGCCAACCGATACAAATGCGCCTTCTCCGCCGCATCCAACGACAACGTCCGCGCCACCGAATTCAGAACCTGCACACTAACGTTGATTTCGCGACCTTGTTCAAGCCAAGTGTACCAAGTTATTCCAATTCCGGATAATTGGGCGACTTCTTCGCGGCGCAATCCGGGAGTTCGCCGACGTGTTCCTGTCGGAATCCCAACGTCCTCTGGCGAGATACGTGCTCGCCGGGATTTGAGAAAGGCACCCAATTCCGCGCGTCGGGCCTTCCGCACTGCCCGGACGTCGACTACATCGGTCATCCCCTGATCCTTCCGCACCATGCCACAGGTATCCAGTTATTGTCAGTACTAGTTTCGGCCGCCACCGGCCAACGGCCGCCAGACCCGGTGTCGGCATAGGTGAGGACTCTCCTGAGACCGAGCAGGCCTAGCGGCTTTGCCTCGGTCACGTTCACTAACTGGATCGATACGTGGCCCGGTCGGTGCGGCGAGGGTCGCCGCACCGGGAGCCTGAGTGGGAATCCACGACCGCGTCACGAGACAAGTGGCTCGATCTCGATAGTGTCCACGCCAGCGCCCACACCGAACCCGCGTCGTTTTCCCGCGGCGGACAGAATCGTCACCCGCACCAGCGACCGGATGATGTCGCGCTTCGCTTCCAACGGGGTCAGCTCCGGATCGCGCCACTTCGCCCGCGCATCCGGGCCTGCCGCGGCAGCGACGTGCGGCATGGGCAGAGCCGCTTGGGCTCTCCGCTCCGCCGCCTCGATCAGCGGCGCCTTCCTCGCTTTATAGACAGCGATTTCCGCTGGCGACAGGTCCGCGTCAATAGCATCGTTCAACCACTTCTCATACGAGACACGCAGTTCACGTGCCTCCGCCAACGCAGCCACCGCGTCCTCGTCCGTGCGAGCCAGAGCACCGAGCAGTGCGGGATCCTCCAGCCGCCGCAGGACCACCTCTTCGACCAGAGCATCGACCAACTTCGCCTTGCGGCCAACGCAGCTGTTCTTCTTGCACACGTAGTAGCGAGTCTCCGGACCCCACTTGCGCCGCGACACAACCGGCCCATCGCACTTCCAACACCGCAAAAGCCCCGACAGCAACCACTTCGGCGCACTCCCGTTAGAAGTCCCCCGGCGAGGATCATTGAGGATCATCTTCAATCGCTCATGCTCCTCGACCGAGATCAGGCCTTCCCAAGCAGCCTTGATCGTCAAGCGCTCGCCGTTCTCATCGACATGAACGCGCAGCCCTGCCGCCGCTTCGCTCAACAGCACGCGCTTGACCATGTTGCTATCCCATTGCGTTCGCCACGTTTTCGGGCACGGGCACGATCGCCTATCGACCTTCCGCACCACCCGACGGCCGTCCTTCACCGAGCACCGGTTGCACGGGAAAGACTTGTCATGGCTCGGAACCGGCACGCCCTCCCTCGTCAGCCAACGTCCGATCTGGTACGTCGGCTCCATGTCCAGCGCACGCCGGACCATCTCACGAAAGACCGGACCGTTCTGAGGACACGGCACCCGTCGCACCGCACGGCCTCGTTGATAGACGATCTGAAAGCCGAACGCCTCCGGGCCATGCGGCTTACCCTCAGCGAAATTCTGCGCCAGAGCCCGCATCGAGTCCAACCGGTTTCGTTCCGGCGCGTGCTCGTCCTCGACCGCGTCCTGAGCGACCCGCTTGCGATCGTCGGGATCGTTCATGTCATAGAGCACGCCGCCGTAGTACCAGTACACCCTGAACTCCGCACACAACTCACGCAGCTCGGCCATGTCGCCGACCTTCCGGTTGGCCCGCGACGAGGACCAGTTGACCAACACACCCCCAGGCACCTCACCCCGCTTCACCCGGCCAGCTATCGCCGCCAACTCCTGACGCAGCACCTCACGACCCGGACGATCCTTACGCGCATGACGCGTCGCCCCCACCGCACCCTCATCAATCACCTTGCACACCGACCACCCGAACTGGGCACACTCCCCCCGCCCCCACGCGATCTGCTCCTTCGGGGAACGCTCGTTCTTATGCTTCCCCACCTTCGACACACGGGCCTGGATGACGGCCGCCAAACCAGGGAAATCCTTCGGACTCAGAGGCATAACCCCAGGCTAAGCAATAGATACCCCTAACTGCACTGCACGCACGTGTACCAAGTGATTCCGATTCCGGCCAGTTGCGCGACCTCTTCCCGGCGCAGGCCCGGGGTGCGTCTGCGTGGGCCCGGCGGTAGTCCCACGTCTTGGGGCGCGATCCGGGCGCGCCGGGACTTGAGGAAGGCTCCCAGCTCGGCGCGCCGGGCTTTGCGGACCGCCTGAACATCGACGACATCGGTCATCCTGAGATCCTCCCGTACCGTGCCAGAGGTATCCAGGTGCTGCTGATACCGGTTTCCGGGGGAGTCGCGTGGTGATGTTGGGTTCGGTCTCGCTGGGTACGCCAGTGGAGTGTTGCGGCGGAGTGAGCTGCTCGAAGGTGTCACGGCGTTCCTGGCTACCGCGGTGGCGGGGTTGCTTCTGGTCGTGCCGCTCAGCTTCGGTCGCACCTGCCATTGCACGCCCTATCAGGTCAACCGGCTGGTGCTCAGCGTGCCGCGCGAGGCGGCGATCGGTGTGCTGGTCGCGGCGGTCACCGCGGTGGTCGCGGTCAGCCTCGCGCGGGCGCGCACCGCGTGGTGGATCGCGCTCACGGCGACCTTGGTGCTGTTGGTCACGCACACCGTCGAAGCGAACAGCGCCTCCCCCGACATCCTCACGACTACCGCTTACCTCGATGCGATCGGCAGCGGGATCCTGTTCGGCGCGACGGGCGTGGCCGTACTCGGCCGCCGCGGACCGGGAACGGGGTTCGTGCTGGGTGGTGTCGGGGGTTTCGTGGTCATCACGCTCTCGCAGGCGTCGGGACTGCTCGGCAACCCGCATCGGGCGACGTCCGAACCGCACGTGTGGTCGGTGTTCGGATCGCCGCCCCTGTGGTTGCTCGCCGCGGTGGCCGTACTGATCCTGGCCTGCCAGGTGCTCACCCGGCAGCGCTTCACCCCGGAGCCGATCTATCCGGAGTTGCCGCTGAGCCCCGTCATCGCCGCGATCGTGCTCGTGATGACCGAGTTGGCCGTCGCGGAGTGGCGCTTCCGCCACGGCGACGGCAGCGTCGAACTCGTCGTGACGGCGCTGTGCACCCTGCTGGCCACGACCGCCGCCGCATGGCTGCTCCCACGCCGGGACGGGATCATGATCTATCTGGCGGTCGGGCTCAGCGCCACCGGCAGCGCGGTGGGCAGCGGACCACGACCCGCGTGGAGTGTGCCCCTGCTGCTGGGGTTGATCCTGTTGGGCTACCTCGGCGGAAATCGGCTGTCTGATCCGCTGATCGGCGCCGGGTTGCTCACCGCCGTGGCGCTGTTCGCGGCCCTGGTTCCGCCCGGTGGGGTGCGCAATCTCGGCACTGCCGCCCTCGCCGTGGTAGCGGGTTACTGCGCGTCCTACATCCAGCCCAGAACGGCGGGCAGCATTCTGGCCATCGCCATCCTGTGGCGGCCCTCGACCGTGGCACCGATTCGGACCGAATCGTTCGACTGGACGATGGTCTCACCGCATCGGCTCCCCGACTGGGGTCCGGTCACGGTCCTCTCGGGTTCGGGATGGGCGGCGTTCGCCATCGTGGCCGGCTGCGGTATCGGGATGGTGCTGCGCGCCCTGCCGAAGAGCAGTGCACCCGCGCCGCGCCGCGCACCGGCACCGATGGCGGCGATACGGGAAGTGATCGCCCGCGCGTCGGCGACTCGACACGAGCACATGGAGCCGAGCTAGGCGCTTCGCGCGGTGCCGGGCCCTATGCCGTCCGAACCGCCGAAGCGCCACGGTGCGGCACCGCTCTGCCGAGCGGCATCTGCGGAACCGGAGGCGCGGGCGGGGCGAATCGCAGGATCTCGGGGAAACCTTGGAATCCACCGGGAATGGGGACCTCCACCGGGACATCGGGGCCGCTGCAGAGTACGGGCTGCGCCGTCGCGGGTGCGGCAGCGAAGACCGCGGCGACGGCCACAGCGCCCGACGCCACAGCCGGCCAGGATTTATGCCACGAGCGTCGGTCCGGTCGAATTACGGTCTCGAACGACATGAGCCGGTCCTCCCGATCTGTGTCGCCCGGCCCGGTACGACCCATCAGGCGTCACCGAGCCTCGAATTGATCGAAACACCACGGTGCTTACGGTCCACTGGATCCGAGCCTCATGCTTCCGCATTCCATCGAAGAGCCCGCGCGGGACACACGAAAGCTGTATTACGAAAACATAACCACGGGTCGGCGCGCAGGAGCGGCCGACGTCACCGGCCGCTCCGCGCCTACCGTCAGGCCTTGACCTGCGCCGACGAGCGCGCCGGATTGGCCTGGCCTGCCGCCTTCGGGTCGCGTTCATCCTGCTTCGCGCGTACCCCCGCCTCCACCCGGTCGCCGAGATGCTTGTCGACGTTGCGCCAGTACTGGAATGCCCGCTCCAGCACCGGCGCGGAGACGCCGTTCAGCAGGTGTCGCACGATGTTGTCCACCAGCCGCTGGCGCGCCGCATCGTCGAGCACGTCACGGACCATGGTTCCCGCTTGCCCCCAATCGTCGTCGTCCCGGTGCAGCGTGTAGGCCGAGCGCACCAACTCGCCGTCGGTGTGCCAGGTCGCGGGCGGACCCGCGGCGGCGGGATCGGCATGCGGGCCGCCCTTCGAGTTCGGCACGTAGACCGGGTCACCCGGGTTGTGGTGACGCAGCGCGCCGTCCTTGCTGTAGGACCGGACAGTCGTGGCATGCGGCGTATTGACCGGTACTTCTTTGTAGTTCGCGCCGATCCGGTAGCGGTGCGCGTCGGGATAGGAGAACCAGCGCGCCATCAGCATCTTGTCCGGGCTGGGACCGGTACCCGGCACCGAATTGCTCGGTTCGAAAGCCGCCTGTTCGATCTCGGTGTGGTAGTCCGCCGGATTGCGGTCGAGAGTCATCGTGCCGACGTCGATCAGCGGGTAGTCGCCGTGCGGCCACACCTTGGTGAGGTCGAAGGGGTTGAACCGGTAGTTCTTCGCCTCGTCGAACGGCATGATCTGCATCTTCAACGTCCAGCTGGGGAAATTTCCTCCTTCGATGGACTCCCACAGATCACGGGTGTGATAGTCGGTGTCCATGGCCGCCATCTGATCGCCTTCGTCCTGGGTGAAGAACTCGATGCCTTGATCGGTCTTGAAGTGGTACTTGACCCAGAACCGTTCCCCGGAGGCATTCACCCACATATAGGTGTGGCTGGAGTAGCCGTTCATGTGCCGCCACGTGCGTGGGATGCCGCGATCACCCATCAGCCAGGTCACCTGGTGCGCGGATTCGGGAGACAACGTCCAGAAATCCCATTGCATGTCGTGGTCGCGCAGATTGTTGTCGGCGCGGCGCTTCTGGGAGCGGATGAAGTCCTGGAATTTCATCGGGTCGCGAACGAAGAAGATCGGTGTGTTGTTGGCGACCATGTCGAAGTTGCCCTGCTCGGTATAGAACTTCAGCGCGAACCCGCGCGGGTCCCGCCAGGTGTCCGGGCTGCCGCGCTCGCCCGCGACCGTGGAGAAGCGGGCCAGCATCTCCGTCTTCTTCCCCGGTTGGAACACGTCGGCCATGGTGTAGGCGCTCACGTCGTGGGTGACCTCGAAGACACCGAACGCACCGCCGCCCTTCGCGTGCGGCTGGCGCTCGGGCACCCGTTCCCGGTTGAACGCCGCCATCTTCTCGATCAGGTACCAATCCTGGAGCAGGATCGGCCCGTCCGGTCCGACGGTCAGCGAATGCTCGTCGCTGGGAACGGGTATCCCGGCATCATCGGTGGTGTAGTTCGGAACGGACATCTCTCTCCTCTCCTCCGAGCCGCGGGCGAAAGCCGGCGACGACACCGTCGGGACGAGCAGCGACTGCGAGTGTCGCGCGGGGAGTCCCCACGCTCGACGACCGGCTCCTGCCGCACGTCGGCGGGACGACAATTGCCGCTCGGCAACCGAGCCGGCCTGCTTGCACAGGACGCGATCCGGCGAACCGAATGTCGACGCCCATCCGTCGGCCTTGTCGATCGGCTTCCCCGAGGTCCACTGCTCAAACTGCTGCGGCGGGAACGACGCAACCAGGTCGACGACTACATCCAGCGGAACACCGGTGCGCCGACGACCTGGAAGCCGTTCGTTGGTACGCCGCCGGAGGGGAGGCTGGGCTGCGTCGGCTGTCGCATGCCGAACTCCGTCCGACGCCGCATTCTTTCGATGGGAAACGAAATGAAGTTCGCGCTCTGCGGGGTGCTGATCGTCTGCGCGTTGGTCGTCTCCGCCGCCGCGGCGGTGTGCATCGTCACCGAAGCGCGGGCGCACGCGCCGCGTGGCGCGACTGGGGGTTCCTCGCCGACCTACAGCGGCTGGGAGTGCGGACCGCGGGCGAGGGCGAGGGCGCGGCGCTGCTCGAGGTGGGGTATGCGGTGTGCCGGGAGCTGGCGGCCGGAACGTCCGAGGCCGACATCGTGGTGCAGGTGAGCGCGCACCAAATGGTGGACGAAGCCGCGGCCGTGGTGGTGGCCGCCGAGCGGAATCTCTGCTGAGCCGCCACGGCGGGCGGGCGGCGCGACTGACGTCCGCGGAGGTCATCGGCGCGAAACGGCGTGCGATGCGGGCTGACCGGAAATCCGGCCCGCGTTGGGTAGATTCCCCCGCGATGTCCAGAATCCCTGCCACATCCGGTGCTGGCGACACGACCGATGCCGCGGTTCCCGCCTCGATGGTCGGGCGCCGGTATCGCAGCAGCGATCACTACGTGGTCGAGCGCGAGAAGATCCGGGAGTACGCCCGTGCGGTCCGTAACCGCCATCCGGCGCACCGGCTGGAGGACGCCGCGGCCGAACTCGGCTACGGCAGCCTGCTCGCTCCCCCGACCTTCGGCGCGGTGCCCGGGTACCTGGCCTACGCCGAGGTGTTCGACACGATCCTGCCCGGTTACGACCTGAGCCGGACCATCCAGACCGATCAGATGATCGAATTCCACCGACCGTTGCTGGCCGGCGACCGGATCGGCTTCGAGATGTGCCTCGACTCGTTCCGGCACGCGTTCGGCGGCGACCTCATCGGCTTGCGCCAGACCATCCTGGACCAGGACGATCGGCCCGTCCTCACGTCTCGGACCAGCCTGGTCGGGCGGGCCGACGAGGCCCTGCCGACGTGGTTCGACGCGGTCGTGATGCACGGCGCACGCCCGGACGAGCGCACGCCGCGCCGCGCCGCGCACCCGCGCTACGTCGGGGCCGGTGACGAAACCGCCCGCGAGATGCCGACCACACCGCCGTGCCCGGAGGCGCGGCGCCGGTTCGACACCGTTCGTCCCGGAGCAGAGCTTCCCCCGCATTCGCTCACGGTCAGCCTGGGCGATCTGGTGAACTACGCCGGAGTCGCGGGAGACCCGAATCCCATCCATTGGAGCCCCGAGGCGGCCACGCGGATGGGACTGGAGAACATCGTCGCGCAGGGCCTGTTCACCATCGGGCTGAGTGCGGACTTGCTCACCTCGTGGTCGGGCGACCCCACCGCTCTGCGCTCCTACAACGTGCGCCTGACCAACCCCGTCCACGTCGGCGCGACCGGCGGCCGGATCGAATTCTCCGGCCGGGTGAAACACCTGGACGAGGACACGCGCACCGCCACCGTCGCGATCATCGCCGAGCACGACGGACGCAGGATCTTCGGCCGCGCGACGGCCGAGGTCGCCCTCGCGTGAGCGCACGAGCGTTCGCGCCGCCGCAATCGGTGGGTTTGGTCCGGAACACCCGGGGCACGTTGGAGGCGGAGCGCGCGCCCGCCGGGACCGGCGGACGCGAACTCGGCACCCGATCGAGCGGGCAACCGGCCCGCTCGCACCCGAAAGGACCGGTATCTGTCGTGGTTGTGCTTCTTGCTGTGATCGGCTCGGCTTCCCTTGCCGTCATCGCGGTCCATGCCACGGTCGTCGCACGCAGCTTGGCGGAACTCCGCTCCCCGCGCCGCCCCGGCGTGCTCCGGGACGAGCGGGACGCCGCGGAGTTGACAGGCACAACGGTCTGATTCCCGCACCATCCCCGCGGTCCCTGCCTTCGCGCAGGTCGACGCCGCCATGTCTCGATCGGATGGAGAATCGGATACGATCTTGGCTGCCTCTCGGTCCAGCAAACGGCCGCTGAGACAGTCGGCGTGCGCTGGTGCCGCCCCATGGTGATCGGAGGCCGGGTTGTCGGTGTTCGCCGACGACGGCAATGGTGCTGTCATTCGTCCTGCCACAAGTAGACCCTCGACCGGTGGTGTTCGTGCGGCGTGACGGGACAGACGACGATCCCGAATTGATCGTGGGTGCGGAGTGGCCGTGGCAGCAGCCTTCGGTGCTCCTGATCGAAGACGATCCGGGAGACGCGCTGCTGGTGGAGGAATTGGTCGTCGACGGCGCGCCCGGTCTGCAACTGCACTGGGTCCGGTCGCTGGCCGAGGCCGCCGAGCATCTGGCCACCGCCGAACCCGACTGCGTACTGCTCGACCTGCATCTGCCCGACGCCCAAGGGCTCGAGGCGGTGGAACGCATCCGCAGGCACACCGAACAGGTCGCGATCGTGGTGATGACCGGGCTCGACCAGGAGCAGACCGGCTTGGCCGCGGTCGCGGCGGGAGCGCAGGACTACCTGGTCAAGGGCCGGGTCGAACCCGAGTTGTTCGGGCGCGCCGTGCGCTACGCGATTCAGCGCAAGCAAGCCGAGCGCACCAGCGCGGCCTTGCAGGCGATCAATATGCGCGCGCAGGAGAACGCCCGCCTGGAACGTGGTCTGTTGCCCACCCCGCTGCTGCGCGGAAAGCAGGTCGTCGACGTGGTGGCGCGCTACCGTCCCGGGCGGGCGCACGCGCTGCTCGGGGGCGATTTCTACGACGTGGTACAGGACGCGGACGGCACGGTGCACGCCGTCATCGGCGACGTGTCCGGGCACGGGCCCGACGAGGCCGCGACCGGCGTGGCGTTGCGCCTGGCCTGGCGCACGCTGGTCCTGAGCGGGGTGACCGGCGCACGGCAACTGCGGCTGCTCGAAGAAGTCCTGCTCGCCGAACGCACCGGCAAGCAGACCTTCGCGACGGTGACCAGTTTGGTGTTGCGTCCGAGCGAGCGCCGCGCACAGGTGTTGCGAGCCGGGCACCCGGGGATGCTGCTGCGATCGGCCGTCGGACTGGACTGGGTCGAGGTGCCCGGCGGTCCCGCCCTCGGCTTCCTGCCCGGTCGAGCCGAGTGGCCCGCCGAGGAGGTCGACCTACCGCTCGGCTCCGGGCTGATGGTGTTCACCGACGGCCTGTTCGAGGGACGAGTCGGGACGGATCAGGAACGGCTCGGGGAACAAGGGCTCGTGGAGGTCGCGCGCGCGGTGCGCGCCGCCGATCCGGACTGGTTCGTCGACGAACTGATCAGCCGCGTCGAGGCGCTGGCGGGGGAATCAGGTGGATTGGACGACGATGTCGCCATCCTGTATCTGGGATGGAACGACGACGGGCGAGGACAGGACCGGAACCGATGACGACGAAGACCGGGCGGCCGCCGGTGAGTGCGCGGCTGACCGCCCAGGCTTGGTTTCAGCTGGTGCTGGCCGCGATGGTGCTGGTGGTGATCATCGGCACCGTGGCGGGCGCGCAGGTGATCGCGCAGACCAACCGGGTGGCCGACCGGCTGCTGGACAAAACGCTGCCCGCGGCGACCGAGGCGTACCGGTTGCAGAGCGCCCTGGTGAACCAGGAGACCGGCCTGCGTGGCTACCGCATCACCGCAGATCGGCAGTTCCTGCAGCCCTACCAGGACGGCGCGCGGGACGAGGCGCAGTCGGTCGCCCGGCTGCGCGAGCTGCTGGCCGGCCGGCCGTCGCTGCTGGACGAGCTCGACGCCGTCGAGAATTCCGCGCAGCGGTGGCGCACCGAGTACGCCGAGCCGCTGGTAGCGGCAATGGCTTCCGGGGCGCCCCCCGATGCCGAGCCCATATCCCCCGCCCGCGGCAAACCCCTGTTCGACGAACTCCGCGCCCGCTTCGAGACCCAGAACGCCAGTCTCGCCGCGGCCATCGTGGACGACGAGGACGAACTCGCGCACACCCGCGCGGTTCGGGACGCGGTGCTGGCCGGGATGGTCATCGCGTTCCTGCTGACCGGCGTGCTGCTGACCGTGTTGATCCGGCGCATGATCGCCCGTCCCCTCGGCTACTTGACCGACGCGTCGCTGCGGGTCGCGAGCGGCGAGTTCGATCACCACATCGACGCGCACGGCCCGGCCGACCTGGCGACCGTCGCGAACGCGGTGGAGAGCATGCGCAGACGCATCGTCGCCGAGCTGGCTTCCTCGCGTGCCAAGGAAGCCGCTCTCGCCGCGCAGAAAACCGATCTCGACCTGCAGGCCGTGGAACTGCGCCGATCCAACGCGGAGCTCGAGCAGTTCGCCTACGTCGCCTCGCACGATCTGCAGGAGCCGTTGCGGAAGGTGGCGTCGTTCTGCCAGCTGCTGGAGAAACGCTACGGCGACAAACTCGACGAGCGCGGCAAGCAGTACATCGACTTCGCCGTAGACGGCGCCAAGCGGATGCAGGGGCTCATCAACGATCTGCTCACCTTCTCCCGAGTGGGCCGGATCACCGATCGCACCGAGCCCACCGGCCTCGGCCAATCCCTGGACAAGGCCCTGACCAACCTCTCCGCAGCGATCGACGACTCCACCACGCGCGTCCTGCGCCCGGATGAGTTGCCCGAGATCGTCGGCGATCCGACTCTGCTGACGATGTTGTGGCAGAACCTGATCGGTAATGCCATCAAGTTCCACGCACCCGACCGGGCACCGGAGATCGAGATCACCTGCGAACCGGCCGAGGAGGGCGATGGCTGGTTGCTGTCGGTCTCCGACAACGGCATCGGGATCGCACCCGAATTCGCCGAGAAGGTGTTCGTCATCTTCCAGCGGCTGCACAATCGTGAGGAGTACAGCGGAACCGGCATCGGGCTGGCCCTCTGCAAGAAAATCGTGGAGTATCACGGCGGCCGGATCTGGATCGACACCGATTACACCTCGGGCACCCGCTTCTGCTTCACCCTGCGAGCCGCCGGAGCCGACGGCACCGCCCACACCGCTGACATTCCCGTCCATGAAGGAGCCCCCGCATGACCACCCCCGGCAGGCCCATCGACATCCTGCTCGTGGAAGACGACCCCGGTGACGAGCTGATGACGCGAGAGGCATTCGAGGACAACAAGATCGGCAATACCCTGCACGTCGCCAGGGACGGCGAGGAGGCGCTCGAGTTCCTCTACCGCCAAGGCAGGCACCCGGACGCGCCCCGGCCGGACCTGATTCTGCTCGACCTCAATCTGCCCAAATACGACGGCAGGCAAGTGCTGGAGAAGATCAAAGCCGATCCCGACCTGGCGCACATCCCGGTGGTCGTGCTGACCACCTCCGCGGCCGAAGAGGACATCCTGCGCAGCTACCGCCTGCACGCCAACGCGTACGTCACCAAGCCGGTCGACCTCGACCAGTTCGTCGCCGCGATCAAGCAGATCGACGACTTCTTCGTCCAGGTCGTCCGGCTGCCGCGCCAGAGTCGGTGAGGCGTCTCCCGCGGCAGTGGCCTCGGGCACGTCGATCAACGAATGTCGCGGGAGGGCCGGGGCGGGTTCTCACGGACGGAGCCAGCCGACGAATGGGCGATGATCAACGGGGTATAGCCTCGGGGAGCACACGCGCGGCGAACACCGCAGCCGAGCCCGATGATGGTCCACACGCTCGGCGTGGCGCGGGTACAGCGCACCGATCCCCGACAGGGAGGTAACGAGGTGACGGCGCATCGACGCCCTTGGCACGGCACGACGACGGGAAGACCGCGCCACGACAGACGCACCCCGGTCCCGGCGGTTGGTGCGCGGTCGTGAGCGCGGGCGAGCGGGTCCCGCTACCCGACGCCATGACGCCGCTGGAGCTGGACTTCCCCGCAGAAGCGGTGCAACTGGCCACTGTTCGCCACACCCTGCAGGAATGGCTCGCCGAGCGCGGCATGGCGGCGGCCCCGGCCTATGACGTGCTGCTGGCCGTCGGTGAAGCGTGCACCAACGCCGTGGAGCACGGCCATCACGGCGACGGCGGCATGGTCCGCTTGCGCGCATCGATCGACGGCGACGAACTCCGGGTGACCATTTCCGACAGCGGTCGATGGAAACAACCGGATCCGCAGCCCGATGCCTTCCGCGGACGCGGCATGCCGCTGATCCGCGCGTTGATCCCAGAGGTCACGGTGACCACCGGCGATTCCGGCACGGTGGTCGATCTGCGCACACGCTTGTCGGGATAGTCACGGCGCCTGGTCGGCCGAGTTGTCCCGCGCATCCCGCAGGCGGACGTTGTCGGCCTGCAGGCGATCGTTGGCCGCGTACAGCCGGTCGTTGTCCGCGTGCAGGTCGGCATTGGCGTCCTCCAGGTCCAGAATGCGGCGGATGCCCGCCAGGTTCACGCCCGTGGCGACCAAGTCGGTGATCCGCCGCAGACGGGCCAGATCGTTACCGCTGTAGCGGCGGGTGCCGCCGTCACTACGCTCGGGAGTCAGCAACCCGTGACGCTCGTAGAGTCTGAGCGTCTGGACCCCGATGCCGGCCAGCCCGGCGGCGACCGAGATCCCGTACACCGCTTGACCGGGATCCGGCAGATGCCCCGAGTCGCCCCTCTCCTGCGTCATTCATCCTCACCTCGCGTTGCCCCACAGATTTCCTAGCTTAGCGCCTTGCACTCAACTTCTCTCGATGCTATAAAAAATCTATGCCAGACGACAGAGGTTATCTGGCCCCTACTACGGAGAATGGAGTGAGTTGGAGGTGGCGACCATGCTGATGCGCACCGATCCGTTTCGTGATCTGGACCGTTTGACGCAGCAGGTGTTCGGCACGAAGGCACATCCAGCGGTGATGCCGATGGATGCCTGGCGCGCGGGCGAGGAGTTCGTCGTCGAATTCGACCTGCCCGGTATCGACCCCGAATCCTTGGACCTGGACATCGAGCGCAACGTGGTGACGGTGCGCGCGCGTCGTCCGGAACTCGACTCGGGCCGCGAGATGATCGCCGCGGAACGCCCCCGCGGCGTGTTCAGCCGTCAGCTGTTCCTGGGCGAGAATCTGGACACCGACAGCATCCGCGCCGACTACACCGACGGCGTCCTCCGCCTGACGATTCCGGTGGCGGAGAAGGCCAAGCCGCGCAAGATCGAGATCGGCCGTGGCAACGGCCACAAGGCGATCGACGCCTGAGATCACCGCAGCGAACACGAAAGTCCCGGCCCAGCCGAAAGCGAGGTGATGTCGCAGTCAGTGACGGCGGACCGATCTACAACAAATGTCGTACCACCCCGTTGCGAGCGGGCCCGTATGCGCGGGCCCGCTCCCGGCCGGAACGCGAAAGGCGTTACCACCCAGCGGTATCCTTGCGGAGGAAACACCTGATGGAGAGCTCGCTCATGGCACGCACCGATCTGCGCGACCCGCTACCCGCACCGACCGACTCCGGAGCTGCGCCCGGAGCGACGGTTGTCTGGCCCGACCCCAGTCCATTGGACGCCTGGTGGCAGCGAATCATGCACACCGCCCCAGTGCGCCGCGACGCCGCCTGACCCGGACCGATCCTTCATGACAAGCCGGCCCCACCACCGTGCCGCGCCGGATCCCTGGCGCCGCGGCACGGTGGTCTGGTTCAACATCGAGAAGGGCTTCGGCTTTCTCCAGCCCGTGGACGATCCCACGCAGGTGTTCGTCGAGTACACCAGCATCGAGATGACCGGGTACAAATCCTTGTACGCGGGCCAGCCCGTCCTGTTCACGGCCACCATGCGCAAGCGCGGCCCCGAAGCCACGGCGGTGCGTCCACTTCGTCCCGACGCTCGCCCAGGGCCTCGGTGACCGGAGCCGGTCAGATGACCGTGCCGACGTCCTGCGCGACCAAGTTGTCCAAGGCTCGCTCGGCTACCGCGGCGATCGTCATCGACGGGTTGCAGGCCGCGGTGTTCCCGGGCATGAGCGCGCCGTCGAGCACGTACAGGCCCCGCTGACCGTGCACCCGGCCGTCCAGATCGCAGACGGCCCCCATGCTTGCACCGCCGAGCGGGTGCCAGGTCGACGGGAACAGGAGGTTGGTGTCGGTGAGAATGCTTGCCGGACCGGCGATCCGGTGTGCGGCGGGGCCGATGTGGTTGTCCTGGATGTAGCTGTCACCGTCCTGCGGCCACTGTAGAACGGCGTCGTCGCGGGCCGGGTCGTAGACGAAGTGGCCACGACCGCCGCTGACGCCGTAGCCGACCATCATGGTGCTGTTGGCGTCGGCGCCCATCGGCGGGATGGACGCCTGGATCACTGTGTGGGCAGTGTGCGGATCGTCCCAGTTCTTGCTTCCGTAGACGACCGGGCCGCCCTGCTCCGCACCGAAACTCGCCGCGGGATCGGTCCACAGATAGATGCGGTCGGCGTTGGTCCCCCAGCCCTGGCCGAGGCCATCCGGCATATCGGGGATGAGGCCCTTGGCCGAGGCGCGCACCAGCAGCCTGGTGGTGTTGAGACTTCCGGCCGACATCACCAGTGCGCCGGTGGTGATGATCTTGTTCTCCAGCACGGCGCCGCTGGTGTCCAAGCGCTCGACGTGGACGATCCACCGGCCGTCGGCGGCGCGCTCGACGTCGGTGACCTGGTGCAGCGGTTCGACCGTCACCAGACCGGTCGCCTCGGCCGCGGCGATATAGGTGACGTCGACCGAGTGCTTGCCGCCGTTGTTGACGCCCATGGCGCCGTCGCCGTTGGTGTAGGAGGGCTTCATCTCCCCCCGCAGTTCGGCCAGGGCGTAGTTCCAGTCGATGGGCATCGGGATCTTGGACAGCGGAAGTCCGGCGCGCCGCACGTGATCGGCGAAGACCCGCGAGGCGGCGTAGCTGGGACTGGCGATGAGCTCGTCCGGGGCCACGGCCAGGCCGAGCATGCGCGCGACCCTCGGGTAGTGCACGCGATCCATGGTCGCCCAGTCGAGAGCCTCGGGGAAGTGGGTGTCGAACACCGCTTGCGCCGGTTGCAAGGACATTCCCTGGTAGACAAGCGATCCACCGCCCACACCGGCCGCACACAGCGCGGTCATATTCTTCCCGGGCACGGCCTCCACCAAACCGGTGAACGGCTCGAAAAGCAATGGCTTACCGAACAGCACCGGGCTGGACTTGTACCAGAGCACCCGCTTGTCCAATGCCGAGGCGCGCGGGAAGGTCTCGGAATTCGGACCGGTCGGCCAGCGCAGCCCCCGTTCGAGCACCAGTACCCGAACGCCGGCTTCGGCCAGGCGCAGTGCGGTGACGCCACCGCCGAATCCCGATCCGATGACGACCGCTCGCTGCTCCTCGCGAGTGAGCGGAACGGTGTTCACCCGCATGGCAATCGGACTCGTGTTCGCGTAGCGCGCGGCGGCCAGCAGGCCACCCGCCGCGGCAGCCCCGGTCAACAGTGACCGGCGCGTAATTGCTGACATCACACACCCTCGAAGCTCAGGCGCGAGCCGGGAACTCGCGCGGCCTACCACGGCCGCTACGGGACAGTAATATGACCGGACATTCCTGTCCGGTAGTGTGCGAATCTGTAGTAGAGGTCACAATTCCGGGTAGGTGCGCGCATCCGGGCCGGCCGAGCCGAAGTCGCCGGAGGAACCGCCAGTGGAAGTACGGAATGCCCGGCGGGCGCATCACCGGCGGCAAAACGCCATGTTCATCGTCGGCGGTTCAACACCCATCCCGCCGAGAACGAGAGATTCCTGGGAGACCGTCCCACGGCCGCGTAGGCGCCACTCTTGCCCGCTGCGCTCGAATGGCGGGCCGCAAGATTCCCCGCTTGATCGGATTGCTGCGCGTTGCCGCTCGATCCCCCCGCCAAGGCGATGAAGGAGCGTTCGCGGCAGCGGATTCCGCGCGCTGCCGCTCCCCGGATATCGTGCAGGCGCCGCCCACAGAAAGGATGCCGCATGACCGCCTTCCCCGATTTCGACGCCCTGCGCGCCGCGGTAGGCACCGAACTCGGCCCGGGCGAGTGGCTCGAGATCGACCAGCGACGCATCGACCTGTTCGCCGAGGCGACCGGCGACCACCAGTGGATCCACGTCGACCCGGACTGCGCCGCGGACGGCCCGTACGGGGCCACCATCGCCCACGGGTTCCTCACCCTCGCGTTGCTCGCCCCGATCAGCCGGCAGTTGATGACAGTCGGGTCGGCCCGGATGGCGATCAACTACGGCCTGAACAAAGTGCGCTTCGTCAGTCCGGTGCGCGTCGGCAGCCGGGTGCGCGGCACCGTCACGCTCACCGCCGTCACCGACGTGCCCGGCGGCGTACAGGCCGAACGCACCGTGATCATCACCGCCGAGGGTGCGGACAAGCCGGCCTGCGTCGCCGAACACCTGGTCCGTTACCTGGAGTGATGGGCACACCGATTCGCAACACTCACACTTGCCGATCGGCGAGTTCACTCGGCTGAGCAGTAGCGGGGCGACGCTTCGGGCTATCCATGGTTCAGCGACCTGCGGCGCCTCGGCGTGTAGCGGCTCGCCGACGGCTGGCGCCGCCACCGGGTGTGGAGAAAAGCGCCAGCCCGCATGTCGGGGTTCCCCCCGGCCCGCGGAGCTGCTATACATTAGGGGAGGCTTACCTCGTTAGTCGAGGCTAACCTCAGCGGAAAGGTGATCCTGGCTGTGAGGCTTCATGTACGTCTGTATCTGTAACGCGGTGTCCGAAGGTGATGTGCACACCTGCGTTGCGGCGGGCGCCGACAGCATCCGCCAGGTGAAGAACGCCTGTGGTTGGAAACCCGGCTGCGGCAGTTGCACAACGCGATTGGCCGAGGTGATCGGCCGCGCCAGGGCGACGACCGGAGCGCAACCCACGGCCGCCTGAAGCGACACACCAGGCGGTCTCTGCCGCGCTGCGCACATTTTGTGCCACGATCGCTGCTATGGACGGCGACAAGGACATCGTGGCGTTGCTCAACGAGCAGCTGACGGCCGAACTCACGGCGATCAACCAGTACTTCCTGCACGCCAAGATGCAGGAGAACTGGGGTTTCACCAAGTTGGCGCGGCACACTCGGCACGAATCCATCGATGAGATGAAGCATGCCGAACTCCTCACCGACCGGATTCTGTTCCTCGAGGGGCTGCCCAACTATCAGAAGCTCAACCCGCTGCGCATCGGGCAGAGCGTGCCGGAGCAACTGCGGGCCGATCTGCAGATCGAGCTGGAAGCGGTGGAACGGCTCCGGCGGGGCATCGAGTTGATGCGTTCACGCGGGGACGTCACCTCCGCGCGCATCTTCGAGCACATCCTCGAAGACGAGGAACAGCACGTCGACTATCTGGAGACCGAACTCGATCTGGTGGAGAAGTTGGGCGAGCCGTTGTACCTCCAGCGCTTCACCGAAACTCCGGACGACTGACCCGGCTTTCCGCCGCGCCACGCCGGGACCGCTCGGCGACGCCCTCCGGCGCTCACCGCGCCGGAGCATATCGCCGGGTCGGTTACTTCCGATGCTCGGCGGGCATCGAACAGTCACCGATCCAGCCTGGCTCCACGAGTATCCGGAGATCAAGGGCATTCTCTGGTACACGCCGGACGAAGCCGGGTCGTGAGCGACCCTCTCGGTCAGCGGTCCGGCCAGACGTCCTTCAGTCGCCGCGCCGCCTCGGCGGCCTGCCGCACCCCGGCCGCGTGCGCGGGGGCCAGCGCGGCCGGGGCGAACACGTCGAGCCCGAACGCGGCGATGGCGTCGTCGTCGGGGACGATGGAGATCTCTGTGGCCGAACCCAACTCGCGATCACTGGGAACGCGCGGGAACATGTGCGCCAAGGGTTCGGCGATCACTACGACATCCGCGCCTGCGGCCAGATCGGCGTTGACCGGCGAGCGCAGCCCGCCGTCGACGTAGTGGCTCCCGTCGATCGGAATCGGCGGGAAGACGCCCGGCACCGCGGTGCTCGATGCCAGTGCCGCGGGCAACGACGCCGCGCCGTCCCTGGTCCACGCCCGCAGGTCACCGGTGGCGATGTCGATCGCGGTGACGACGAGGTCGCGCTCGGGCCACTGCGCCACACCGGCCAGCCCGCCGATGCGGGCGATGTGCTCGTCCGGATCCCCGACCCGGGCGGCCAGCGCCAGCGCACCCACCCGGCGACGCCCCTCGGCGGGATCCTGCCCAGGCGTGCGCAGCACGGCGAAGATCTCCCCCATCCGCGCGGGATCCGCGCGCACCGGCGCCGATGCCGACGGCGGCCGCAACAAACGCGCCGGATCACCACCGGCGGCCAGCACCGCGCCGACTACCGCCCCGGCGGAGGTCCCCACGAAGCGATCCGCCAGCGCCAAGTCCACACCGCCGTCCCGCAACCCGGTGGCCAATCCCGCCAACCACGCGATGCCGACCGGGCCGCCCCCGCCCAGCACGAGCGCGACCGAAAACTCATTGTGTGCCACCGCATCCGACATGCCGCAAGCCTATCCGCCCCGGCCGAGTCGGCCCGCCCCTCGCCATCCGACCACCTCAGCGGTGGTAGGTCTCCACCGAGGCATTGGTGACGACCCCGAGCAGACCGGGGCCCCAGTTCATGCATCCCGTCGTCGTGCGCTGACCGTTCGGCGTGAAGGGGTAACCGAGCTGGATATAGGTCCCGGCAGCGTATAGCGGAAACGGTCCTGAGCTGTAGATGCCGACGCATTCCACCCGGAGGACGTACTCGGTGACGTCGCCGCCGGGGCAGGTCGCCGAAGCGCTGAAGATTTCGCGCTCGATGACGCAATCCCGCGGTGCCGCTTGCACCGGGCCTGTCCCGGTGATCGCCACGCAGGCCAGTCCGGTGACAGCGCCCACGCCCAGCCGCGCGACGGTGGCAGCAGCCCTTCTCATGGAAGCTCCTTCTGATCAGCCCTCGACCCGTAGGTTGGTGATCGGCGGGACGCGATTTTCGTTATCGACGCCGGAGGAGTTACGCCCAGATACGCGACAGCGCCGAACGAGAGTACGTCTGCTGGGGCGTCACCGTGATCAGGTCGCACACTTCCACGAGTTCGCCCGGCACCGCATTGCCGAAGTGATGCAGGCCGGGTGCGATCACCGCGTCGACGCCGAACACTCGCACGGCGTCGACCAGGCGTTCCACCGGCGCGTCGGTACCGGCGCCGAAGGTGACGGTCTTGCACAGCTCGTAGCCGAGACGCTTCGCCAGGCTCCGCATCTGCGCTTCATCCCAGTCCTGCGACACTCCCGAGACATCCTTGCGGAGATATCCCAGCGCGGGTGGTTTGGCCCTCATCGGTACTCCCTTGCCGCGGTCGTAGCTGAAGTGGTGAAACGCCTGCGCCCTGCGGGTCACACGTGTCGACGTATCGATCCGCAGGCTGAGCGAGTTATTGACATCATATGTTGTCAACAGCGGTCGATGTCAACATGCGCGGTGCGCGAAACTTCGGCAACCACACCCCACACCCACCGAGCGCGCCGCCGGCTACCGACAGGCCCGAGCTGGACCACGCGGTGAGACCGGGTCGGCAGCGAACTGTTTCTCGGCGCACCCCTGACATCGTGCGGCGCGCGGCCCGGGTCGACTTCCCTCCCGCCGAGGAGACGGCCTGGTCGGCGGACGGGGCGCCGGTCGACTACGCGACTATGCGGCACGCGGCGACCGCATTTCGTGACCCCGGATCACTGCTGATGCGTGCCTCGACGAACCCCGGAGGCTCCTCCAACGACCCGGTGTCCTCGGCGGCGGATGGCCCGCCTCCGGTCTGGTCACCACAGCGCGAGCGCTCGCGCGGTTCTACCGCGATCTGCTCCGTGGCGATCTGCTCCGCCCGGAGACCTTGCGCTATGCCGTTCGAGAACGCGTGCGCGGCGCGGATGCCGTGCTCCTGCTCGAAAACGCCTTCGCCCTCGGCTACCGCTCCCCCGCGCCAACTTCCTGCTGCCGGACGCGGCCCGCTCCACCCGCTTTCGGCCATCCGGGCGCGGGCGGCTCGGTCGCGCACGACGTCGCGATCGCGTTCATTCCGAATTTGCGGCGCGATATCTCGGCCGATGATCGCCGCGCATACGATTTGATCGAAGCCGTCTACGCGCGCTGTGACGAGGCCGCCGGAACCGAGTCCCTGCGGCCCCGCGGACGAGATCCCGCTACTCCAGCATTCCGGTCTGCCCGCCCGCGCCGGGCGCTCGAGTCGCGGGCCGCCGCGCCAAGACCACCCCCAGGGCGATCATCCCCGCGCCCAAGACGAAGTGCAGCCAGTTGTCCGCCGTGTCGAACGGCACGAAGTTGGCGTTGCTGTCCGGGTCCACGACGAGGCCGTACAGCCACAGGACGAGGTAGACGACACCGCCGCCGACGAGGTACGCACGCGCCGACACGGGGGTGCGGGCGGCCAGCAAGCCGATGACGCCGAATGCCAGATGAACCACGTTGTGCAGCACGGACACACTGAACAGACCGAGCAACTGGGCCTGTGAGTGATGCCCCGCCCAGTCGAGTTCGCTGTAGCCGGTGGTGATTCCCGGAATGAAACCGAGAATCCCGACCAGGAGGAACACCGCCCCTACCGCCATAGCGGCGACCTGCAGAGGCGATCGCCGATCCGTTGTCGCGCCTGTTGTGGAATTCGACATCGCCGAACCAGCCCTTCCGCTGCGGGTGACCTCCGTCCCCACCGTGCTACCCCGGCGAAAACAGGACAAACCGACGCGGGCTGCGCAGTGAGACGCCGCCCACACACCGGACGGTGGGGGCGCGGCCGTGATTTCCGTCTCCGGACCGCGAATCAATCACCGGAAGATTTCGGCGTTCGGGCTGGTGCGCCGTCCGCGTCGGAACCGAGCGCGAACTTCCGACGAAGTCGGCGCCGCGCCGTGGACTCGCGCGCGCCCAGGCGGCGGTGAATACTGTCGGCGACTCGAAAACAACTGTCCGCCTTGATAAGCCGACGCAGTCTGACAAACGGATGGTGCTGCCAGAGAGGCGATGACCGTGTTGGTCTGGTGTGTTGTGACGATGAGCGTGATCGTCCTGTTGGGTGCCGCGGCGACTGCGATGGCATGGGATCCGCGCGGGCGTCGCCGCTCGGCCGCCGCCGCGCCGGTGCCGGTGAGTTCGGAGTCCACCGTGGCGAGCCGGGGCGACTGGCCGCGCACGCGTTGACCGAGCAGCGTGCCGATCCACACACCCGGGATCGGCACGCTTGCTTTTGGGACGACAGGTCGCGCCGAGGCACGCTACGCCTCGGCCGCCGTTACGACCCGGAGGCTCAGCTGACGGAGACGCTGCCGCCCTTGGGCAGGTAACCGATCTTCTCCACGGGCAGTTCGCCGACCACGGAACCGGTGCAGTCCCGTCCGGAGTACAGCGTGACGGCACGATCGGTGCTGTTGACGACGGTGATCTGGAAGGTGGTGTAGAAGGTACCGTCGGTGTTCAAGCAGCCCACCGGATCCGCGTGCAGCTCACCGTTGATCGACAGCGTGCCGACCGCGGCCTGCGCCGTCCCCGCCGACAGCATGGCCGCGGCCCCTGCCAGGGCAAGCGCACCGACAAACCCAGCAGTACGAATCATTCGTGCCTCCAGTTCTTTTCGATGTCGACCAACCCCGAAGCCGACGTCTCGTGAAAATGCGCCTGTGATTCTGTCACGAGTTCCGACCGGACGGAACCGTGCTGGTCCCGGCGCCGGGGACACGACATCGCCCGGCCGGGCGCCGATCGCGCCCGGCCGGGTGAAATCCGTTGTCAGGCGCCGGCGTGCGCGGCGCCCACCGTCCGGACATCCCTGCGGATCCCGAACGCCAGGACGATCTCGATGATGCCGAGGATGATCAGCCACACCCCCGCCAAAATGGCCAGCGTGGCCACCGACCGAACCGGCCAGACGATCAGGACCACACCCGCGGCCGCGGTCACCACGCCGAAGAACACCTGCCACCAGCGCCCGGGCATCGCGGGTTCGGAGATCGCCGCCGCCAGCATCGCGATCCCGCGGAAGAGCCAGCCGATGCCGATCCACAGGCCCAGCAGCAGGATCGAGGCCAGTTCGTCGCGGAAGCAGAACACGCCGACCACGATGGACAGCACGCCGATGATGAACGACAGCACCCGCAACCCGGCACTGGCCGGCGCGCCGAAAGCCGCGAGCAACTGCAGGACGCCGGTGACCACCAGATAGATGCCGAAGACGATGCCTGCCGCCTGCAGGGTGATGTCCGGCCAGACCACGATCAGGATGCCGAGGATCACCGCCAGAACGCCGGTGAGCAGAACGCTTTGCCACGCACGGCGGGCAAGAGACTGCAACGGACCCTCTACCACGCTGTTTGTCGTCATACCTTGATGCTATAGCTGAGGTTGCGCGTTTTCTGATCATTTGCCGACCCGACCGCATCGCGCTTGTTCGGCCGGTACCGCGGCGTTGCCGGGAGTTCACGTTTCGCCGTCCGGCCGGTCGGGTAGTCATCACGGAGTGACTCTTCGTTGGCGCCCCTGGGGTGAACGGGTGGGTCGGGGTTCGGTGAGGCTCGGGTGGCTAGGAGAAGAGGGTGGCGGTTCTGCTCGTGTTGCAGGCGCGTGGGCTCGGTGATCTACTCACCGCGGTCCCGGCTCTACGTGCACTGCGCCGGGCCAAACCCCACGATCGCATCGTCCTGGCGGCACCGCCGCGGCTCAAGCCCATCGTCGACTTGATCGCCTCGGTCGACGCGCTGGTGCCGACCGCCGATCCGGGCAGCCTCCGCTGGGACGCGCCGCCGCCCGAATTGGCGGTCAACCTGCACGGCGCGAGCGCGGAAAGCATCGTCACGCTCGCCAAGACCGACCCCGGACGCATCCTCTCGTTTCGCAACGCCGCGTTTCCCGAGCTACCCGGCCCCGAGTGGGAAAACGACATGCACGAGGTGGACCGCTGGTGTCACCTGCTCGAGTACGACGGCATCGGAGCCGATCGACGCAACCTCGGCTTGGTACCGCCGGTCTCGACGACCAGCCGCCGCGACTGCGTGGTCGTGCACGTCGGCGCCGGTGCGCCGGCCCGCCGCTGGCCCCCGGACCGTTTCGCCGCGGTCGTGCGGCACCTGCTGGTACTCGGACGCGAAGTCGTCCTCACCGGCGACGACAACGAACGTCAACTCGCACTGGGCATCGCCGCACGGGCCGGGCTGCCGGTCGGCCGGGTGCTGGCCGGGGAGCAGAACCTCATCGATCTGGCCGCCACGGTCGCCGAGGCCGCGCTGGTCATCTGCGGGGACACCGGTGTCGCCCATCTGGCCACGGCGTTCGGCACCCGCACGGTCCTGCTGTTCGGCCCGACGCCGCCCCGGCGGGCGGGCCCGCCCGCGCACCTGCTGGGCAGGCACGCGGTGCTGTGGGCCGGCCAGGTCGGCGACCCGTACGCCGACACTCCCGACCCCGGGCTGTTGCAGATCGGGGTCACCGAGGTGATCAACGCGGTCGACAAACAGTTGAGCGTGCGCAACTGGCCCAGCACGAACACCGACCGCCGCAAACCGGCGTATCGGCGCGTCGGATGAGCCGTCGCCCGACGCCATCCGGGATGACGGGCCCCGGGTTCAGGCGTTCGCCGTCGCGATCGCCGCGGAGTACGCGGCGATCGCACTCGGCCAGAACTGCTCGAGATAGTCGCGGGCGTCGGCGAGGCCACGCGGGTCCAAGGAGTACAGCCGCCGGTTGCCCTCCGGCCGCATCATGACCAACCGGGCCTCCCGCAGCACGCGCAGATGCTGGGAGACCGCCGAGCTGGTCACGCCCAAGTCGTGCGCGATGTCGCCGACCGAGCGCGGGTGCTGCGGCAAAGCCTCGAAAATCGCGCGCCGGGTCGGGTCCGCCAGCGCCGTCAGGGCACGAACTCCATTAGTCGCCACTCACATAGTGTGGGCGTCCGACGTTTTGCCGGTCAACAGTCGGGTACGAGGTCGTCTGCCCAGCTCATACGCCGAACAGCGCTCCATCGTTACCTACCCGTGACCGGCGACCTGGGCTTTCGATGCCCGGTGACGATAGCCACAGGATTGCCGACCGGCGCGCCCGCTCGCTTACGTTCGATGCATGCCCGTGACCTTTCCGTTACCGATTCGCCGGAGCGTGACCCGGCTGCGCCGCGACCGCGCTGCCGCCCGTGTCCTCGCCGCCGCCGCGGTCGTCACCGCCTCCGCCGGCATCCTCGCCGCAGCGCAGCAGGACCAGGACACCGACGCCTCCGCCCGCCTCGTCGCGGGCAAGATCGCCTCGGGCGAGATCCGCCCGGCCGAGGGAACGACCCAGTTCGCCGTCTTCGCCCCGGAGCACAACCCGGCGCCGCAAGCGGCCCCGCTGCCCGCACCCTGGGACCCGAACCGCATCGCCCAGGACTTCACCCCACCGAAGACCGTCCGTCCGGTGGCGGGCGTGCTCACCTCGAATTTCGGGACTCGCTGGGGCACGCTGCACGCGGGCCTGGATTTCGGCGACCCGCTCGGCGCGCCGATCGCCGCGGTCACCGACGGCGTCGTGATCGAGGCCGGACCCGCCTCCGGCTTCGGCCTGTGGGTGCGGGTGCAGCAGGACGACGGCACCGTCGGCGTCTACGGCCACGTCAACGACATCCTCGCCGCCGTGGGCCAGCCGGTCCGCGCGGGCGACGTCATCGCGACGGTCGGCAACCGTGGCTATTCCACCGGCCCGCACCTGCACTACGAGGTCCACCTGCCCGACGGCGCACCGATCGACCCGCGGCCCTGGCTGGCCGAGCGCGGCATCGACGTCGGGTTCGCCGCGGAGGACTGACCCCGAACCCGTTCGTGGGACAGCAGCCCGCGGACAAACTCGGCGACGACGCGGTCGCCCTCGACGGGGCCGCGAACGCAACGGCGCGTTCGCGGCCCTTTCCCGCTCTCCCCACCATGCCGCCTCTGCGGTATCGGCCGGACGCCCGACCCGTACCGGGGTACTAGGCGCGAATGGCGCTGCGGCGGGACGCATCGCGGGGTTCGCGATTTCTACGTTCGGTCCATGTCCACAACAGATTTCGCCGCGCCGTCGCAGGGCGAGTCGTCGGCGCCGCGATCGCGGGCGAGCACGGCGGCGGCGGAGCGCGCGCGACTGCATCGACCGCTCCTCGGCACGGTCACCGCGATGGCCGCGCTCGTCCTGTTCTGCCTCGCGGCGATGCCGGTCGACGACCGCACGCTGCTCGGCGAGTCGGTCTGGCTCAAGCCGATGAAGTTCGGCCTGGCCTTCTTCCTCTACAGCCTCACGCTGGCATGGCTGCTGTCGTTGCCGCACAAGGGAAGCCGCGCCACCTGGTGGCTGGGCACGGTATTCGCGGTGACCGGCTTCGTCGACGTCGGATTCATCGTGGTGCAAGCCGCGCGGGGAACCTTCAGCCACTTCAACACCCAGGACGATCCGGTGAACTCGATCGGGCAGGTGGTCTTCGCCTCCGGCGTGCCAGGACTGTTCCTCGCCAACCTGGTCATCGTGCTGATCCTGGCCTGGCAGCGGTTGGTGGACCGCCCCACGGCGCGGGCCATCCACGCCGGTCTGGCCTTGGCCGTCGTCGGCATGGCGCTCGGCTACCTGATGGGGTTCACCGGTAAGCAACTCGTCCGTGACAGCGACGGACGGGTGGTCGAGTTGGCCGCGGGACACACGGTCCTGGCCGACGCGGGCGATCTCGCCCCGCGCGACGCCATGGCAGGCATGCCGATCACGCATTGGAGCACCGTCGGCGGTGACCTGCGCGTTCCGCACTTCGTCGGACTGCACGGGATCCAGGTCCTGCTGCTGGTGGCCGTCGCGCTCGCCTGGCTCGCTCCGCGCTGTCGCTGGCTGCGGCCCGAAGGCGCCCGCACCGCGGTCGTGGGCGTGCTGGCCGCCGGATACGCCGGTCTGCTCGCGCTCGTCTTCTGGCAGGCGATGCGGGCGCAGCCGCTGGTCCACCCGGATCGGGCCACCTGGCTCGCGGCGGGCGGACTGGCTGCGACCGTCGGGCTGTTGCTCGGCGCGGTGTATCTCCGTCATCGCGGCGCCGGCGCCGGTCCGGCGGCGCAGCCGGTCAGCGGAGGCGTTCCGCGTCACGGGTGAGCGCGACCAGGGTCTGGCCGAGCGCGGCCAGCTCGTCGGACGTCGCCCCCTCCGCGATGGCGGTGGCGACGTCCTCGGCGGCACAGCGGGCGGCGAACCAGCGATCGGCCAAGTCGGCCGCCTCCTGGGCGCTGAGCACGACCGCGTCGTCGGGGATCCCGGTCCCCTTCAAGCTGTTGCGGTGTTCGTAGGCGCGTTGGCGACAGGACTGGCGGCAGTACCGGCGACGACGGCCGGCCTCCGATTCCACGATCTCCCGCCCACACCACTGGCAGGACAAGCGGCGCGACATGACGCAGAACACTAATAGCCCGCGGCCCGCGATCCGCTCACTGACCCCCAGGAGAATCGCCCCGCCTCGGGCATGACGAGGCCTGCGTGCCGAGGGCACTACAATGGAACGGTTCACCGCGGCCGCGTCGGGAACTATCGGCGCCGGCCCGATCGTTGTACATCAAGTTCCGGCGGATGCCCCGCGCAGCCGTGCGGACACGGTCGCAGCGCACGAAGACTCGAGCACACAGGGAGAGGCACACCATGGCAGATCGCGTACTCCGAGGCAGTCGGCTCGGAGCGGTGAGCTACGAGACCGATCGCGACCACGACCTGGCTCCGCGTCGGATCGCCCGGTACCGGACCGACAACGGCGAGGAATTCGACGTTCCCTTCGCCGACGACGCCGAGATCCCGCCGACCTGGCTGTGCCGCAATGGCCAGGAGGGCGTGCTGATCGAGGGCACCACGCAGGAGACCAAGAAGGTGAAGCCGCCGCGCACGCACTGGGACATGCTGCTGGAGCGCCGCAGCAAGGAGGAGCTCGAGGAGTTGCTCAAGGAGCGCCTCGAACTGCTGAAGACCCGTCGCCGCGCCTGACGGTTCGCGCAGTACGGAAACGGCCGCCGCATCGTTCGATGCGGCGGCCGTTCGCTGTTCGAGTCAGCGGCTGGCCACCTTGCGGTAACGCAGCAGCGCCAGCGGCACGGCCAGCACGAGGATCGCCACCGAGCAGGCGATCGCGTATTCGACGCAGTGGTCGGCGGCCCAGCCGCTGGGCGGGACGAATGTGGGCGGCGAGTCGTTGTCGAACAGCTTGCGCCCGGCCGCCGAGACCGCGGTGATCGGATTCCATTCGGCGATCGTGCGCAGCGGGCCGGGCAGGGTTTCGGCCGAGATGAACGCCGAGGAGATGAACGTCAGCGGGAACAGCCAGATCAGCCCGGCGCTCTGCGCCACCTCGACGGTGGGTGACAGCAAACCGGTCAGCGCACCGACCCAGGACATCGCGAACGCGAACAGCAGGATCACGGCGAACGCCAGCACGGCGTCGGTGACGCTGCCGTGGATGCGCCACCCGACCACGTATCCGCACCCGACCATCACCGCCAGGCTGAGGATATTTACCACGAGGTCCGACAGTGTGCGGCCCATCAGCACGGCCAGCCGCGACATCGGCAGCGCCCGCATCCGGTCGATGATGCCCTTCTGCAGGTCCCCCGCCAGGCCGACCGTGGTGAACGCGGCGTTGAACGCCACCGTCTGAGTGAAGATGCCCGCGAGCAGGAATTCCCGGTACTGGCCCCCGCCGAGCGACGCGCCGAAGATGTAAGCGAACAGGAACACGAACATCAGCGGCTGAATCGTGGCGGTCACCAGTAGCGTCGGCACACGCAGGATGGTCAGCAGATTGCGATGGGCCACGATCGCGCTGTCCCGGAACAACCGCAACCGGGGAGCGGAATCCTGCTGCGTCGCGGCCTTTCCGGGCCGCGGCTGCGCCTTCGGGGCCGCCTCCCGCACCATTGCCGTGCTCACGACATGATCTCCTCTGGTACGTCATCGGTCTCCGGCTCCGTGACGGGCGTGCCGCCCGGCTTGCCGGTGAGGGAAAGGAATACGTCGTCGAGGCTCGGCCGGTGCACGTTCGCGTCGACCACGCAGACACCCGCGTCGTCGAGTCTGCGCAGCGCTTCCACCATGGTGCGCGAGCCGTCGCCGACCACCACCGACACCTCGTCGGTGCCCACCTCATGAGCGGGCTTGCCGACGCCGATCTGCGCCAGCACGGCCAGCGCTGGCTCGGCCGCCTGCCCGGCGGCCAGGGTGACGGTGAGCCGGTCACCGCCGATCGAGGTCTTCAGCTCGTCGGCCGAGCCGCGCGCGATGACCCGCCCGTGGTCGATGACGGTGATGCGGTCGGCCAGCAAATCCGCTTCTTCCAGGTATTGCGTGGTGAGCAGCACCGTGGTGCCGTCGTCGACCAGGTCGCCGATCACCCGCCACATGTCCAGCCTGCCGCGCGGATCCAAGCCGGTGGTCGGCTCGTCCAGCACCACCACGGGCGGCCGGGCGACCAGCGCGCCCGCGAGGTCGAGCCGCCTGGCCATGCCGCCGGAGTACGTGCCCGCCCTGCGGTGCGCGGCGTAGTCGAGCCCGAGTGCGCCGAGCAGTTCGGTGGCCCGAGCGGTCGCCTGGCGCGGGGACATCCCGTACAGCCGGGCCACCATGCGCAGGTTCTCGTAGCCGGACAGGTTGGCGTCGACGGCGGCGTACTGGCCGGACAAACCGATCCGCTTGCGCGCCGCCGATGGATCGTGCAGCACATCGACGCCCGCCACCCGTACCGACCCGGCGGAGGGTTTCAGCAGCGTGGTGACGATCCGCACGGTCGTCGTCTTGCCCGCCCCGTTCGGGCCGAGCAGGCCCATCACGGTGCCCGTGGGGATTCGTAGGTCGATCTCGTCCAGGACGCGGGCCCGGCCGTAGTTCTTCACCAGGCCGGTCACCTCGACCGCGAAGCTCACCTGTGCGTCTCCTTCGTCTCCAGCCACCTCCGCAGCACCGGCCCGATCACCGCCAGTGCGTCCGGCGTGGTCATCGCGGAGTGCGCGCAGCGCAGCTCGTGGTCGTGGACGGCGCCGGTGACGTACGGCTGCCAGGCCTCGGCGCACCGATCGGGATCGGCCAGGTTGACCGGGTCGTCGCCCGCCGAGAAGAACAACAGGTCGCCGTCGAACGGGCGCGGCCGGAAGCTGTGCGCCAGCACGGTGCCGTTGTGGTAACCCGCGTAGAGCCGCTCCAGATGCTCGACGGTCAGCGCCGCGAACGGCCCGGACCGGGCGCGCAGTAGCTCGGCGGCCTCCCGCAGGCTCAGGTCCGGATCGATCTCCGCGCCGAGTTCGTCACTGCCGAACTCGCCGACGATCTCGGCGACGCTCGGGGTCGCCTGGTCGAGCAGGTCGTCGGACAACCGGTAGCTGTCCATCATCGACAGCAGCGCGACCTCGTCGCCTGCCTCCTGCAGTTGCACCGCCATCTCCTGGGCGATCAGTCCGCCGAGCGACCAGCCGAGCAGGTGGTAGGGGCCGTCCGGCTGGATCCGCTTGATCTCGGTCACGTAGTGGCGCGCGGCCTCGCCGATCGTCGCGTGACCGTCCTGCCCCGCGACGTGCGGAGCCTGCAAGCCGTAGACCGGCCGGTCCGCCGGGAGGTGCGCGAGCAGACCCGAATAGCACCAGGACAATCCGATCGCGGGATGCACGCAGAACAGCGGCGCGCGGCTGATCTCGGTGCTCGGCCGGATCGGCAGCACCGGCGCCAGCATCGCCGCCACCGCGGCACCCGAAGTCGCGTCCGCCCCGTCCAGCCGCGCCGCGATCGCCGCCGGCGTCGCGTCGCCGAACATCAATTGCACCGGCAGATCCAGGCCCGACTCCCTGACGTGTGCGACGACCTTCGTGGCCAGCAGCGAATTGCCGCCGAGTTCGAAGAAGCCGTCGTCCACACCCACCGACTCCACACCGAGCACCTCGGCGAAAGCCGCGCACAGCGCCTCCTCCGTCGGGGTGGAGGGAGCGCGATAGCCCTCGCCCGCGGTGAACACCGGCTCCGGCAGTTTCGCGCGATCCAGCTTGCCCACCGGGCTCAGCGGCACCTCGTCGAGCAACATGATCGACTGCGGCACCATGTAGTTCGGCACCAGCCCGGTCAGGTGCGCGGTCAACTCGGCCGCGGTGAGCGTCACTCCGTCGCGCGCCTTCACATACGACACCAGCGCGGTCGCGCCGGCCGGGGTGCGATGCCCGATGGTGGTCGAGAACGCCACCGCACCGTGACGGGCGAGCGCGGCGTCGATCTCGCCGAGTTCGATGCGGAAGCCGCGGATCTTGACCTGGTGGTCGGTGCGGCCGACATATTCGATCTCCGGTGCGGCATCGGGCGACGCCCCGTTCTCCCGCTGCCCGGCCCACCAGCGCGCTAGATCGCCGGTGCGGTACATCCGCTCCCCTGGTTTGCCGAAGGGGTTGGCGACGAACCGCTGCGCGGTCAGTCCCGGGCGGTTCAGGTAGCCGCGGGCCAGTGCGTCACCGGCCAAGTGCAGTTCGCCGGTCACCCCGAGCGGAGCCGGATGCAACCGTGCGTCGAGGATCGCCGCGTTGACGCCACGGATGGGTCCGCCGATGGTGATCGGCGCACCGGGCGACATCGGCTGCGAGATGACGGTGACGATGGTGGTCTCCGTCGGGCCGTAGACGTTGTACAGGTTCCGGCCGGGCGCCCACCGGGTCACCAGGTCCGGTGGCAGCGCCTCGCCGCCGACCAGCACGTGCTGCAACTCGTGCAGACCCCGGGGGTCGACGGTGCCGAGGGCCGAAGTGGTGATGAACGCGTGGGTGATCCGCTCCGCGGCGAAGACCTGCCGCAGTTCGTCACCGCCGACCACGCCGCCGGGCGTGATCACCAGAGTCGCCGCGCCGCCGAGGGACAGCAGCAGATCCAGCATCGCCGCGTCGAAGCTCGGCGTGGCGAAGTGCAGCACCCGGCACCCCGGCTGGACGTCGAACCGGTGGGCGGTCTCGGCGGCGAAGTTCGACAGTCCGCCGTGCGTGACCATCACGCCCTTCGGCGTGCCGGTCGAGCCGGAGGTGTAGATCACGTACGCCGGGTTGTCGATCCGCAGCGGAGCGAGACGCTCGGTGTCGGCGACGGGCGCGTCCGAGGCGTCGAGCACCGAACCGCGGAACAGCGGATCGTCGAGCACGATCCAGTCGGTGTCCTCGGGCAGCTCCCGGCGGTAATGCGCCAGCGTGATGCCCAGCGCCGCACCGGAATCCGACAACATGTGCGCGATGCGCTGCTGCGGGTACAACGGGTCGACCGGCACGAACGCCGCTCCGGCCTTGGCCACCGCGAGCACCGTCGCCACGGACTCGATGGATCGCGGGATGCCCAGTGCGACCAGGGTCTCCGGGCCCACGCCGCGGTCGATCAGCACTCGCGCCAAGCGGTTGGTCCAGCGATCCAGCGCGTCGTAGGTCACCTCCGTACCGTCGGAGACCAGGGCGATCGCGGCGCGATCGACGCTCGCCGCCCGCTCGAACACCTCGGGGAAGGTGATCGGCCGGTCCGGTTTGCCGCCGCGCACCGGCGCCAGCCCGGTCCACTCGGCGGGGTCGAGCAGCTCCAGATCGCCCACCGCGGTGGTCGGGCTCGCGGCGATGGCGGCGAGCAAGCGAGCCAGACGTTTGCCGAGCCGCTGCGCGGTCGGCTCGTCGAACAGATCCGTCGCGTAGTTCACCGCCACGGTGATGCCGGCCGGATCCCGCTGCGCGGTCTGCGTTTCGGTCAAGGTGAACTGGAGATCGAACTTGGCGATCCCGGTGTCGATGTCGGCGGCCTCGACGCGCAGCCCCGGCAGTTCCAGCCCGCCGACCGGCTCGTTGCGAACCGAGAGCATCACCTGGAACATCGGATGGTGCGCCTGGGACCTGGCCGGGTTGAGCACCTCCACGAGCCGCTCGAACGGCAGGTCCGCGTGCGCGAAGGCGTCCAGGTCCGTTTCGCGCACCGCGTGCAGCAGGTCGGTGAACCGGGCGCCGGGGTCGATCCGTGTGCGCAGCACGAGCGTGTTGACGAACATGCCGATCAGCCGGTCCAGCGCGGGATGGCCGCGCCCCGCGATCGGGGTGCCGACGGTGATGTCGTCGGTGCCGGTCATCCGGTGCAGCAGCACGGCGAGCGCGGCGTGCAGGACCATGAACAGGCTGACGTTGTTGCTGCCAGCGATCGTCTGCAGCTCACGATGTGTGACCGGGTCCACCGTGCATTCCACGGTGCCGCCCCGGTAGGACGGGGTGGGCGGACGCGGCCGGTCGGCAGGGACGGTGAGCAACTCGGGGATGCCGTCCAGGGCCTGCCGCCAGTAGTCCAGTTGGCCGTTCACCGCCGAGTCCGGGTCGTCCTCGCTGCCGAGCACCTCCTGTTGCCACAGCGTGTAGTCGGCGTACTGGACCTCCGGCTCCGCCCAGTCCGGCGCGTCGCCAGCGCATGCGGCGCGGTAGGCGACGGCGACGTCGGCGGCCATCGGCTCGAGCGACCAGCCGTCCATCGCGATGTGGTGCGCGACCACGACGAGCACGTGCTCGGCGGGCTCGTCGGCGCGGGTCGGCACCGCGATCAGCGCCGCACGGATCGGCACGTCGGTGGCCAGATCGAAGCCCGGTGCGGCGAAACGACGGACGGCGGCCTCGATCTCGTCCGGGTGCGCTGTCACCCGGGTCAGCGGGATCGCGGCCTCGGCGGGGTCGAGCACAACCTGCGCGGGCGCGCCGTCGGTCTCGGGGAACACCGTGCGCAGGGTTTCGTGCCTGGCCTGCACCTCGTGCAGCGCGGAAACCAGCGCGCCGACGTTCAGGTCGCCGGTCATGCGGAGCACGAGCGGGACGTTGTAGGCGCCCGCCGAGTGTCCGGCGCTCGGCCCGCCGCCGGCGTTGAAGCGGTTGAGGAACCACAGCCGCCGCTGGGCGGCCGACAGCGGGATGCGTTCGGGACGCTCCCGGCGCACCAGAGCCGGGCGATCCGCGTCGGACCCGGCGCCCGCGTCCAGCAGCTCGGCCAGTCCGGCGACCGTCGGCGTGGCGAACACGGTCCGCACGGCGAGCCGCACGTTCGTCGCCGCGGCCAGCCGGGCGACGAGCTGGGTCGCCAGCAACGAGTTCCCGCCGATGTCGAAGAAGCTGTCGTCGGCGCGCACGCCGTCGGCCCCGATCAGCTCACCCATCACCGCGGCGACCAAGCGCTCGGCGTCGGTTCCTGGCTCGCGACCGGTCGAATCGCCCGTGAAGCGCGGTTCGGGCAGCGCGTCGACGTCCAGTTTGCCGACCGGAGTCAGCGGGATGGTGTCCAGCACGGTGATGCCTGCGGGCACCATGTGCGTGGGCAACCGGCGCGCGACGAAAGCGCGCAGCGCTTCGGTGTCCACTCCGGCCGCGCGGTCGGCGGGCTGGACGAAGGCGACGATACGGTCCGCTCCCGCGATGCGGCGCACCTCGGTGTGCGCGAATCGCACCGACGGATGTTCGCCCAGGGCGCCGGTGATCTCGCCGAGCTCGACGCGGAAACCGCGCAGCTTCACCTGATGGTCGCTGCGGCCGAGGTAGACCAGCTCCCCGGAAGCGTTCCAGCGCACCACGTCACCGGTCCGGTACATCCTGGCGCCCGCCGGGCCGTACGGATCGGCCACGAAACGTGTTGCGGTGAGTCCGAATCGGTTGAAGTATCCGCGCGCGACCCCGGGCCCCGCGAGGTACAACTCGCCGGGAACGCCGACCGGCACGGGACGCAGCCGCTCGTCGAGCACCAGCCCCTGGGCGCCCCGCACGAGGCTGCCGATGGTGATCGGATCACCGGCGCGCAGCGGACCGGAGATCGTGATCACCACCGTGGTCTCGGTGGGCCCGTACACATCGCACATCATCCGTCCCGGCGCCCAGCGTGCGACCAGATCCGGCGCCACGGCCTCACCGCCGACCATGAGGGCGCGCATGTGCGGCAGCGGCCAGCGCTCGCGGTCGATCGTGGCCAGCGCGGCCGGCGTCATGAAGCCGTGCGAGACCCGCTCGCGTTCCATCAGGGCGGCCAGCTCGTCGCCGCCGTAGATGTCGGTCGGGCAGATCACCATCGCCGCGCCCGCTCCCAGCGCGATCAACAGATCCAGGATCGCCGCGTCGAAGCTCGGCGTCGCGAAGTGCAAGGTGCGGGAATGCTCCTGGACACCGATGCGGTCGCGGATCTCGTCGGCCAGGTTGGACAGACCGCTGTGGGTCACCGCGACGCCCTTGGGCGTGCCGGTCGATCCGGAGGTGTAGACCAGATAGGCCAGATCCGCCACCTGGACGGTGCGCGAGCGCTCGTGGTCGTGGATCGGCGCGTCGTCGTGGCCGTCGAGTTCGGCGGCGAACTCCGGACGATCCAGCAGCAGCCACTCGGTGCCGCGGCCTTCCGGGGCGCCCGCGTGCAGCTTCGCCACGTGCGCGGTGATCGTCACACCGGTCGTGCAGCCGGAATCGGCCAGCATGTGCCGGATGCGGTCGGCGGGGTACTTCGGGTCGATGGGCACGAACGCCGCGCCGGACTTGGCGGCCGCCAGCAGCGCCACCACCGAGTCGATCGAGCGGGTGAGCCCGAGCGCCACCCGGGTTCCCGGGCCGAGCCCACGCGCGATCAGCGCGCGCGCCAGGCGATTGGAGCGCCGGTCGAGTTCGGCGTAGGTCAGTGACGTCGTGCCCGCGCACAGCGCGGTGTGCTGCGGATACCGCTGTGCGGTGGCGGTGAAGTACGCGGCCAGCGTGCACGGCGGTGCCGCCTGGCCGCCCCGCGCCGGAGCGAGGGTGCGGCGCTCGTGATCGGTGCGCGCGTCGACGTCCCGGATCAGCACGTGCGGGTCGCCGGTGACGGCGGTGAGCACGCGCAAGAACCGGTCCGCCAGCGTCTCGATCGTCGTCGCGTCGAAAAGCTCGGCGGCATAGACGAATTCGAACACTTCTTCGGCCGCGTCCGCGATGGATCCGGGCGCGCCCGTGTCGTTCGCGACGCGCAATTCCAGGTCGAACTTCGCCAGCGCGATGTCCAGTGCCTCCGCGCGCAGGGCGAGGCCGGGCAGTTCCAGTGCGGGCACCGGGGTGTCCTGGACGCTCAGCGCCACCTGGAACAGGGGGTGCCTGCCCGAACTGCGCGCCTCGGCGCCCAGTTCGTCCACGATGCGCTCGAACGGGATGTCGGCGTGCGCCATAGCGGACAACTCGGTGTCCCGGTCGGCGCGAAGCAGGTCGGTGAAGCCGCGGTCGGGGTCGACGTCGGAGCGCAGCACGAGCGTGTTCACGAACATGCCCACCAGTCCGTCGAGCTTGGTGTCGGTACGTCCCGCCACCGGCGTGCCGATCACGATGTCGCGCCCACCCGTGACGCAGCGCAACAGCACCGCGAACGCCGAACGCAGCACCATGAACTTGCTGACGCCCTGCTCGCGGGCCAGCGCGGAGAGCCCGTGCCGCACTCGCTCCGGCACCGTGAAGCGCACCGTCCCGGCTTCTTGCGTGGGCTCCACGGGACGCGGCCGGTCATAGGGCAGCGGAAGCTGGTCGGGGATGTCGGCCAACGCGGTGCGCCAGTACTCCAGCTGGGTCGCCGCCGCGCTGCCCGGATCGTCGTCCTCGCCGAGGCAGGCACGCTGCCAGAGCCCGAAGTCGGCGTACTGCACCGGCAGCGGCGTCCACGCCGGCGCGACGCCCTCGTGCCGCGCCGCATAGGCCGCGGCCAGATCCCTGGTGAGTGGCCCGAGCGACCAGCCGTCGGCGGCGATGTGGTGCACCACCACGCCGAGCAGGTAACGCTCGGGCGCGGTGCGCAGCAGCGACAGACGCAGCGGCACCTGGGTGGTGAGATCGAAACCGCTGTGCGCCAATGCTTCCAGCGCGGCCTTCGCGCCGGAGTCGTCGAGGTCGGTGACCACCACCTCCGGCACCGCACGCTCGACGGGGAGCACCACCTGCTGTGCGCCTTGGGCGTCCTCCGGGAAGACGGTGCGCAGCACCTCGTGCCGCCGCACCACGTCGCCGAGCGCTTCGCGCAGCGCGGGGACGTCCAGATCGCCGGCGACGTGGATCACGAAAGCGATGTTGTAGGCGCTCGATTCGGGCGCGAATCGGTTGAGGAACCACAAACGCTGCTGCGGCAGCGACAATGGAATACGCCCTGGACGCGGCGTCTGCACCGCCAGCGCCGGCCGCTGCGTCCGGGGCGCTCGGTCCAGTTGCCCGGCGACACCGGCGACGGTGGGCGTCTCGAAGATCGATCGCACCGGCAGCTCCACACCGAACTCCGCGTGCAGCGCGGCAGCGAGCCGGGTGGCCAGCAGGGAGTTGCCGCCGAGATCGAAGAAGCTGTCCTCGGCGCCGACGACCGGGCGTCCGAGCACTCCGCCGAACACCCCCGCCACGCCCAGCTCCAGCGCGGTGCTCGGCGGGCGAGAAGTACCCGCAGTCCCGAACTCCGGCGCCGGTAGAGCTTTTCGGTCCAGCTTGCCCGCGGGCGTGACCGGGATCTCGTCGAGCACCGCCACCGACGCGGGGATCATGTAGCCGGGCAGCCGCCCACGGGCGGTCTCCAGCACGGCCCGCGCCTCGATCGGCCGGTCGGCCGTGACGTAGGACGCCAGCCGCACCTGACCGTGCTCGTCGGTGTGCACCACGGTGTGCGCGAACCGGACGCCGGGATGCAGCCGCAGCACGTTGTCGATCTCGCGCAGTTCGATGCGGAAACCACGGATCTTGATCTGGTCGTCCGCGCGGCCGAGGAACCGCAGCTGTCCGGACCGCTCCACGACGACCAGATCGCCGGTGCGGTACATCCGCTCGCCGCGCCTGCCGTGCGGGTTGGCCACGAACCGCTGCGCGGTCAGGCCGAAGCGTCCGTGGTAGCCGCGAGCGACGCCCGGACCCGACACGTACAGCTCGCCCGGTGTGCCCGGCGGGACCGGATGTAAACGATTGTCCAGCACGAACAATCGCATGCCGCGCACGGGAGAACCGAGCGGCACCGGACGCCCCGGCTCCATCGGTCCGCTCGCGGTCGCCGCGACGGTGGCCTCGGAGGGGCCGTACATGTTGTGCATGCGATGCCCGGTCGTCCAGGTCTCGACGAGTTCCTCCGAGCAGGCGTCACCGCCGACGATCACCGTCGCCAGCTCGTCGAGGCCCTCGTTCGGCACGGTGGCCAGCGCGGCGGGGGTGACGAAGGCGTGGGTGACCCGCTCCTCGCGCAGCAGTGCGGCCAGTTCGGCGCCGCCGTACATGCCCGCCGGGGCGATGACCATCGTGGCGCCCGCGGCGAAGCCGAGCAGCATCTCCAGCACCGACGCGTCGAAGCTGGGTGAGGAGAAGTGCAGTGTCCGCGCCGCGTCCGAGATGCCGAACAGGTAGTTCTGCTCGCCGGCGAGGGACGCGATGCCCGCGTGGGTCACGACGACCGCCTTCGGCGTGCCGGTGGACCCGGAAGTGTAGATGAGGTAGGCCGGGTGACTCACCCGCATCGGATGGTGCCGATCGTCGTCGGTGATCGGCTCCGCCGAGTGCTCGGCGAGTTCGGCGCCCAGCTCGACGGAACCGAGCACCAGCCAGTCGACCTCGGCCCTGCGGTGCTTGCCCCGCGCCGCGGGCCAGGCGGGCATCGCGGCCGACGATTCGGGATCGGTCAGGCCGAGCATCGCCCCGGAGTCACCGATCATGTGGGCGATGCGCTCACCGGGGTAGTTCGGGTCGATCGGCACATAGGCGGCGCCGGTTTTGGCGACGGCCCACACCGCGGTGATCGCGTCCAGACCGCGCGGCAGCGCGATCGCGACGACCGTCTCGGGTCCGGCGCCGTGCTCGATCAAGGTGCGGGCCAACCTGTTCGAGCGCTCGTCGAGTTCGCGGTACGTGGTGTCCGTGCCCAGGTAGCGGACCGCCACCGCGTCCGGCAGCCGGCGCGCGGTGGCGGTCAGCAAGGTGGCCAAGGTGATCGATGGCTCGGCGGGCGCACCCCCGATGGGCACCAGGTTTTCGGTTTCCCTGCGGTCCAGGATCGGCAGGTCGCCCACCGGCAGTTCGGGGGCGGCCACGCCGCCTGCCAGCACGGCGATGAACCTGCGGGCGAACGACTGCACGGTATCGCGATCGAAAACGTCTGTGGTGTAGCCGAATTCGGCAGAAAGCGGTCCGTCGCCCGAGTCGTCGTGGACGACCAGTTGCAGATCGAACTTCGCGACGTCCGAGGCGATGGGCAGCACCTCCGCGCGGACGCCGGGCAGATCGATCCGCAGGTCGGGAGCGTGGTCGTAGGACAGCATCACCTGGAACAGCGGGTGCCGCGACGGGGAACGCTCCGGGTTGACCACCTCGACCAGCCGCTCGAACGGCACGTCGGCGTTGGCGAAGGCGTTGAGATCGGTCTCGCGCACCACGTCCAGCATCCGGTCGAACCCGGCGCCCGGGTCGACCGCGGTACGCAGGACGAGGGTGTTGACGAACATGCCGACCAGATCGTCGAGCGCCGGATCGGAACGGCCCGCGATCGGGGTGCCGATCGCGATGTCACCGCTCGCGCACAGCCGCGACAGCAGCGTCGCCAGCGCCGCGTGCAGCACCATGAACATGCTCACGCCCCGGCTGGCCGCGAGTTCGATGGCGGCGCGGCGGATCTCGGCCGGGATGGTGAACTCGACCCGGCCGCCGACGGTCGACCTGCGCAGCGGGCGCGGGCGGTCCAGCGGCAGATCGAGCTGTTCGGGCAGTCCGGCCAGTGCCTTGTGCCAGTGGGTGAGCTGACGGCTGAGCGCGCTGGCCGGATCGGACTCGTCACCGAGCAGTTCACGCTGCCAGAGCGCGAAGTCGGCATACTGCACCGGCAGCTGCGACCACTGCGGCGCGACACCGTTCGCGCGCGCGGCCACCGCCGTCATGAGGTCCTTGGCCAGCGGTGCGATGGACCAGCCGTCACCGCAGATGTGGTGCAGCACGATGAGGAAGACGTGCCGCTGCGGGCCGGTGCGGTAGAGCGCCACCCGGATCGGGGCCTGGCTGCGCAGATCGAAGCCGTAGCCGGCGTATTCGGTCGCCAGCTCGGCCACCTCGGCGTCGGTGACATCGATCGGGTCGAGCGTCAACGGGATCGCCCCGGCCGGGTGGATCAGCTGGTAGGGCCCCTCCGGCGCCTCGGGAAAGGTGGTGCGCAGGCTCTCGTGCCGTTCGATGACGTCCACCAGGCCCGCACGCAACGCGGCCACGTCCAGCGGTCCTTCCACCGCCACCGCCAGCGGCATGTTGTACGCGGCGGCATGCTCGGAGAACCGGTTCAGGATCCACAACCGCTGCTGCGCCTGCGACAGCGGAATCCGCTCCGGCCGCTCGGCAGGCGCCAGGCGCGGCGAGGAGACGTCGGTGGTCTGCATGGCGAAACGCCGGGTGAGCGCCTCGATCGTCGAGGCCTCGAACAGATCCCGGATGGTCAGTGCGGTCCCCAGCGCGGCGTTGATCCGGGACACCGCCCGTGCGGCGATGAGCGAGTTGCCGCCCAGGTCGAAGAAGCTGTCCTCGATGCCGACCTCGGTGTCGAGCAACTCGGCGAAGATGCCGGCGAGCACTCGCTCCACCTCGGTGCGCGGTTCGGCGATCGGCCCGATCGAACGCGTCCCCGGCGCGGGAGCGGGCAGCGCCTTGCGGTCGATCTTGCCGTTGGCGCTCAGCGGCAGCTCGTCGAGTTCCATCACCGTGGAGGGCACCATGTAGCCCGGCAACGTGTGACGCAGCGCGGTCAGCAGCGCGGCCGTGTCCAGGCGGGCCTCGTCGTCCTCCTGCTTCGCCGCGACCACGTAGGCGACCAATTCGTCGCCGGTGCGTCCGGTGTGCGCCACGCACACCGCGCGAGCCACCCTCGGGTCGTCGAGCAGAGCGGCCTCGACCTCGCCCAGTTCGATGCGCAGACCACGAATCTTGACCTGGAAGTCGCTGCGGCCCAGATACTCCAGGACACCCGGCTCGGCACCGGAACGGCCGATCTGCCAGCGCGCCAGGTCGCCGGTGCGATACATCCGCGCACCCGGGGTGAAGGGGTTGGCGACGAACCGATCGGCAGTCAGCCGCGGCTGTCTCAGATAGCCGCGGGCCAGCTGGACCCCGGCCAGGTACAGTTCCCCGACCACGCCGGGCGGAACGGGCTGCAGCCGATCGTCCAGCACGTAGGTCTCGGTGTTCCACACCGGCGAACCGATCGGCACGGCGCTCGCGTCGGGCGGGCACGCCCAGTAGGTGACGTCGACGGCGGCCTCGGTGGGGCCGTACAGGTTGTGCAGTTCGGCGGCGGGTAACGCCGCGTAGAACTCTCGCACGGCGGCCGCAGGCAGCGCCTCACCGCTGCAGAACACCCGGTGCAGGCAGGCGCAGCCGTCCAGATCGGCCTCGGTGACGAACACCGATAGCATGGACGGCACGAAATGCGCGGTGGTGATGCCCTTTTCGGCGATGACCCGGGCGAGGTACGCCGGGTCGCGGTGTCCGTCGGGGGCGGCGATCACCAAGCGCGCGCCGATCTGCAAGGGCCAGAAGAACTCCCACACCGAGACGTCGAAGGTGGCCGGGGTCTTCTGCAGCACCGCGTCGTCGCCGCCGAGCGGATACTCGTGCTGCATCCAGCGCAGGCGGTTGACGATGGCCGCGTGCGTCACGCCGACACCCTTGGGCTTCCCGGTGGATCCCGAGGTGAAGATGACGTAAGCGAGGTGGTCGGGGCGCAGCGCGCACCGGCGGTCGGCGTCGGTGACCGGACCATCGGCGAAGCCGGAGACCGGCGCGGTGTCGATGTCCAGCCGGGCGACCGTCGCGGGCAGCTCCACGTCGTCGCGGCTCGTCGTGAGCACGCACAGCGGTTCGGCTTGGCGCACGATCTGCCCGATCCGCTCGGCCGGATGCTCGGTGTCCAGCGGCAGGTACGCCGCTCCCGCTTTGACGATCGCGTACATGCCGATCACCAGGTCGAGACTGCGGCGCAGGCAGAGCCCGACTGTGGTGTCGGGTCCGGCGCCGCGCGCGATGAGCAGCCGGGCCAGCCGGTTGGCGCGGGCGTCGAGTTCGGCGTAGGTCAGCGCCGCGTCACCGAACTCCAGTGCGATCGCCTCCGGGCCTGCCGCTACGCGCTCGGCGAACAGGCTCGCGAGCGTGCCTTCCTGCCGGGGCGCCTCGGTGGCGTTCCACCCGCGCAGCACCTGCTCTCGTTCGGCGTGGGTGATCGCGCCCAACGACTCGGCAGTCAGGCTCGGTTCCGCGGCCAGGAACCGGCGGAGGAAATCGAGATAGCGCGCATGGTGCACGTTCACCTCGGCCTCGCCGTAGAGGCGGGGGTTGGCTTCGAAGTCGACGTGCAAGCGGCCGCCCACGCCGTTGTAGACGTTGACCGAGAGATCTTCCACCGGGCCGGTGGCCAGCACGTGCATGGAGCCGACCAAGCTGCCGAAATGCAGCTCGTTGTGGAACAACATCAGGTTGACCATCGGGCCGAAGAATCCGCGGGCGTCGCGCGAGTAGCCGCTGTCACGCCGGATGTCGTCGTGCCGGTAGCGCTGGTGCCGCAGTGCGCCGGTGATCTGCAGCTCGGCCGCCTTCACCAGGTCGCCGATCGTGGTCGCCTCGTCGAATCGCAGCCGAATCGGCACGACGTTGGAGATCACGCCCGCCGAGCGGCGCAGCGACACCGTGGTGCGCGCCGAGACCGGCAGGCTCAGCACCACGTCCGCGTTGCCCGTCACCGACCGCACGTAGGCGGCCAGCGCCGCGACGAACACCGCCGAGTCCGTGGTGTTCCACGCGCTGGTCGCCGCGTCGATCGCGGCATGGTGCTCGTCGTCCAGCACCGCCGTGGCCAGCCTGCGGCCCGCGTCGTGGTCGGCGGCGCCGAGCCGGGTGCCGCCGAGGCTCACCGGCTCGCCGACACCGGACAGCTGCCCGAGCCAGTACTCGCGATCGTTCTGAAAACGGCCGGATTGGTGGTAGCGCGCCTCGTCGGCGTAGATCTCGGCCAGGGCCGTCGCCCGCGAGGCGACCGGTTCCGTCCGATTCTCCAGCGCGGTGTAGATCTCGGCGGTGCGGGTGAGCGCGTTCATCGCGCCGTAGCCGTCGATGACGATGTGGTGGGCGAACGAATACCAGATGTAGTCGGAGTCCCCGATCCGCAGCACCGCGTTGGAGGTCAGCGGGTCGCGTTCCAGATCTATCGGCGAACTGGTGTGCTCGTGCATCCAGCGCAGCGCCGCGGCGTACGGATCGGCCTCGCCGCGCAGGTCGATGCGGACCCATCCCGGCCGGTGCACCGGATCCACGATCTGATACGGAGTGCCATCCACTTCCATCAAGCGAACTTGCCCCACCTGGGTCTCGGCCCCGAAACGCTCGATCGCGTACAGCAGCCGTCCCTCGTCCAGGTCCCCGTGTATCTCGACGTACTGGGAGATGGTCAACGGCACGTCGGGCCTGATGCGCTGCGCGTACCAGAGAGCGGTCTGTGCGGGTGACAGCGCAAACGGTTGAGCCGAGAATTCGCCGGATGAACATTGGTCGACGCGATCCGTGGCCAATGAACTCATCAATCACTCCGTTCTGCCGCTGTTGACGCAACTCCCCGAGCACCGTCCCAGCAAGCGCACGCGCCTGCCGGAGGACGTGATCCACGCCCTATGATTCGGAGCATCGCTTCAGCCGGATTGCCGACGTATTGGATTTGTTTCACATCCAACGTCCTTGGCAGAAGGCCACTTTGGTTGGTTACATTTCCGCAAACATTGCGACTCAACTAGGTCGAGCTGAACCAAAACGGGTCCTGACCAGACTGTTCGATGGTACTCCGACGACCGATTTCATTGCCAGGCGAACAAAGCGCAACTCAATTCCGTACCATTACTTTCGGGCCGATGGGGGACGGAACAAACCTGACGTTCGGTTATCGGTGGCCGGGTGGGGAGTGTTACCGATTGCCGGCAGTGCTCCGAGCGGGTCGCGGAATTTCGCGCGCGGAGCGCCGCCGGAAGATGGCCGCCAGCGCCGCCGAAGCCGTCAGGATAACGAAAAACCGCTCCGGTGCCGGGCCTATTCGCGTTGCGAGCGTGTTGTCCGTGCGCAACGGCAGCTCGTCGACCAGGGCGGCGGGCACGAATAACGAGGTTTCCTGCCGCACGGTGCCATCGGCGGCGATAATGGCGCTGACACCCGACGTGGCCGCGACGACCAAGGCCCTGCCGTGCTCGACAGCACGGATGCGGGACATGGCCAGCTGTTGATATGTCATCTCGCTGTCACCGAAGGTGGCGTTGTTCGTGGGCACGGTGAGCAGCTGGGCACCGGCCCGCATCGCGTCTTCGAACGCCCGGTCGAAGGCGACCTCATAGCACGTCGCGACGCCGATGTCGATACCCGCCGCGCGCACCACACCGTCACCATGTCCCGGCACGAAATATCCCGCACGATCGGCGTATTCGGAGAAACGACGGAAGAAGCCGCGCATCGGCAGGTACTCTCCGAACGGCTGGATGATCTTCTTGTCGTGCCGCTCACCGGGGCCGCCCGCGCCGTTCCACACCATCACCGAGTTGGTCGTGGTCCGATCCGGGTTGATCAGCACGGCACCGACCAGGATGGGTGCGCCGATCCGCTCGGAGGCCGCGGTGATCAGGGCGGCCGCGTCGGCGTTGCGCAACGGGTCGATATCCGAGGAGTTCTCCGGCCAGATCACCACATCGGGCCGCGGCGCGCGGCCCGCCGCCACCTCATCCGCCAGTTCTTCGGTGCGCCGGACGTGGTTGTCCAGCACCGCACGCCGTTGTTCGTTGAAATCCAGCCCGAGACGCGGCACGCTGCCCTGGATCGCCGCGACCGTGACCATCCTGTCGCCCTGGTCCGGATCCGGCAGCGCGGATCGGAGCAGCAGACCGGAGAGCGGCATGACGAGCACGGCGAAAGCCACAGCGGCGTACCCGAGTCGGGTCACGGGGATGTGTCGGTGCACCGGTGTCGCGGTAGTGCCGCCGGTCTCGGCATCGGCGGGCCGGCGCCCGTCACCGGCGGGGCGCGCCGACCACAGCAAGGACGCGAATGCCGCCGCGCCGGTTCCGGTCAGCGCGACCGCGAACCCGACGAGCGGGGCGCCACCGACCGCGGCCAGCGAAAGGAACCAACCGTCGGCCTGGCCGAAGGCCAAACGGCCCCATGGGAAACCGCCGAACGGGAAACTCGACCTGCCCCACTCGGCCGTGGTCCAGGCCAGGGCCACCCAGAGGGGCCAGCCGGGCAACGTGCCGACGAGCCGGGCGAGCAGGCCGAAGAAGCCCAGGTACAGCGCGCAGACGGTGGACAGCGCCAGCCACGGCAGTGGACCGACATAAATGCCCGTCCACGGCAGGAGCGGAACGAAAAACCCCAGTCCGGCCAGGAATCCGTATCCGAAACCCGCCCGCAGCCGGCCGCCGCCACGTACGGTGAGAGTCAGTACCGCGATGCCGACCGGGGCGAGAAACCACCACGGCCGGGGCGGGAAGCTACCGAACAACAGCAGGCCCGCGAAGATGGCCGCGACCGAACGCGCCGCCACTCGGTGCCCACGAAGCACGCCGGACACCTGCCGTACCGATCCGAGCACTCGTTCTCGCACCATCACTCGGCCACTGTCCGCCATCGGGCCGGCGATCGCCAGTCCGCCGCTGACTGCCTCCCCGCCGGTCCGTACGAGGCGGACCGGCGGGAACCTCCCCTGGCCCGTCGATCGGCGGAACCCGGCCTACGCCCAGACGCGACGTTCGTCACACTCGATATCGTCGCCGTCATGCTCTGCGGGCGCGCGCAGACCTCGACGCGCCGACGGTGTCGCGTCGGCTGTGCGGTAGCGATTGCACGTCCCACAACGGATTCGGTGGAAGAGCAACGCAGAAAACCGCGGGCCACCACCGAGCCGGAGTCACGAGGCGTCCACCCGGTAATCGCCGCGAGCCACCGGATCGTTAACCGTCGTTCCTTCGAAGTCGGCGCCCCGACGGTCCCACGGCGGGCAGATCCCCGAGTTCCGGCGGGAACCAGGGAACCCTCAGTCTGCGGTCGCGGCAGGTCGACAACCCGTTCGGCCGCGGGACGTCGGCGACTCCCCGCTCGGCACGAAACGAACTCGCGGCGCATCGGAAGCCACTCGGCGACCGGCGACAATCCGGCTTCTACCTGCGCGGTCACCTCGCGCCGCGGCAGCTTCGTCCGATTTGCCGTGCGCGTTCCCCCGGAGACCTCCTCCGATCGGCCCCCCTGACGCTCACGACTCCGGCTCCGGCATTCTCGGCTGACACTCAGTGCCACATCGCCTCCAGTGCGGTACCGCAACTTCCGGGTCGTAACACAGTCCGAATGCAAGAGGCTCCGCCGATGCGCTTGGACCGTAATTGTCTCTACGGAAAGGGCGGTGACAGCCACGGATGGGCCCATGCGGATCAGGCGCCACGAAGCCGACGCCGACCTGTCACCCGCCGGTCGCCGCAGCGCAGTGCCGAGCGGATCGACGAGCCGGCCGCATCCTCGGCACTCGGCGTCCGCTGCGACGCTGCCGTGCCCGAATTCCCGCCCTCGGCCACGGCGCGGAAGAAACATGGTTACCGACTCGGAACGGCTGCGGCCCACACCGTGCACTCCGTCTTCCGGCGCACGCTCCGTCCCGGATGCCGGGCGGGTGCCGAGCGTCGGCCGAGAAGCCCGGCTGCGCGGGTCGGCCGAGCTGCGGTCGGTGGCGCCGGCGCGATATACGCAGGTCCCGCCGGGCCGCACGTGGCGACGTACGGAAGCCCCGGACGCGGAACGGTCGGGAGCCACCATGGGCTCCGCGGTCGTCCGCTCATTTCGCATAGATCGTCACCCCGCGGTGGACGGTGCGCAGGCACGTGGGCAGCGGCGCGCAGGCATCCAACGCGGGCAGCCCCGGCACGCGCGAGCGCGGGTCGGTGGACCAGCGCTGCACCGAATCCGCGGCCGCGGTGACGACGAGTTCGCCGGCATCCCAGATCGCGTACGACGCGGGCGCTCCGGGCGCCAGGGTGCCCGCGACTCCGTCGCGAACGCCCCCGGCGCGCCAGGCGCCGCGGGTGGCCGCGGCGAAGGCGGCGCGCGGGGACAGGCCGTGGCCGGGTGTGCGGTGGTTGGCCGCGGCGCGTACCGCCGCCCACGGATCGAGCGCCGTGACCGGGGCGTCGGAGCCGATCGCGAGGGCGACGCCCGCGGAGGCCATGGCGGCGAACGGGTTCAGCGTCGCGGCGCGCTCGGCGCCCAGCCGCGCGGCGTACATGCCGTCCGATCCACCCCACGCGGCGTCGAATCCCGGTTGCACACTGGCGATCACACCCCAGCGCGCGAGACGTGCTATGTGCTCGCCGTCGAGCAATTCGGCGTGCTCGACGCGATGCCCGAGCGCCGCGATCGCGGGACCCCCCAGTTCGGCGGCCACCCGTTCGACACCGGCGACGACGGCGTCCATGGCGGCGTCGCCGATCACGTGGAATCCGGCCTGGATACCGGCGACGGTGCAGGCCCGGACGTGGTCGCGGATCGCGTCGGCATCGAGATAGCTTCGCCCGCAGCCTGATTCGTCGGCATAGGGTGCGCGTAGCCACGCCGTGCGCGATCCGAACGACCCGTCCACGAACAAATCGCCGCCGAGGGCGTGCACGCCGAGGTCACCGATGAGGGCGCGGGCGTGCTCGGCGCTGCGCACCGCCTCGCCCCAGTAGGCCCGCACCTGGACCCCGTGCTCGAACTCGAGCAGTTCACGGACGTCGTCGCGGCCCGCGATCTCCGGGCCCGCGCATTCGTGGACCGCCACGACCCCGTGCGCGGCGGCGTGGTCCAGTGCCGCGGCACGCGCTCGATCCCGTTGTGCCCGTGACAGACTCGCCAGCGCGGCGGCGCGCACCACGTGGTGGGCGGCGGCCCGCACCGGCTCGCCGCGGATGAATCCGTCGGCCACCGCGAGCTCGGGCAGTCCATCCAGCAGCGCCGAGGACGCCACCGCCGAATGCGCGTCCACCCGCGAGAGGTAGACGCGCCTGCCCGCACCGGCCGCCGTGTCGATCTCCTCGACCGTGGGCGGCCTGCCCTCCGGCCAGGTTGTCTCGTCCCAGCCGTCACCCAGCACCGTCCCCTCCGGGTGCGCCCGGGCGAACTCGCGCAGCAACCGCAGGCAGTGCTCGAGCGACCGGGCGGCCGAGAGATCGAGCCCGGTCAGCTTCAGGCCCAACGCGGTGACGTGCACGTGCGGATCGACGAACGCGGGCGCGACGAAGGCGCCGTCGAGGTCGACGACCTCGGCGTCCGGATGCAGCGCGCGACCTGGTTGCTCGGCGCCCAGCCAGACGACGGTCCCGTCGCTCACCGCCATCGCCGTGGCGTCGGGCGAACTGGCACTGTAGAAACGACCGCCGATCAGCAACTGGGTACTCACGAGGCACCAGTCTGCCGTATGGCCGTTCCGGCGGTTTCGGTCAGCCGTTCAGCACGGGGTGACGCGCCAGATCCTCCGGCTGCGCCAGCACCGCCATTACCTCCGCGTACTCCGGCGGCGGCGACCCTCCGGCACGCCCGGCCGCCGGGGGCAGGCAACCCGCCTCCACGGCGATCAGCTCCAGCCGCAACGCCGCGGCCGCGAATCCGGAAATCGACTGTCCCGCAGCCGCCGCCGCTCGTTTCACCGCGGCGGCCAGCTCCTCGCTCACCGTCACGGTGAGTTGCTCGGTGGCCATCGCGCCACGATAGCCCGTCGCGACGCCACACGGAACCGGGTGCGCCGACTTCGCCGTCAGGGCGCGCTGATCGCGCGGCGCGCGGCGCCCTGGCCGTCGTCGTACCACTGCCCCACCACGACGCCGTCGACCACTTCGCCGCCGTCGACGACCACGCCACGGTAGGGAGCCGTCGCGACGAGCCTGCGGAAGCGCCGTGCGGCGAACGCCGTGACCAGGGGCCGTACCAGCAACCGTGTCGGCGGCAACAGCAGGAGCAAGCCGAACACCGACGTGACCAGGCCGGGTACGAACATCAGCACCCCGCCCGCCGCGACCAGGGCGCCGTCTGCCACGGCGGTCCCTGGCGCCACTTCCCCGCGCGCGGCCCGGCGGAACTGCTCGAACACCCGCCGCCCCTGCGAGCCGACCAGCAGCATGCCCGCGGCCGACCCGGCGATGAGCAGCAGGATGGTCGGCAGCACGCCGATAAACTGACCGACCGCGACCAGCGCGGTGACTTCGACGACGACGTACAACACGAACAACAAGGCGGGCATGGCGATCCTTTCGGACGATCTACCCGGTCAACGTCCCGCACCCGGGTTTTGCTCCCCGATTCGCCTGATAGGTCGCTGAGATCCGTCTCGCCTCAGCCGCCGGGACGCACCAATCCGGTCTCGTAGGCCAGCACGACCGCTTGAACGCGGTCGCGCAGACCGAGTTTGGTGAGCACCCGGCCCACGTGCGTCTTGACCGTGGCCTCCGACAGGTACAACTGTTCGGCGATCTCGGCGTTGGAGCGTCCGGCGGCGATCTGCTCGAGCACTTCACGCTCGCGGGCGGTGAGTACGTCGAGCACGCCCGGGTCGCGGGTGCGCGCCGGGTTCTCCGCGATGAGCCGGTCCAGCAGACGCTTGGTGACCTTCGGCGAGACCACGGCGTCACCGGCGGCGACGCTGCGGATGGCCGAGACGAGATCCTCGGGCGGAGTGTCCTTCAGCAGGAATCCGCTGGCTCCGGCGCGCAGCGCGCCGAGCGCGTGCTCGTCGAGATCGAAGGTCGTCATGACCAGCACCCGGCTGCCGTGCCCTGCCTCCACGATCCGAGTGGTGGCGACGACCCCGTCCACCACGGGCATCCGCACGTCCATCAGCACCACGTCGGGTCGCAGTTCGGCCGCGGCGGCGACCGCGGCGGCGCCGTTGGCCGCCTCACCGATCACGTCGATGTCCGGGTGCGCGCCGAGCACCATCTTCAATCCCATCCGCATGAGTTCCTGGTCATCGACGACGAGAACGGTGATCGGCACGTCCCCAATGTAACGTGAATGCCTCGGCGCACCGGACGAGCTGCCCGGGACGACCCCCGCGCCGTCGGCCGACCATCTTGCGCCGCAGCGGTTTACGGGGCTGGCGCGGGGGCTGGTGATCAGGCTCACTCGGCGAGGCCGGGCCGCAGCGGGATGCTGGCGTGCACGCGCCAGGCTCCGTCGGCGGCGCGGCCCGCGTCCAGACTGCCGCCCAGCACGGCGACGCGTTCACGCATCCCGACCAGGCCGAGACCGCTGCCCTTGATGCGCGCCGAGTCGTGCGGCGAGACCCCGCCGGTGTCGGTGACGTCGATCAGCACGTCGGCGTCGGTGCGGCGCACGCGCACCCACGCCTTCGGGTGCGGCCCCGCGTGCCGCAGTGTGTTGGTCAGCGATTCCTGCACGATGCGGTGCACGCCCAGACTCACCTCGGGGGCGATGTCGTCGAGTTCGCCGCTCAGCTCGAGCTCCACGGCCAGGCCGGTGCCGCGCATCATCTCCACGACCTTGGCGATGCCGGCGGTGCCGTGCTGGGGCAGTTGATCGGGAGCGTGCTCGGTGCGCAGCAGGGCCACGGTCCGGCGCAGTTCCCGCAGCGCTTCGCGGCCGGTGCCCGCGATGGTGCCGAGCGCCTGTTCGGCCGCGTCCGGGTCGCGGCGCAGCGCGTACTTCGCGCCGTCGGCCTGCACGATGATGACGCTCACCGCGTGCGCCACCACATCGTGCAACTCCCGCGCGATACGGGTGCGTTCGGCCGCGACGGCGTCGTGCGCGCGACGCTCCTTGTCGTAGTCGGCGACCGCGAGCCGGGCCGCCACCTCGGTGTCGTAGGCGTGCCGCGCGCCGATGAACTCCGCGAGCGTCCAGCACAAGGCGTAGAACATGACGGTGAACACGCCGTCGGACCCGGCGGGTTTCCCGATGGCCACGATCGACAACGCGAGGTCCACCACCAGGCCGAGCCCGTACCACAGTCCGGCCCGCCTGCCGACGTAAGCGACCAGCGTGTACAGCATGATGCCGTGGGACAACTGCGCGATGTGGTCGGCGTTCTCCTCGGCGAGGAAGCCCACCAGCGTCTCCGTCAGCGATAGCGCCAAGGTGAGAGCCGCCATGGCCCGGGGGTACACCCGCCGCAGGGTGAGCGGTAGCGGCAGCAGCACCCCGACGGCCAGGTAGGCGAGCTTGTTGTGGGCGTTGCCCACACCGATGACCTCGAGCAGCACGAAAACCGCCGCCAGCACCGAATCGGCCACGACGGGCTTCCCCCGGAGCCACAGACTGAAACGACGCACGGGATCAGCCTAGGTGCGACCGGCACGCGGGCAGGACGGCCCGGCGCAGCGGTCTGCGCGAGCACACCCGGCGCGCCCCGATCCGGGGTCTGGTTGTCTGACGTCGTGGAGATCGGAGACTGGGCGGCTTTGTTGACGGCGGCGACGGCCGCGGGCTGGGTGGACGCGGTGGTAGGCGGCGGCGGGCTGATCGTGCTGCCGACGTTGTTCGTGGTGGCGCCAGGTATCGCGCCGCAGACCGCGTTGGGCACCAACAAGCTCGCCGCGGTGGCCGGGACCAGCGCGTCGGTCCTGACCTTCGCGCGCAGGGTGCCGATGCACTGGCGGATGTTACTGCCCGCAGCGGTGATCGCCGCGGGGGCGGCCGCGGTGGGCGCGGCCGCGGTCTCGCTGATCGACCGCGAACTGTTCATCCCGATCGTGATGGTGGTGCTGGTCGGCGTCGCCGTGTTCGTCACGCTGCGCCCGTCGATCGGCGTCACCCTGGCCACACATCCGCCCACCCGGCGCAAGGTGGTTCTCACGATCGCGCTGGCGGCCGGTCTGATCGGCTTCTACGACGGGCTGCTCGGGCCGGGCACCGGCACCTTCCTCATCATCACCTTCGCGACCTTGCTGGGCACCGAGTTCGTCCGGGCCGCCGCCATGGCCAAGGTGATCAACTGCGGATCCAACCTCGGCGCTCTGCTGTTCTTCGGGGCGACCGGGCACATCCTGTGGGCACTGGGCGCGGGAATGGCCGTCGCGAACGTTCTCGGCGCCGTGGTCGGCGCGCGCATGGCGCTGCGCAAGGGCGCCGAGTTCGTACGCATCGTCCTGCTGGTGGTCGTGATCGGGATGGTGCTCCGTCTGGGCTGGCAGCAGTTCGGCTGATCAGCCCACCGGTTCGGCGTGCTGGGTGGCGAGCCAGGGCCGCAGCACCTGCGAGGTCGTCTCGTGAATCCTGCGCTGCAGGCGCTCGGCGTCCTCCACACCGGCCACCGGCTGTTGGAACAGCACCGTCAGCGCACCCGACACCGCGCCGACGACCGCGCCGACCAATGCGGCGGCGCCGACCTCGTCGAGTTCGGCGGGGAACGCCTTGTGCAACTGTCTGGCGATCTCACGCTGAGTGACCAACTGGGCATGCGCGGCGCGGCCGCTCACCGCGGGGACGGTCCGCGAGACCTCCGCGCGCAGCGCTCCGATCCGGGCGTACAGATCGTCGACGAGGTGTTCACCGGGATTGTCGCCCGCGGCACGCAACGCGCGCAGCAAGACCTCCACCGGGCGTTCCGCGGGACGCCTGCCCGCGATGGCCACCACCGCCGCGCGCACCCGCTCGTCGGATTCGGGAAAGAGCAGCTCTTCCTTGCTGGCGAAATAGTTGAAGAACGTGCGGGTGCCGACGTCCGCCGCGGCGGCGATGTCGGCCACCGTGGTCTCCTCGTAGCCTCTGGTCTCGAACAGCTCGGCTGCGGCTTCCAGGATGGCTCGGCGGGTACGTTCGCGTTTGCGGTCACGAAGGGCGGATGGCGGCACGCGGGCACAGTACGGCATCCGGCGAGCAACACGCCGTAGGCGCGAGTGTCGCGCGCGCCGTTCACCTGCGCCGCTCCGCATCCGGTGCGCACCGGCACGCGATGCGGTTTCACACAGTGTGCGATCACCGTGCGGGCACCGACTAGGTTGGTGCGGGTGAGCATCGCGACTTCCAGAGACGTGGACGCCGAGTTCCTCGACCTGCCCCTGGCCGCGCTCGCCGACGCCGCCCTGGCCGCGGCTACGGCAGCCGGTGCCGAGCACGCCGACCTGCGGGTGCATCGCCTGGTCACCCAGTCGATCCGGTTGCGCGACGGCCGGGTCGAGGCCGTCACCGACAGCACGCGGCTCGGCTTCGCCGTGCGGGTGATCGTCGACGGCACGTGGGGTTTCGCGTCGCACGCCGCGCTGACTCCCGCTACCGCCGCCGAAGTGGCGCGCACGGCGGTCACCGTCGCCACCTCGCTGCGCGCCCTCAACCGCGAACGCGTCGAGCTCGCCGACGAGCCGCGCTACGCGGGCGCGCGGTGGGTCTCGGAGTACGACATCGACCCGTTCGCCGTGCCGACCGGTGAGAAACTCGGCCTGCTGCAGGACTATTCGGAGCGCCTGTCGCGCGCCGACGGGGTGGACCACGTCACCGCGAGCGTGCTGCAGGTCAAGGAGCAGACCTACTACGCCGACACCGCGGGCTCCTCGATCACCCAGCAACGGGTGCGGCTGCACCCGAGCCTCGAAGCGATCACGGTGGACACTTCGGCGGGAGTGTTCGAGTCGATGCGCACGCTGGCCGCGCCCGCCGGCCGCGGCTGGGAGTACGTCACCGGCGCCGACGGCGTGTGGGACTGGGACGGCGAACTCGCCCGGATCCCGGAATGGCTGGCCGAGAAGGTGAAAGCGCCCAGTGTGCAGGCCGGGCCGACCGACCTCGTCGTCGACCCGACCAACCTGTGGCTGACCATCCACGAATCCATCGGCCACGCCACCGAGTACGACCGGGCCATCGGCTACGAATCCGCTTACGCGGGAACCTCGTTCGCCACGCCGGACCAGCTCGGCATGCTGCGCTACGGCACCCCGATCATGCACGTGACCGGCGACCGCACCGAATCGCACGGGCTGGCCAGTGTCGGCTACGACGACGAGGGCGTCGCCGGGCAGCGCTGGGATCTGGTCCGCGATGGGGTCCTGGTCGGCTATCAACTGGACCGGGTGTTCGCGCCGCGCCTGGGTTTGCCGCGGTCCAACGGCTGCTCGTACGCGGACTCCGCGCATCACGTGCCGATCCAGCGGATGGCCAACGTCTCGCTGCAACCCGATCCGGACCGCGACACCAGCACCGAGGAGCTGATCTCCCGCGTGGAGGAGGGCCTGTACATCGTCGGCGACAAGTCGTGGTCGATCGACATGCAACGCTACAACTTCCAGTTCACCGGGCAGCGGTTCTTCCGCATTCGCGGCGGCAAGCTGGACGGCCAGGTGCGCGACGTCGCCTACCAGGCCACCACCACCGATTTCTGGGGTGCGATGGAAGCTGTGGGCGGCCCGTCGACCTGGCAGCTCGGCGGTGCGTTCAACTGCGGCAAAGCGCAGCCCGGCCAAGTCGCCGCGGTCAGCCACGGCTGCCCGTCGGTTCTGGTGCGCGGCGTCAACATTCTCAACACCCGGACGGAGGCAGGCCGGTGAGCGACGATCTGTTTCCCGCGAGCGTGACCGTCGAGCGGGCGCTGGCGCTCTCTCGCGCCGACGAGGCGATGGTGATCGTCCGCGACGAGCACGAGGCGTCGCTGCGCTGGGCCGGGAACTCCATGACCACCAACGGGTCCTCGGTGTCGCGGGACTGGGCGGTGATCTCGGTGTTCCGCGAGGGACCGACCCTCGCCCGCGTCGGCACCATCGCCTCGACCAGCGTCGACCCGGAGGACATCGAAGCCGTCGTGCGCGCCAGCGAGGCGGCGGCGCGCGACGCCGAACCGGCGCGCGACGCGATGCCGCTGCTGGAGCCGGATACCGTCGACGACGACTGGACCGCGCCGGCCGGTGGCACCGGCATCGACGTGTTCACCGGCTTGGCCGACGGCTTGGCCCACGGCTTCGACAGCGCCGACCGCCTCTACGGTTTCGCTCACCATCAGATGCACACCACATGGCTGGGCACCTCGACCGGCGTCCGCAGGCGCTTCGTGCAGCCCACCGGTTCGGTGGAGATCAACGGCAAACGCGGCGAGGGCGCGGAGCTGGCCAGCGCGTGGGTCGGTGTGGGCACCGCGGATTTCACCGACGTCGACGTGTCCGGCCTGCTCGCGGACCTGTCCCGCCGCCTGGACTGGGCCAAGCGCAGGGTCGAGCTCCCCGCGGGCCGCTACGAGACGTTGCTGCCGCCCTCGACTGTCGCCGACCTGATGATCTACCTTGCGTGGTCGATGGAGGGCCGGGGCGCGCACGAGGGCCACACCGCGTTCGCGCGGGCCGGCGGTACCCGGCTCGGCGAGCGTTTGAGCGAGCTTCCCCTCACGCTCTACTCGGATCCGCATGCTCCCGGGCTGGAATACCGCCCGTTCGTGGCGGCGACCGCGTCGTCGGAATCGATGTCGGTGTTCGACAACGGCTTGACCGCCGACCGGGTCGACTGGCTGCGCGACGGCGTGATCTCCGCGCTGATCTATCCGCGCGCCACCGCCGCCGAGTTCGACGCACCTGCCACGGTTCCGGGGGAGAACCTGCTGCTCACCGGCGGTTCCGAGGCCACCATCGACGACATGATCGCGCGCACCGAACGCGGCTTGCTGTTGACCACGCTGTGGTACATCCGCGAGGTGGACCCGGCCACGCTGCTGCTCACCGGGCTCACCAGGGACGGGGTCTATCTCGTGGAGAACGGCGAGGTGACCGCGGCGGTGAACAACTTCCGGTTCAACGAGAGCCCGCTGGACCTGCTGCGGCGAGTAAGCGAGGCGGGCGCAACCGAGCTCACGCTGCCGCGCGAATGGAAGGACTGGTTCACCCGCACCGCCATGCCGCCCTTGCGGATTCCCGACTTCCACATGTCGTCGGTGAGCCAGGCGACCTGACGCCGCAGGTCAGGCCGCGGGACTGATCTCGATGCCGATGGTTCCGGACTTGCCGCGCCGCAGGTTGCTGCCGAGGATGACCAGCGGGCCGGTGAGCCAGTACTTGCGCCGCAGCAGCTTGCGCACGTGTTCGGTGCCCTCGGCATCGAGGAGCCGTCCGGTTCCTTCGATCACCGCACCGCGCGGTTTGCCGCTCGCGCTGCACGGCTGCAGGGTGACCGCCGGGTTGCGGCGCAGCCGCTTGACCTTCCAGCTGTCGGTCACGGTCCAGACATACAGTTTGCCGTTCTCGGACACCGCCCACACCGCCGTGCCGACGGGAGTCCCGTCCTTGCGGAACGTGGTCAGCAGCACGTAGTCGGCCTCGGCGACGGCGCCCAGCGAATTCGTCATGCGGGCAGCGTATCCCGCCTGCCGTCGCAACGAGCGGCTCGGGAAGCGGCTCCGCGCGATGTGCGCACGTGCACAGCCGTGACCTACTCCGGCATCCGGTACTCCCCCGCTTCCAGGCGCGCCAGTACGCCCTCGGTCCACGTCGACAGGTTCCCGAACACACCGCTCCACAGCTCCAGCAGATCGGTCGCGTGTGGTGCTTCGTAGCGCCCGGGGTAGTCCGAAATCATGGCGAGCAGGTCGGCGCGCACTTCCTCGCTGCGGCGGCGCTGTTCGCGCAGCTTCGCGATCACGTGCGCCCTGGGCAACGCGTCCATGAAGGCGATGCCCGCGCCCAATTCCTCCATATCGACGCTGACCAGGGCTTCGTCCATCAGCCGGTGGAACTCCGCCACGCCCGCCTCGGTCAGCTCGAACAACGTGCGCCCCGGCCCCTGGTCGCTGGCCTGGGTGCCGAACGCGCTCAGCTTTCCCTCGCGCGTCAGCTGCTTCAGGGCGTGATAGATCGAGCCCGGCTTGACGTTGGTCCAGGTCTCCGCACGCCAGGACAGCAGTTCCTGGCGCACGGCGTAGCCGTGGACGGGCTGCCGTAGCCGCAGCACTCCCAGCACCAGCAGGCGCACCACCGACATCACGCGCTCCTTTCGCTCGGACGCATGGTAGTCAAGTTTGACTTCTTCGATCGGACACCCCTACGCTCCGCTAGTCAAACTTGACTACCGCGGCAGGAGGATTCATGGGCGATACAGCGGTACCGCAGCTCTGGACCGGCGATCTGGCCGGCACGCTGGAGTTCTACAAAACGCTGGGCTACACGGTGACGCACGAGCAGACTCGCCCGTACGTCTACGGCGCAGTGGAGGATCACGGCTGCGCCCTGCACTTCGTGCCCGCTCCCAAAGACGCGGACATTCCCGCCGAACGCACCGGCTGCCTGGTCATGGTCGACGATGTCGCGAACCGGCACCAGGATTTCACCGCGGCGCTGCGCACCCGCTACGGCAGGGTGCCTGCGAAGGGTCTGCCCCGGATCACCCGCTTCCGGCCGGGGCAGACCCGGTTCACCGTGGTCGATCCAGCAGGTAACCAGCTGATCTACATTCAGCGCGACGAACCACCGAAGGTGGACTACGGCGGCTCGAAGGAGCTGACCGGGCTGGCCAAAGTGCTGGACAACGCCCGCATCCTGCGTGATTTCAAGATCGACTACCCGGCTGCGTTCCGCGTGCTCGAGGTCGGTCTCGGCCGGTACCGGGCCGAGGCGCCGCGTCTGGAGGTGGCGCGGGCACTGGCGGCGCTGGCCGAACTGGCCGTCGCGCTCGGCGACCCCGGCCGGGCCGAGCCTTTCCGGACCGACCTGCGCGCGATGGAGCTGTCCGCGTCGGAGCACGCGGCCCTGGCCTCCGATCTGCGCGCCTCCGACGACCTGGCCTCGTGGCTGTCGGAGACCTAGCCGCTGCACTCACGCCGCGGTGAGCACCTCCGGCCCGTCCGGAGTGATCGCGACGGTGTGCTCGGAGTGGGCGGTCCGCGAACCGTCCGCCGAGCGAATGGTCCAGCCGTCGGGATCGGTGACGATGCGGTCGGTCGTGCGCGCGAACCAGGGCTCGATCGCGATGGTCAGCCCGGGCCGCAACCGATAGCCGCGCCCGGGGCGGCCGTCGTTCGGCACATGCGGGTCCTCGTGCATGGTGCGGCCGAGACCGTGCCCACCGAACTCGGTGTTCACCGGATAGCCGTAGTCCCGCGCCACCGCGGCGATGGCGGCGGATATATCGCCGATGTGGTTGCCCGGCACCGTGACGGCGATCGCCGCGGCCAGCGCCTCCTCGGTCGCCCGCACCAGCCGCAGGTCCGCGTCGGCGGCGGTGCCGACGACGACCGTGGTCGCCGCGTCCGCGACCCAGCCATCGATGCCGACCGCGAGGTCCATGGTCAGCACGTCGCCGTCGCGCAGCGCGTAGTCGAACGGAAGGCCATGCAGGACAGCATCGTTCACCGACAGGCACACCGTGTTGCGGAACGGCCCGCGCCCGAACGAGGGCGCGTAATCCCAGTAACACGACTGTGCGCCACGCTCGCGAATTCGTTCCCGGACATGGGCTTCGAGGTCGAGCAGGTTCACTCCCACCCCCGCACGCGCACGCAGCCCGGCGAGCACGTCGGCGACGAAGCGCCCCGCCACTCGCATCCGCGCGATCTCCGCGGGGCTCTTCAACTCGACCATCGATTCTCCAGTCTGCCGGTATTTTAATACCAGCCTAGCCTGGTCGGTATTTTAATACCAGTCAGGTCGCTTGCGATGCCGGAATACCGTCCGTAACCTGTGCGCATGGTCCGCCTCCCGTTGACTCCCGCGCAGATCGAGGCGGGCCGCCGCCTCGGCGCCGCCCTGCGCGCGGCACGCGCGGATCGCGAACTCACCGACATCGCGCGGGCGGCCGGGATCTCCCCGGAGACGCTGCGCAAGATCGAGACCGGCCGGTTGCCTTCCCCGGCCTTCGGCACCGTGGTGGCCTTGGGGCAGGCGCTGGCGGTCCCGCTCGACGACCTCGCGGACATCTGGCGCTCGGCCGGACTCGCCGAATCCGCCTAGGCCGGGTCGCCGGCTGCCTTCGGATCGATCGCGATGCCGACGGACGCGTCCGCGCCCCGCAGCAACTTGTGCCCGCGAATGGCGAGCTTGCCGATGATGCCGTACTTGTCCGCGACCACGTCCCGCACCCGCTGCGTGCCCTCCGCGTCGAGGATGCGCGCACTGCCGGGCAAGACCTCGTTCCCGGTGGGGCGGCCACGTCCGTCGCAGGCTTGCAGCGTGACATCCGGATTGCGGCGGATGCGGCGCACCTTCCAGGTCGTCGGATTGGTCCAGACGACGATCCGGTCGCCATCCGGAGCCACCCACACGGGCGTGCCGACCGGCGTCCCGTCCTTCTTGAAGGTGGTCAGCAGGACGAACTTGTTCTTGCTCATCTCGTTCCACGTCATAGGGCAACGGTAGGCCCGCGTGACGGCGGGGACATCCGACCGGAGGACGGTCCGCGGTTACGCATGCGGACGTAGCCGCGGGCCGGGGCGGCGGCTCGCCGGCGCCGCCCCGCTCCGCCGCTATCCGCGATAGTGGCGGAAGAACGTGCGGACGTCCGCCACGAACAGTTCCGGTTGTTCGGCCGCGGCGAAGTGCCCGCCCTCGGTGTACTCGGTGAAATGCTCGATTCGACCGTCTGGGTCCATCACCCGGCGCATCAGCGGATGCGTGTTGAACACGGCCCATCCCTGCGGGACACCGGACGGCGCGACCCAGGCCATCCCGGAATGGGCGGTCTCCCAGAGGAATTGCGCCGCCGACGCGCCGCCGCGGGTGAACCAGTAGATGCTGACGTTGGTCAGCAGCAGGTCACGGTCCACCGCCGCACCCTCCGCCCGTGCCGGATCGGTCCATACCTGGAACTTCTCCGCGATCCAGCCGAGTTGCGCGACAGGTGAATCGGTCAGCGCGACGGCTACCGCGTTCGGCTGGGTGGACTGCAGCGTCAGGTATCCCTTCTGCTGCTCCCACTTCTCGCGCGCGGCGGCGAGGGCGGCGAGTTCGTCATCGGCGAGTCCGTCCGGGATCGGCAGTTGCTCGCCCACCAACCCGAGCGTGCCCTGATCGCTGTTCACGTGCGTCGCGATCACCCGTTCCGGATGCGTCGCGGCCAGCCGCCCGGTGACACCGGCGCCGATATCACCGCCCTGCGCCGCGAATTTCTCGTATCCCAGCCTGCTCATCAGCTCCGCGAACGCCTCGGTCGTGCGCGCCAGTTCCCACCCGGTCGAGGCCAGCGGCGTGGAGAATCCGAATCCGGGCAGCGACGGGATCACCACGTGGAACGCGTCCGCCGGATCGCCGCCGTGCGATCGTGGATCGGTGAGCGGGCCGATCAAATCGAGGAACTCGACCACCGAGCCCGGGTAGCCGTGGGTGATCAGCAGCGGAATCGCTCCCGGCTCCGGTGAGCGGACGTGGAAGAAGTGGATGGTCTGGCCGTCGATCTCGGTGGTGAACTGCGCGTGCGCGTTCATCCGCGCCTCCTGCGCCCGCCAATCGAACTCGTCCCGCCAGTACTCCATCAGTTCCCGCAGATAGCGCGGCGCGATTCCGCGCGCCCAATCCCCGTCGGTGCCCGGCACCGCGTGCGGCAACCGGGTCCGTTCGAGCCGCTCGCGCAAGTCGTCGAGTTCGGTCTGCGGGATGTCGATGCGGAAGGGCCGGATCTGCTTCGTGTTCGTCATGCGCAACACTGTTCCGGCTATTGCGGAAGAGTCGCTTCCGCAATGGGCGAACTCGGGTTCACGATTTCCTGTGCGTTCGCAAGTGTGCGTGGCACCGCCTCGCGAGAAGCCGAGAATGGGTGTCATGACGGCCTGGCACATCGACGGCGCAGCCGGCTCGGCGGCCCGAGCGGCACCGGCCGGGGAGGCGCCCCGCAGCACGGACCTGATCTGGTACGCCGCCTACGGCTCGAATATGAGCCTCACCAGACTGCGCACCTATCTTCGGGGCGGCAGGCCGCAGGGGGGAACGATCACGTTGCCGGGCTGCCGTGACCGCGCCGACCCGATCCGCTCGGCGCCCCTGCTACTGCGGGGCGTGCTGTACTTCGCCACCGAATCGCTGACCTGGACCGGCGGCCGCGCTTTCTACGACCCGGGCTGCCCGGGTGAGATCGCGGTGCATGCCCACCTGCTCACCGGCGAACAGTTTTCCGACATCGTGGCGCAGGAGATGTATCGCCCGCCGGGAACGGCGGTGGACGCGCGCCGGGTGATCGAAGAGGGCAAAGTGACGCTCGGTCCCGGACGGTACGAGACCTTGGTGCACGCGGGCACTCATGCGGGGCGCCCGGTGCTCACGTTCACCGCCCCCTGGCGCTGTCGCGACGTGCGGGGCAATCCACCCGCCGCCGCCTACCTGCGCCATATGGCGGCGGGCCTGCGCGCGGCACACCGCTGGTCCACCCGGGCAACCGCGGGGTATCTCGCCACTCGCCCCGGCGCCGACCTGCGGTGGACGCCCGAGGCAGTGCACGACCTGCTCGGGGCGGACGACCTGCGCGGCCGGATCTACGAGGAGACCGCGGCAGGCCGGGACCACGCCACGACCGACGATCCGTCCTCGGAGTCCCGGTAGCTGCGTGCGACCAACGCGGCCCGCAGGTACCACACCCCGGAGGCCTGGGCGGGGTCGAATCCGGTGAGCTGGCCGATGCGCTTGAGCCGGTAGTCCACGGTGTTGGTGTGGATGTGCAGCGATCGCGCGGTGCGCTGGCGATTCAGGTTCGTGCCGATGTGCCGTTTGAGAGTTTCGAGCAGTTCCGGGTGCTCGTCGAGCGGATCGAGCAGTGTCCGAAGCGTTTCCAGTCCCGGTCCGGGGCGGGTGAGCTGGTATTCCAGCGCCAGGTCGTCGAAGCGGAACAGCCCGCGCGTCCAGCGCAGCCGCTGCACCATGTCGAGCAGCTCGTGCGCGCGGTCGGCGGCCGTCGGCACCTCGACCGGCGCCGCGGCGATCACCGTCGCGACGATGGGGACCTGCGCCACGCGGCCGAGCCGGTCCACCAGTTCGTCGAGCGCCTTGTCCTCGGGCGAGACGGACGGGAGCAGGAGGGTGCCGCCATCGACGCTGAGCAGCGACAGCACCGCTTCACCGCAGCTGGTCGCGAGTTCGGACTGCACCCGGCGCAGCTTCCGCCGCGCCACCACCGCACCGTCGAGTTGCGGATTGCGTTCCTCGGGATGCGGCGGAATGGCCAGCGCGAGAACCGAGTACGAATCGGCGATCTGGATGCCGCATTCCCGGGCCATGGTGAAGGTGGGGTGCCCACCGAGCAGGGCCGAGGCGAGGGTGTGGGCGGCCGTGTGATGCTCGCCGACCACGGCCCGCAACTCGGTCACATAGGCGCGCGACACGGTGGAGGTGATGGTGTCCAAAATTTCCAGCAAGCGGCGGCTGATGTCTTTCAGACTGTCGAAATCGGCGGCGGTCGCGTTCGCGACGATCAGATCGAAGCCGAGCTTGAAACCCTCGTGCACGGCGTGGTGGATGGTGTCGATCGGAATACCCTCCCGCGCCCAGCCCGCCGCGGCGTTGCGCAGTAAGAGGGTCTTCTCCGGAATGTCGGTGCCGTCGAGCATGCTCACGGCCAGTTCCAGGCACAACCGGGTGATGTTGGTGATGTCGCCGTTGAGCGCCTCGCCGGGCAGCGTCCGGCAGTGCGCGACGGTCTCGATGAAGTGGCCGACCATTTTGCGAGACAGATTCCGCACGTCTCGCAGTGAAGAACTGGCCGGGCGGCCCGACAGGGTCAGATCCGGGCCTGCCGAATCGGTGATGGACATGTGACTCCTTCCCTCCCCGATCGCGGAAAGTACTCAACGGTAACTTGACTGGCTCGGCGTGCCGAGGGCCGAGCCCGCGGTTGGGGACAGCACCCGAACAGCGCCGTGCCCGCCTGTGAAGCCTCACAACTCGTATTCGCGCGGTCGAATTCTCTCGATCCCCGTCGTAACGTCGGGGGCAAGAGGGTCGCCGGGCGGAGGGAGGGCCATGAGTATCGGCCCGCACGAAGAAGATCGGGACGGCGTCGAGGTGTCCGCGAGATTCGATCGTGGCGCCCATCGCGGCGGTCCGGACGCGCTGATCAGAATGGGTTTGGAGCTGGCCCTCGTCTTGGTCGACGCGGCCGAGGCGGCCGGGAGTCTGGCGCTGGGCCGGTTCGAGCACGCGGCGAACCGGTGCGCCCAGGCGGGCATCCCGATCGAAGCGGTGCACGCCGTCCTGCGCGACAGCGTCGACGCGGGCTTCGCCGTGCCCGTGACCGACTCGCCCGGCGAACGCGCACCGCGTGACCGGGTCGAGCCCGGCGTGCTGAGCGAATTCCTGGAGGCGCTGAACTCGGTGGTGGCGCGCAGCTACGCCAACTGATCCGACCGGAGGGTCACCGGCGCAGGTTCACAGCGCGGCGACGAGCGCGGCGCTCTCCAGCGCGCACCCGTGACAGATGGTGATCCCGGAGCCGCCGTGGCCGTAGTTGTGGACGACGGGCGTCCCGGGCAGCACGGCGGTGTCGAGTTCCACGCGGACCGCACGGCGGCCGGGGCGCAGCCCCACCACCGTCTCCAGCACCTCGCTGCCCGCGAGACCGGGGACCAGATCACGGCAGCGCCGCAGAATCGACCGGGTGAGGTCGGGATCCGGCGCGGTGTCCCATTCGCCGGTGTCCAGGGAACCTCCCAGGACGCAATCGTGCGCGCGCGGATGGACGTAGGCGCGACCGAGCGGATGGGCTTCGTCGCGGACCGACACCGACAGCCCGGGATTGGCGACCCGCACGATCTGCCCGCGGATCGGATACACCTCCGGGTCATCGACCAGGTCGGCGGCCCGCAGACCGGCGCAGTTGACCACGACGTCCGGTGACAGGTCGGCAAGATCCTCGAGACTCCGCACCGCGCGCACCACGCGGCGCGCGCCCGCGGCGTCCACTTGCGCGCCGAGGAACGGCAAGTAGGCGGGCATCTCCACCAAGGGAACTTCGAACCGGAACCCGAATTCGTAGCCGGGCGGCAGCTCGCCGCGCTCGGCCGCGCGGAACGAGCGCACCGATCGCGACCAATCCGGGATCGCGGGCGCGTCGCGATACAGCGCCATGGACTCGCACATCCGCACACCCGGCGCACCGGACGCAGCCAGCGCGGCCAGATGGCCGAAGGTGGTCTCGCTCCACGCCCGGACGCGATCGGCCGGCCCCGCGGCGGTCGGAAACCACACCGCGGCGGCGAGGAACGACGTCGTCGCCGTGAGGGGCTCGGCGCTGACCACGATCACCTCGTGCCGCGCGCGGAGCAGTTCGGCCGCGGTGGACAGGCCCGAGATGCCCGAGCCGAGGACGACGATCCGCATGGCAGCGACACTATCGAGACCGACCCGTCTCGCGCTTTCCCGCAGCACCGCCCGTGGGAGGCGCCGTTCGGCCGGACGGGCTCAGTCGGCGTCGTCGAGCGATGTGACGCCGGTGGTCATGGCCACTCCCGGCCACTGCGGCCCGACGCAGGTGGCGGCGACGGTGCTGCCCGCCGCGAAACCGCCGCGGCTCTCGCCGGTCCTGGCCAGGTCGACCCGCGGACCGGCCTGCTCGGCCGAGCCGACGAGCAGACAGTTCCACTCCTCGGCCTGCGGCTGGCTGCTCACCGCGATGGTTCCCTCCTCCTGGGTGTCCGCCGACAACGTCGGGCCCGCACCGGCCACACCCGCGCCCGCGGCGGCCACGAGCGCGGCGGAACTCCCGGTCACGGCGAGCCGTAAAGCGATCCGAAACATGCGACTACTCCTCTTCGAACGGCCCCTGCCGTTCGCGTTGCCGCCTCCCGATCGTTCAAACCCGCTTCGCGACGGATGACGATTGCTCGGCGACCTGGCGATCGGCTGGACTACGCGGCCGGGCCCTGGGTATTGCGACCACATGGACGATGGGCTCCTGACCGTCGGCGTGGAAGAGGAATTCCTCCTCGTCGATCCCGGCACCGGCGAACCGCTGGCACGCAATGTCGAAGTCGCGCGCACCGCCGAGGAGATCGGCATCGATCTGCAACTCGAGTTGACCCGCTGCCAGGTGGAGACCAGCACCGCGGTGCACACCGAGATCGGCGCACTGCACCGGCAACTGCGCGACTTGCGCCGCGGCATCGCCGCCTGCGCCGAGCGCAACGACGCCCGCCTGCTCGCCGTCGGCATCCCGCCGACCGTCCCGCACGACTTCCCGGTCACCGATACCCCGCGCTACCAACGCATCGCCGAGAACTTCGGCATGCTCGCCCATGAGCAGGGGTTGTCGGGCTGTCATGTCCACGTCGGCGTCCCGGACCAGGAGACCGCGATCCAGATCAGCAACCATCTTCGGCCGTGGTTGCCGCACCTGCTGGCCATGACCGCGAATTCGGCGATCTACCGCGGTTCCGAGACCGGCTTCGCCAGCTGGCGCAGCATTCTGTGGCGGCGCTGGCCCAGCGCCGGACCACCGCCGTACTTCGAGTCCGCGCGCGACTACGAGGCGATGGTCGCGATGATGCTGAACAGCGGCAGCATCCTGGACAAGCAGATGGTCTACTGGGATGTCCGTCCGTCGGTCTCGTTCCCGACCGTCGAAGTGCGGGTCAGCGACATCCCGGCCACGGTGGAGGAGACCGCGCTGCTGGCGGCACTGGTGCGCGCGATCGTCGGTATGGCGCGCAAATCGCTTGCCGCCGGGCAGATCGCCCAGCCGGTACCCGCCGAGGTGCTGCGGGCCGCGTACTGGAAGGCCGCCCGTTCGGGACTGGCCGGAGACGGCGTCGATCCCCGTGACGGCAACGTGACGCCGATGCGGGACCTGCTGTACCGGCTGATCGAGCACGTCGGGCCCGCGTTGGACGAGACAGGCGACCGCCGGTTCGTCGAGGAGGCGTTCGCACGCCTGCTCGCTCGCGGTAACGGCGCGCACCGCCAGATCGCGGCGCTGCGGGCGCGCGGTGAGATCGATGACGTCGTCGAGGCGGTGGCGCGCGCGACCCTCGAAGGATGCGACCAGCCGTGAAACGCGGAGCTCGACCCGATCAGCCGAGCGGGACGACAGCCAGCCGCGCCGAGGTCGGACGCGGCGAACCCGGCGCGGGTTCGATCGTGAGGGCCAAGACGTCCGCCGGGGCGAACTCGGTCGTCACGCCCAGCGGCGGCATCGTGGTCAGCACGCCCGCCGAGCGGGCCGCGCCCGTGGCGGACACCACCCAGAGCTGGTAGGACCGTCCGGGCGGCGGCGGGGGTACCGCGTCGAAGCCGACCGTGACGGCCCCGAGCCGGTCGGACGTGCTCACCGTCAGGGTGCCGCCCACAGGCAGCTCGATCGACCGGGACCGCGCGTCCGGTTGCCGCAGGATCTGGTCGCCCGCGACCGGCTCGACGTGCGACCCCGCGACCCGGTCGGCCACCACCACGGCGCCCACACCGGCTCCGATGGCCACCGCGGCGGCCAGCGCCAGCCGGATCGCCCGGCGACGACCGGACAGCCGGCGCAGGTCACCGCCGCAGTGGCGCGGATCCGGGCCGGAGTCGTCGATCGCCCGCAGAATCTTCGCCTCCAGTGTGGGCGGCGGGTTCACCGCCGCGGTCGCGCTCAGTGCCGCCAGCGTCTCCCGGACCCCGTGCACCGCGGCCGCGAACGCCGCGGCGGTCCCGGAATCGGCCGTCGCGAGCCGGTGATCGATGTGCCTGCGTTCGATCTCCGCCACCGCGTCCATCGCGTAGGGGTAGGCCAAGTCCAGCAGGTCCGCGCGGCACGGCTCGGTGCCGGTCATGGCCCGCCGCCCTCGGCCCCGGCCCGGAGCGCCGGAGGAGTTTCGTCCACCGGTCGCGCGTTCGCCGCCATCGCGCCGGGCGAACGGACCGGGGACTCCGCAGGCGACCGACCGCGCGAGGTGGGTCCCGCGCCGCGGTCTCGGCGCACCTGCCCTGTGCCAACCCGCATGCCTTGACTTCGCGGCGAACGGCCGCACGGATTGGATTCTCGCCGGATCGGGCGCGAATACCGGTACTCTTTTCGTCCGCCGGAATCATTCCGGTGTTCGCCCGGAGGCCGGCTGCGCACCACGGCGGGACCGGCCGCGCCGGACCCGCGTCCCGACGCACAGGAGGACACCGATGCCGACCGAGCTACGCGACGAGCGCGGCGCGCCGCTCGAGCATGTCACCGTGGCCCTCGGCTGGGACCCGGCCTCTCGCTCGCGCTTGTTCGGCCGGCGCGCGGAGATCGACCTGAACATCGCGGCCCTGCTCTTCGCCGCGGACCGGCTCGTCGACGTCGTCTATCACGAGCAGCTCAGCTCGGCGGACGGTTCGGTTCGTCTGCACGGCGACAGCCTGACCGGGGAAGGCGCGGGCGACGACGAGATCGTGAGCGTCGATCTGTCCCGCCTCGCCGCGCACGTCACGACGGTGCTCTTCCTCGTCACCTGCTACACCGGCCAGACGTTCGAGCGGATCGCGAACGCCTACTGCCGCGTGGTCGACACCGTGGCGGGCACCCAGCTCGCCCGCCACGAGCTGACCGGCGGCGCCTATCCCGGCTTGGTGCTCGGCCGGGTGCGGCGCGGGGACGGGGGCTGGCACTTCGAGGCCGTCGGCGCGGGCGTGCAGGCACGGCATCCGGTCGAGGCCATTCCGCACGTCGGCCCTTACCTCACCTGACCGCGCGGCCACTTCGTCTGCGCGGCAAGCCTTTCGAAGCGTGACCGGGATCGTCGCCGCGCGTCGGCCGTCCGCGCGCACCGAATACCACGCCGCGACCGGCCCACCCCGACGCCCCGATTGGAATCCGGGTGCGCGGGTAGTCGCCGTGCAGGAGGTGTGACATGCCGAAGGAGGTCTCATGACCGAGACGACACAAATTCGCCCGCCCGCGAACGCGCGATCGGTCACCGAACTCGTCGAGGACGCCACGGCCCAGGTGTCCCGGCTCATCCGGGACGAGCTCCAGCTCGCCCGGGTCGAGATGCGCGAGAAGGGAAAACGGTTCGGCCTCGGCGCGGGCCTGGCCGGCGTCGCGGCGCTCCTGGCGTTCTACGGAGGGGCCGCGTTGGTCGCGGCGGCGGTACTCGGCCTCACCGAGGTGCTACCGGGCTGGGCGGCCGCGCTCATCGTCGCGGGCGCGCTGCTGGTGGTCGCGGCGATCCTCGGACTGTCCGGGAAGAAGAGCGTGGAGCACGCGAATCCGCCGATACCGCAGGAGGCGGTCGAGGGCGTGCGCGAGGACATCGAGATGATCAAGGACAGGAGGCGGGGATGACTGACAGCCGACCCGGGGCCGGGCAGTCCACCGACGACGTCGAGGCCCTGCGGCGCGACCGCGACCAGGCCCGAGCGGAGCTCGGCAGGACGGTCGAAGAGCTCGGCCACAAGCTGGATGTGCCCGCGCGGAGTAAGGAGAAGGCGCACGACGCCGTCGAGGCGACGCAGCACGCGGCGTCGGAGGCGGCGCTCGCGGTCGCGGACAAGGCCCAGCAGGCCCGCACCGGCGCCGCGGACCTCGCCCACCGCGTGGCGGCGGCGACACCGGAGCCGGTCGCCGAACGCGGCAGGCAGGCCGGTGGGACGCTGCGCGCGTATCCCATCCCGGCCGCGATCGGCGCGGGCGTGCTCGCGGCGCTGGTGTGGCAGATCGTGCGGAGGCGGCGATGAAGACGCTCTACAAACCGCTCGGCCTGGCGATCAGCGTGCTCGGCGGCCTCGCGGCGAACGCCGTGTTCACCAAGGTGTGGCGGCAGATCACGGGCGAGAAGCAGGCCCCCACCTCTACCGCGCGGGATCATTCCTGGCGCGAGGTGCTGTTCGCCGCGGCGCTGCAGGGCGCCGTCTTCGGCTTGGTCAAGGCAGCGATCGATCGCGCGGGCGCGACGGGCTACGAATCGCTCACCGGCACTTGGCCGGAATAGCTACCCATCCGAGCGCGGCGCCGCCGCTCGAATTCATCGCCGCCGTCGTGAGTTCGGACACTCCCCAGAGGAACTCCGAACCATGGCGGCGGCGTTCGCTGTCCTGGGGACGGCGTGCGGGCTGCCGTCGTGGCGACGAGGCGCCGAGGCTCCTCAACTGCGCCGGCGTAATGACTTGGTACAGATCGCGGTCGGCAGATCACACCTCTCGCGCGGGGCGGGTTCGGCGCAGCGACTCCGTCGAACGGCGACTTCCGGGCCGGTGCGACGGCAACCTCCGATCCCGCGATACCGCCCGCTCGCAGGGGGACGACACAGCAGTGTGATTGCCCCGAGCCGCGATGGGGTAAGTTGACCGCGGAATGCTCGCGCTCTGCGCCGTGCCCTGCGTGCGTAAGAGGAGCGAACCGGAGAGGTCGACGTGACGTACTGCCGAGGACGCGTCGCCGGCACGGGAGGTGGATTGTGAGTTCCGAAAGCGCGCCCCGGGCGCTGGAGGTCGAGGTGCGGTCGGCGGAGGACACGGTGGTGGTCACCGTGCACGGCGAGATCGACATGGCGTCCGCGCCACGCTTGCAATCGGCGCTCGACGAGGCCCTGCGCGACGGGCCGGCCGCGGTCGTGGTGGACATGTCGAACGTCGGGTTCCTCGGCTCCGCCGGTCTCAGCGTGCTGTTGGCGGCTTCGGAGGCCACCGGCTCGGGCGGCCTGCGCGTCGTCCCCAGCGACGCGGCGCGCAGGCCGATCGAGGTGACCGCCTTGGACCGGTTGCTCACGGTGTTCGACTCGGTCGAGGACGCGCTCGCGGTGGACGAGACCCAGACCCCCAGCTGAGCTTCCCCGGCGCCATCTCGGCGCCGCCCGGACCCCGCCGCGGTTTCGACCCCGGCGTCGCCGGGTATGTGCCCGGTCGTCGGCATCGTGTCGACCTGAGCGCACCGGGAGGAGGCCGTATGGCAGAAAACCGCGAACACCGACTGGTGGGAGTGCCCGCGGTGGCGGCGTTGGCGGATCTCGGATTCGCCTCGGTCGCCTCAGGCGTCATCGCCCGGCGTCGGCCGGTGCTCGGCTTGCTGGAACGCACCGGGGCAGACTCCCGGGCGATCGAGCGCGTGCGGCAGTTGCGGCGGGAGTTCGGCGCGGGCCCGGTCGAGCTCGTGGTGCCGGGGCGCCGGATCGTGGTAGTCCTCGATCCGCATGACGTCGGGCGGGTGCTGGCCGACGCGCCGACACCGTTCCACCCGGCCAATCGCGAGAAGCGTGCCGCACTGCGCCAGTTCCAGCCCCACGGCGTCCTGCTGTCCGAGGGCCCGATTCGTGACCAGCGCCGGGCCGTGAACGAGGCCGCGCTGGATTCGGCCGAGCCGCTGCATCGCCTGGCCGGGCCGTTCGCCGAGGCCATCGCGCAGGAGGCGCGCGAGCTGATCGTGGCGGCCTTGCACCGCGGTCACCTGGACGCGCGGCAGTTCACCATCCGTTGGTGGCGGCTGGTACGACGGATCGTCCTGGGCGAGCGGGGGCGCGACGACACCGTGCTCACCGACGAATTGTCCCGGCTGCGCTCGGCGGGCAATTGGTCGTTCCTGGCGCCCGCGCACCGCAGGCAGCGTGATCAGTTCACCAATCGGCTGTACCGGCACGTGGAGTCGGCTCCCCCGGACAGCCTCGCCGGGGCGCTGTCCGCGGTGCCTGCGGGCGGGGCTACCGATCCGGTCGGGCAGATACCGCACTGGTTGTTCGCCTTCGATGCGGCGGGCATCGCGCTGAGCCGGGCACTGGCGGTGCTGAGCACCCATCCCGAGCACCATGCCCGCGCGCTCGCCGACGCCGTCGATCCCGACCGCGTCGATCTGCGCGGCTATCTGCGCGCCTGCGTGCTCGAATCGGTGCGGTTGTGGCCGACCACGCCCATATTGCTGCGCGACATCACCGCCGACACCCAGTGGCGCGACGGCGAGGAGCGCTTCACCATCGCGGCGGGCGCCGCCCTCATGATCGCGGTGCCCGCGTTCCACCGCGACGCCGAGCTGCTGCCGTTCGCCGACCAGTTCGTCCCGGAGATCTGGCTCGACGGCCGCGCGCAGCAGTATCCCCAGCTCGTGCCGTTCAGCGCGGGTCCCGCCGACTGCCCCGGCCGCAACCTGGTGCTGTTCGTCACCAGCACGCTGCTCGCGCACCTGTTGACCTCCGCCGACTTCCGGCTGCGGTCCACCCCGCGGCCGAACCCCGACGCTCCGCTGCCGGTCACCTTGAACAACTTCGGCCTCGATTTCACCGTGGAGCCGTGCATGACACAGGCGGGCTGACGGACTTCGCGGAAGAAACCCTTCCGCGATACCTGTCATGATCGACCGATGCTGGAAACCTCCGCACGCCTGTTGCGGCTGCTGTCGCTGTTACAGCTCCGGGGCGACTGGACCGGGCCCGCGCTGGCCGAACGGCTCGGCGTGTCCACTCGGACCATCCGCACCGATGTCGAGCGGTTGCGAACGCTCGGATACCCCGTGCACGCCACGCCCGGCGTCGCGGGCGGCTACCGGCTCGGGGCAGGGTCGGCGATGCCGCCGTTGCTGCTGGACGACGACGAGGCCGTCGCGGTGGCGGTCGGACTGGTCACCGCCGCCAACGGCGCGGTCACCGGCATCGCGGAGACATCGGTGCGAGCACTGGCGAAACTGCAGCAGGTGCTGCCGTCGCGATTACGGCACCGGTTCGAGTCGTTGACGGCGGCCACTGTGCACGTGCCCGGCGGCGCACAGTCGACCGTGGACGCGGCGGTGCTCACCGCGGTGGCGGGCGCGATCCGGACGAGTGAACGATTGCGTTTCGACTACGAAAGTCACGACGGTACCCGATCCAGCCGCGATGCCGAGCCGCACCGGATGGTGCATTGGTCGGGCCGCTGGTATCTGGTCGCCTGGGATGTGGGACGCGGCGACTGGCGCACCTTCCGCCTCGACCGGATCACGCCGAAGATCCCGAACGGGCCGCGGTTCACCCCTCGCATCGTGTCCGAGGAGGAGATCGCCGAGCGAGTACAGCGCGGCGTGGGCGCTGCCACCTGGCGCTACCGCGCCCGGGTTCGCATGGCCGCCCCCGCCGAGGTGATCCGGGCTCGGCTGCCCGCGGCGGTGCAGGTGGCACCGGACGGTCCGGAACACTGTGTCGCGCAAGTGGGTTCGGACTCACCTCAGTTGCTGACACTGTATCTCGGCCTCGCCGATGTCGACTTCGAGATCTTGGACTCCCCCGCGCTGGCCGAGCACTTGGCGGCCACCGCCGCACGTTTCCAGCGGGCGGCCGGACGAGGATAGCGGCGGATCGCATCACCCTGGGCAAGCGAACGGCCGCGCTCGACGCCGAGCGCGGCCGATGCCGGCGACTGCGAATCAGACCCGCACTACCGGCTGGCGCCCGCGGCGGCGCCGATGAGACCGCCGACCACGCAGCCGGGGAAGACCCCGACGATGAAGAAGACCAGACCGACCAGCGCCCCGATGGCACACCCGATCGCGACCCCGCCCAGCGTGCTGCCGGCGTCACCGATGAACTGCGGCGCACCCGGTTCCGGGATGGCGGCTCCGACCGGAGTCAACGTCAACGTCGTCCCGGCCGCATCGATCTCGGGCGCCACTTCGACCTGCTGACCGAACATGGACACCATGGTCGTCGGCACCGTGGTCACGACCGACCCGTCGGCCGCCACCACCGCGACCCCCTCCGGCGTGCGGGCGAACGTCCCGTCGGCGAGTGTCACCGCGGCGCTCGTGCGGTCCGGCGCGACGGACGCGGTGTAGGCGACGCCGCTGTCGTATCCGCGCACAACGGGGTCGTAGATCTCGGGTTGCCCGTACGCGGTCGCCGCGGTCACGCCGGTGGCGGCGATGGTCAGCAGCGTGGTCGCAACCAATTCTCTGAACTTCATGAGCCTTCCCATCCTCAGCAGATTCGATCTGTCGTTACCTGGGTACAGCCGTGAAACACTAGCGATTATAGACGTAGTGCATCATCATTTACGACACGGGGGAATGCCCGGAATGTCTTGCAAGCCAGGGTTTTCGGCAATCTTTCAGCTAAGACGGGAGGTGGTGTGCGCTACTCCAACTCCCCCTCGGTCTCCAGGTAGACCTGCCGCAGCCGATCGAGCGTGTCGGATTCGGGGTGTTCCCACAGTTTCCGCTCGGCCGCCTCGAGCAGCCGCTCCGCGATGCCGTGCAGCGCCCACGGATTGGACTGCTCCATGAACTTCCGGTTCACCTCGTCGAAAACGTAGCTCTCCGTCAGCTTTTCGTACATCCAGTCGGCCACCACGTTGGTGGTGGCGTCGTAGCCGAACAAGTAGTCGACGGTCGCCGCCATTTCGAACGCGCCCTTGTAGCCGTGCCTGCGCATGGCCTCGAGCCACCGGGGATTGACCACACGGGCCCGGAACACCCGCGCCGTCTCCTCGGACAGCGTCCGGGTGCGCACCGCGTCCGGGCGGGTGCTGTCGCCGATGTAGGCCTCGGGATTCTGGCCCGTCAGCGCGCGCACCGTGGCGATCATGCCGCCGTGGAACTGGAAATAATCGTCGGAGTCGGCGATGTCGTGTTCGCGGGTGTCGGTGTTCTTGGCCGCCACCGCGATCCGGCGGTACGCGCCGCGCATGTCCTCGGCGGCGGGCGCTCCGTCGAGGTCACGGCCGTAGGCGTAGCCGCCCCAGGTGGTGTACACCTGGGCGAGGTCGTCGTCGGTGCGCCAGCTCTTCGCATCGATCAGCTGCAGCAGACCCGCTCCGTAGGTGCCGGGCTTGGAGCCGAAGATGCGGGTGGTGGCGCGCCGCCGATCGCCGTGCTCGGCGAGATCGGCCTGGGCGTGCGCCCGCACGTAGTTCGTCTCGCCGGGCTCGTCCAGGTCGGCGACCAGGCGGACCGCGTCGTCGAGCAAGGCGAGCACGTGCGGGAAGGCGTCCCGGAAGAAGCCGCTGATGCGCACGGTGACATCGATGCGGGGGCGGCCCAGCTCCGCGGTCGAGATCGCCTCGAGCGCACTGACTCGGCGGCTCGCCTCGTCCCAGACCGGCCGGACACCCAGCAACGCCAGGACTTCGGCGATGTCGTCGCCCGAGGTGCGCATGGCGGAGGTGCCCCAGATCGACAGGCCCACCGACCGCGGGTATTCGCCGTGGTCGGCGCGATAGCGCTCGAGCAGGGATTCCGCCATGGCCTGCCCCGTTTCCCAGGCCAACCGGGACGGGACCGCCTTGGGGTCGACCGAGTAGAAATTGCGCCCGGTGGGCAGGACGTTGATCAGGCCGCGCAACGGCGAACCGCTCGGGCCGGCCGGGATGAACCCGCCGTCGAGCGCGTGCAGCACCCGCTCGATCTCCACACCGGTCTGCCGCAGGCGCGGCACGACCTCGGTCGCCGCGAACCGCAGCACCCGGCGGACATCCGGGGCGTCGGTCAGGCCGTCGACCGCGTCCGGGGACCAGTTCGCCGCCTGCAATGCGCCGACCAGAGCCCGGGCCCGCTCCTCCGCGGCGTCCACGCGCTCGCGCGCTTCCCCACCCGACTCGTCGAGACCGAGGGCTTCCCGCAGACCGGGCACGGTGCGTTCCCCGCCCCACAACTGGCGCGCGCGGAGCATGGCCAGCACCAGGTCCAGTTCGCTCTCCCCCGCCGGGGCTTGTCCGAGCACATGCAGGCCGTCGCGGATCTGCACGTCCTTGATCTCGCACAGCCAGCCGTCGACGTGCAGCAGCATGTCGTCGAAGGAGTCCTCGTCCGGGCGCTCGGTGAGGCCGAGGTCGTGATCCATCTTCGCCGCGCGCATCAGCGTCCAGATCTGCTGGCGGATGGCGGGCAGCTTGGCGGGGTCCAGCGCGGAGATGTTGGCGTGCTCGTCGAGCAGTTGCTCCAGACGGGCGATGTCGCCGTAGCTTTCGGCGCGGGCCATCGGCGGGATCAGGTGATCCACCAAGGTGGCGTGCGCGCGACGCTTGGCCTGAGTGCCCTCACCGGGGTCGTTCACCAGGAACGGGTAGATCAGCGGCAGGTCGCCGAGGGCCGCGTCGGTGCCGCAGGAGGCCGACATGCCCAGCGTCTTACCCGGCAGCCACTCCAGGTTCCCGTGCTTGCCCAGGTGCACCATCGCGTCGGCCCCGAAGCCTTCGGGCGCGCTGAGCCACCGGTATGCCGCCAGGTAGTGGTGGCTCGGGGGCAGATCGGGATCGTGGTAGATCGCGACCGGGTTCTCGCCGAAACCGCGCGGCGGCTGCACCATGAGCACGACATTGCCGAAACGCATGGCGGCGATGACGATCTCGCCGTCCAGGTCGGCCGAGCGGTCGACGTACAGTTCCCCCGGCGGCGGTCCCCACGCTGCCACGACGGCGTCCCGCAGGTCCTCGGGCAGGGTGTCGAACCAGGCCGTGTAGGTGGCCGCGCCGATGCGGATCGGGTTGCCCTCGAGCTGCTCGGCGGTGAGCCAGTCGGGGTCCTGGCCGCCAGCCGCGATCAACGCGTGGACGAGCGCGTCGCCGTCCTGCTCGTCCAGGCCGGGGATCTCGCCGGGAGAGCCGAGGTCGTAACCCGCGGAACGCATTTCGGTGAGCAGGCGGACGGCGCTGGCCGGGGTGTCCAGGCCGACGGCGTTGCCGATGCGGGCGTGCTTGGTCGGGTAGGCCGACAGCATGACCGCGATGCGCTTGCGCGCGGCGGGGATGTGGCGCAGCCGCGCGTAGCGCGTCGCGATGCCCGCGACGCGTGCGGCGCGCTCGGGATCGGGGACGTACGTGGACAGGCCGTCGGCGTCGAACTCCTTGAACGAGAACGGGACCGTGATGATTCGGCCGTCGAACTCCGGCACCGCCACCTGGGTGGCGACGTCCAGGGGCGACAGTCCGTCGTCGTTGGCCTCCCATTGGGCCCGGCCGGTGGTCAGGCACAGCCCTTGCAGGATGGGCACGTCCAGGTCGGCGAGCGCGCCGACATCCCAAGCCTCGTCCTCGCCGCCCGCCGACGCGGTGGCGGGCTTGGTGCCGCCCGCGGCCAGCACCGTCACCACCAGCGCGTCGGCCCGGCGCAGGGTGGCGAGCAATTCGGGTTCGGCGGTACGCAGCGACGCGCAGTACAGCGGCAACGCCCGCGCGCCCGACTGCTCGATCGCGGTGCACAGCGCGTCGACGTAGGCGGTGTTGCCCGCCAGATGCTGCGCACGGTAGTAGATCACCGCGACGGTCGGCCCGTCGGCCGGCTCGGCGGCGACCCGGTCCAGTTCACCCCAGCTGGGCAACTGGACCGGCGGCTCGAAGCCGTGGCCGGTCAGCAGCACGGTGTCGGACAGGAAATTGTGCAGCTGGCGCAGGTTCTCGGGGCCACCGGCGGCGAGGTAGTTGTGCGCGTCGGCCGCGACACCGCCCGGGACGGTGGAGCATTCCATCAGCTCGGCATCGGGCGCGATCTCGCCGCCGAGCGCGACGAGCGGAATGCCGCTGGCGCGCAGTGCCTCCAGCCCGTCCTCCCAGGCCCGTTTGCCGCCGAGGATACGGACGATCACCAGATCGGCGCCGTCGAGCAGGCCGGGGAGGTCGTCGATCAGCAGGCGAGCCGGATTCGCCCAACGGTAGTCGGCGCCGCTGGCGCGGGCACTGAGCAGATCGGTGTCGGACGTGGACAACAGCACAATCACGGGTGGCAGCCTTCCTCGGGTGACGCGCCCATCGGGGGGTTCGCTGCTCGCCGGGGAGGGTCTGGCTTTCTACAGTGGCGCGACCGCACCGGACTTCCACCGGTTTCCTCGTCGTCCGCCGAGCACGCCGAGCCTACCTGCCGTTCGGATCGGCCTCGTCCACGCGTCCGGGGCGCTCGGCCGCGTGGCGGTCGCTTGCCCGTGCGGCCAGGAAATCGTCGACCAGCCGGGCGCACTCGACAGGTGTGACCGGCGGTAGTCCGACCAACCTGGCGAAGACGATCGGGCCGACGAGCTGGGTCAGCGCGAACGTCACGTCCGGATCGCCGAGCTGCGCGCGCACGTCCGGATCTCCGAACAGCTGGTCGAACGGCCGGCGGTACTGCTCGACGAGCCGACGGCGCAGCGACGTGAACGCCGGTCCCGCGCCCGGTTCCCCGCGCTCGCCGGTCGCCAGCCAGGCCAGGGTGGACACCTGCAGCGGGGCCTCGTTGACGACCGCGGCCTGCCTGCTGAGCAGATCGATCAGCCGCTGCCGCAGCGGACCACCGGTAGTCGCCTCGATGACCGGAGGAAGCAGGCGCTCGAGCGTGGCCGCGCGCAGTTGCATGGCGTTGTCGAAATGCCGGTACAGCGTGGTGCGGGCGACCTTCGACATGGTCGTGACCGCCTCGACGGTGACCGCTTCCAGCCCACCGGATTTCAACAGCGCGGTCGCGGCGTCCAGCAGCCTGGCACGGGAGCGCAGCTTGCGCGGATCGACGTCGTCGTCTTGCGGGGACTCGCGCAGCGTCGGGTCGGCAGCACCGGTCATGGGTCGAACGATCCTCCTCCGCCGCGTCTATCGCCATCGCGCAAACTTATGATACTGATAGTAGCGTAGCGATACCGACAGTTTCGCACTGCCAGGGAGGCACCGTGGAGTCCACTACGACACAGTTGTCCGCCGCTCAGCGCTGGATGCTGACGATCTCGTGTCTCACCGTCGCGCTGGTGATCGCGTCGATGGCCGCCCTGTACACCGCGCTGCCGGAGATCGCCGCCGCGACGGGCGCCGGCCAGCAGCAGCTCACCTGGGTCGTCGACGGGTACACCCTGGCGCTGGCCTGCCTGGTCCTGCCCGCCGGCGCGCTCGGTGACCGTTACGGGCGGCGCACAGTACTGATCATCGGGCTGTTCGTCTTCGCTGCGGCCTCGGCGACTCCAGCACTGCTGGACACGCCCGGCTGGCTGATCGCGGGCCGGACTGCGGCCGGGGTGGGCGCCGCGCTCGTCATGCCTTCGACACTGTCCCTGATCACAGCCGGGTTTCCCGAAGCGCGCCGGGGCAATGCCGTGGGGCTGTGGGCGGGCGTCGCCGGTGCGGGCGCGGTGCTCGGCATTCTCGGCTCTGGCCTGTTGCTGGAGTGGTGGTCGTGGGTGTCGATCTTTCTCGCCATGGCCGTGGCGGGACTGGTTCTGATGGTCGCGGGCTGCACGCTGCCGGAATCGGTCGACCGTGCTCGTCCCCGGCTGGACGCGTGGGGCGCGATCACCTCGGCCGCAGCCGTCGGATCGTTGGTGTCCGCGGCGATCACGGCGCCCGAGCGCGGATGGGCGGACCCGGTGGTGATCGGCGCCGCCGTCACGGCGGTCGTGGCGGCCGCGGCGTTCGTGGTGATCGAGACGCGGGTGGCGCATCCCCTGCTGGATCTGCGCCTGTTCGCCGATCGCGGGTTCGGCTCCGGCACGGCCTCGGTGACGCTCCAGTTTCTCGTGTGCTTCGGAACCTTTCTGCTGATGGTGCAGTTCCTGCAGCTGATCCTCGGCTTCCGGCCGATCGTGTCGGCGCTGGCGATGGCGCCGATGATGGTGCCGATGGTGGCCGTCTCGGCGGTGGCGCCACGACTCGCCGAACGGGTCGGACTGCGGCTGCCGATCGCGGGCGGGTTGGTGATCATCGGCATAGCGCTCGTCGCGCTCTCCCGCGTCGAGGTCGACACCACTTACCTCGACCTGCTCTGGCCGTTGCTGATCATGAGTGCGGGGACCGGCCTGTGCGCCGCGCCGGCGACGGCCGCGATCATCGCGGGCACCCCGGTGCAGAAGCACAGCGTCGCGGCGGCTGTGAACGACGCGGCGCGGGAAGTAGGCGCGGCGATCGGCATCGCCATCGCGGGCAGCATCCTGGCCGCCGGATACACCCACCGCATCGCGCCCGCCCTGCCGCGACTGCCCGATCAGATCCGCGAACCGGTCGGCGACTCGCTGGCCGCCGCGCTGGAGACCACCGAGCGGATGGGCCCACAAGCCGCGCCCCTGGCCGAATTCGCCGAGTCGGCTTTCGTGCACGGCGCCGGGCAGTCCGCGCTCGCGCTGGCCGTCATCACCTTCGTCGCCGCGATCCTCATCGGCGTCTGGGCGCCCGGCCGGTCCCGCGCAACGGCGACACCCGCGGCGGCTCGATCGGAAACTCAACCGACGACCACGCCGTGACGGGCGAAGAACGCCCGCCGGCAGCCCGCACAGGTACGCGAGCGGTCCGTACCTAGACCAGATCCGCGTTCCCGTCGATCACTTTGAGGTGGTAGTGGAATCGGTTGACCCGCCACCCGTTCCCCCTGCGTTCGACGCCGAGGGAGTAGCTGCCGACGAAGGTCCGGGTTTTGCCTTCGGTGGCGGCGTTCTTGACGTGCACCGCGATGGCGTCCGCGTGCACGCGTGCCGCGTCGCCGTCCAGATCGATGAGATGGTTGCCCGACTGGTGATGCACCCCGTCGAGGTCGGCGAGACCGGTGCGCCAATCGGCGATGATGTCGGTCGCGGCGCGTTCCCCGACCGGCCCGCCGAATCCGCCGTCGAAATCCACCGTCGGCGTGAAGACCTCGGCCGACAATTCTTCCCACCGCTTCTGATCGGTGTACACGAACATTTTGGTGATCACGTCGATGATGGCGAGCCGGTCTGCGAGCGCGGAGATTTCGGACATACGCCGACCTTAGTCGGCGGGCACGTCCGAAGGTTTGCGGACCACCCCGCCCAACAGCACCAAACCGGTGTCCGGCAGATCGTCGCCGAGCCATTGTTGCAGCGGAACCACACCGGGATCGAGCATCTCGAAGCCATCGAAGAACGACTCGACCACGGCCGGAGAGCGATAGACCACCTGAGCCGAGGAGTTGGCGGTGTCCGACGACGACCGGGTGATGAATTCGGAATTGCTGTTGTCGCCGCCGTGCGTGAATGCCAGATAACTTCCCGGCGCCATGGCTTCGCGCAGCCGAGCGACGATCTCGGCCGGGCGTTCGTCGTCCATCACGAAGTGCAGCACCCCGACAAGCGTGATCGCCACCGGTTCACCGAAGTCGATCAGGCCCTCGCTCCGCAGCCGATCGAGGATCTCTTCCGGACGGCGAACGTCTCCTTGCAGCGCCGTCACGCCCGCCGAATTCGCCAGCAGCGCATTGCAGTGCGCGTAGACGACCGGGTCGAAATCGACGTAGACCACTCGCGCCGAGGGATCGGTCTTGCGCGCGACTTCGTGCACGTTCGGCGAGGTCGGGATACCCGCGCCGAGGTCGATGAACTGCCGGACCCCCGCCTCCGCCGCCGACTGGACCGCACGCACGAGGAACTGGCGGCTGAACCACGCCAACGTACGGGTATCCGGGGCGATCGCCAGCATCCGATGCGCGACCGCCCGGTCCACCTCGTAGTTGTCCTTGCCGCCGAGCAAGTAGTCGTATACCCGAGCGGAATTCGGCAGGTTCGGATCGACGCCGCGGGGTGCTCGCTCCATGCCGGACACCGTACCTCCCCGCGCGCTCTTGATCAGGATGGGAAAAATCGGCTTCCCGCAAGCGGACTCAGTCGCCGGCTGCGAGCGCCCGGGCTCGCGCCATGAGTTCATCCGCCACCGGGCGACGACGACGCCCGAGACCACAGGCGCAGGCGACTCCGTCGACCGGGCGGCCCAGCGCGTTCTCGATGGCCCGCAACGTCTCCGCCTGCTGCGCCACGGTGGGGACGTCGTGCACCAACCCGGCATAGAAATCGGTACCCTCGTCCAAAGTCAAATCCGCCAGCGGGGCATAGAATTCGGACTCCGCCGACGGCGGTACATCGCCCGCCGCGAACGGGCCGTGCACGAATTGCAGAACGCGCCCGTGCGGCCATTGCCGGGCGACGGAATTGGCCAGGTCTACCAGCGGCCGGGCATTACGCAACCTGCCCCGGGCTTTGTTGCGCAAACTGCCCAGGCACAGGTGCACTCCGAAACGAGTTCCCTCGGGCGCGGCCGCGGCCAGCGCGGCGATTCCCTCGCCGAGTCCCAGCGCCCGATCGACCAGCCGGTGCAACGGCTGTGCCCTGGCCATGAGCACCAGTTCCGCAGTGGCCTCGAGCTGCACCACAACGTCGTCACCGGCCAGTTCGCGAATCGCCGCGATGTCACGGACGGTGGCCGCACGGAAGGCCGGGCGATGCCGCCACAGGCCGGCGGCTCCCATGGCGATGAAGGTCAGTGTGAAGTCGGTCGGCATGCCGATCTGGAGTGCGAGTTCGGGTAGTTCGCGTTTCGCGCGCAGCTCGCGGAAGATCGGCAACGCCTCCTCGGCCTCACCGAGGTAGCCGAGATCCATCGTGTCGGCGGGCAGTTCGACGCCGCGCGCGACCCGATGGATCGTCCGCTCCCGGCTCGAGCGCCATGTCCCGGGTTTCTTCACCGCCAGGACGCCTTGGGCGACCAGATCTTCGATGATCGGCTGGATGTAGAACTCGTAGCGCCGGGTCTCCCCGGTCGGCAAGGTGCGCAGTCGCGCCCCAGCGCTGTCCAGCATGGCGCGCATCGCGACATCCGTGCTCTCGGCCGGAAAACTTCCGACGAAATGCACCGCTCGCGTATCCGCCCCTGGTCGTGTGGCACCCATGTTCCCGCGCTCCTCGTCGACCGCGTCGTCCCGGACATCCGCTCTCCCGAAGCGACATCGGGTGCGGCCGGGTGCACGCGTGCGGCATCAACTATGCGATAGCCAGGAGACATTGTGCGCGGTATCGCCGTTCGCCGGACAATCGAACGCGCGATCGGCCCCGCTCGGGAGGCATTCGGCCAAGAAAAAGCTCTACGCCCGCACGATGAAGGCCGCCTGCCCGATCGACCCCGAGACGATGGCGACGACGGTGCCGTTTCTCCAGCACGAGATCACCGAATCGAAATCCTCTGCTGCCGCACCGGTTCGGCAATCCTATGCCTTCATCGGCGACACGTATTGCACACCACGATGTTCGCGCATAGCCTGCGTCGCGTGCGAACCTCGCTACGGTCGATCGTCGCGTCCGCGGCGGCGATACTTCTCTGCCTGACACCGAATCCGGCTCACGCCGACGACGCGGCGCCGGGCCGCTGTACACCGGTATCCATTCCCGTCCCGCTCGGGGAAATGGCCGGTTCCTTGTGCACTCCCGCGGCGCACGCCACCGGCACCGTCATGGTGCTGATCGCGGGTTCCAACTACAACCACACCTACTGGGATTTCCCATACGCCCCGGAGACCTACAGTTTCCGGCGCGCCATGAACGCCGCGGGCGTGGCCACGCTGGTGATCGATCGGCTGGGCAACGGTGCGAGCACCCGCCCGCCGAGTACGCAGGTCACCGCGACCGTCTCCGCCCGCGCCCTGCACGAGATCGTCCAGGCCCTGCGCCGGGGGCTGGCGGGCGCGCCCCCGTTCGGCAAGGTCGTCACGGGCGGCCATTCACTCAGCTCGGGCATCGATGTCCTGGAGGCGACCACGTACCAGGATGTCGACGGCATCCTGCTGACCGGGTTCTCGCACGCCCTCAACGTGTCCGAAGTCCTCGGCGTCATCTCGACCTACCACCAAGCCGCCGAGGACGCCCGATTCGCCGGTCGTGACTACGATCCCGGGTATCTGACGACGCGGCCCGGTACCCGTGCCGCCAGTTTCTTCGCACCCGAGACGGCCGACCCCGCAGTGCTCGCGGTGGACGAAGCGACCAAGGAAGTCTTCTCGCCGACGGAGTATCCGGACGGCCTGACGTCGACCCTTCCGCCGATGACCAACTTCATCGATGTCCCGGTCATGGTCGTCAACGGCAGCCGGGACCGGCTCTCCTGCGGCCCGGATTACGCGGTCTGCGCGGACGCCGAGACGCTGCGCGCCGCCGAGGCGCCGTTTTTCGGCCCGGCGGCGCGACTGCGCACCTACGTGCTGCCCGGCAGCGGGCATTCGGTCAATCTCGCCCGCAACACCGCTGAATATCGAGCCGCCGTCATCGATTGGGTGCGTTCGATCGGGGAGTGACCGGCCGTTCGCCGCGCACGCCCGCGCGTCCGTAGGCTGGAGTCGTTATGACGCGAGGTGCTCCTGATTCCTGCCCGGGTGTGCTGCGGTTGCACGAGGCGGCCGACGGACCGCTGGCCCGTATCCGCGTGCCCGGCGGTCGCCTGGAGCCCGCCCAGGTGCAGACCCTGGCCGAGGCCGCCCGAGACCTGGCGGACGGCGCCATCGAGCTCACCTCGCGGGGCAACGTCCAGTTGCGCGGGGTGCGCGACGCCGGGGCGCTGACCGACCGGCTCGCCGCCGCGGGCCTGCTGCCGAGCGGCACGCACGAACGGGTACGCAACATCATCGCCTCGCCGCTGTCGGGCCGGATCGGCGGCTTGGCCGACGTGCACCCGCTGGTTTCCGCGCTGGACGGCGGTCTGCTGGCGGCGCCGCGGCTGGCCGGTCTGCCCGGCCGGGTGCTGTTCACCCTCGATGACGGACGCGGCGACGTCAGCGGGCTGGGTCCCGATATCGGGGTGCACGCGGTCGGCGGGGACGAGTTCGCGCTCCTGCTGGCGGGCCGAGACAGCGGTCTGCGGCTCGCCGCCGCCGACGCGGTCGACGTCGTACTCGCGGCCGCGCACGAATTCCTTGCCCTGCGCGGCGACGACGCCGGCCGCTGGCGGTTGCACGAGATCGCCGACGGTGCCGAACGCGTCATCGATCGCCTCGGCTTGTCCCCCAGCGCCGGACGGCTCGAATTCGACGCCGCGCCGAGCATCCCGATCGGCTGGCTCGAGCAGGACAACGGATTGGTCGGCCTCGGCGCCGGTGTACGCCTCGGCTCCCTGTCCGCCCGCACCGCCGAGTTCCTCGCCGCGGTCGAGCGACCGGTCTTCGTCACGCCGTGGCGCAGCCTGGTGCTCACCGACCTGGCGGAGTGGGTCGCCGAACAAGTGGTGCGCGTGCTCGCTCCGATGGGCTTGATCTTCGACGCCGACTCGCCGTGGCTGCTGGTCAGCGCGTGCGCCGGGCAGCCAGGCTGCGCGAAGTCGCACACCGACGTCCGGGCCGATGCCGCCGACGCCGTCGACAGCGGGCGGGTGCTGCCGGGGCGGGCCGATCCGGGGAACATTCCGCAGCCGTTGCCCGCGACGGATGTCGCGGTGGCCGGGCGTCAGCACTGGTCCGGATGTGATCGCCGCTGTGGCCGCCCTCGCGGCGAGGTCACCGACGTCGTCGCGACGGACGAGGGCTACCGCGTCGACTGACCGTCGCGCGCCGTCCCGCCGTGGATCTCGAGGGTGCAGCATTTGACCGAGCCCCCGGCCTTGAGCAGCTCGGACATCTCGATTCCGACCGGGTGATAGCCACGGGCGCGCAGCGCGTCGCTCAAGTCGGTGGCCGCGCTGCTGAGGAAGACGTGGTAGCCGTCGCAGACGCCGTTCAACCCGAGCACCGCCGCGTCGGCGTCGGTGGCCACGATCGCGTCGGGATAGAGCTCGGCGAGCGCCGCGCGCGCCGCCGGACCGAACGCGGGCGGGTAGTAGGCGATGGTCTCGTCGTCCAGCGGGAGCAGCACGGTGTCGAGGTGATAGAAGCGCGGATCGACCAGCTCCAGAGACACCACGGGCAGACCGAAGTGGCGCGACACCTCGTCGTGTGCGGCGAGCGAACTGCGGAACCCGGTTCCGGCCAGGAGCCGGTCGCCGACCAGAAGGAAGTCACCTTCGCCCTCGTTGTATTCCGCGGCCGCCACCAGATTCGCCAGTCCGTAACGGGCGAACCACGCGTGGTAGGCCGGGCCTTCCGCGGCGCGCTCGGCGTGCGTGAAGCGGGCCGACATGGCGCGGTCACCGACGATCAGCCCGCCGTTCGCGGCGAACACCATGTCGGGCAGACCCGCGACGCCGGGCACCACCTCCACGGTGTGCCCGTGTTCGGCGTAGGTGGCGCGCAGCGTCTCCCATTGCGCTAGGGCCAGCGAGCGGTCGACCGGCTCGGCGGGATTCATCCAGGGATTGATGGCGTACGTGACGTCGAAGTGATCGGGACGGCACATCACGAACCGGCGCGGCGACCAGCGGCGGACGGCGGATTCGACGGGGAGGGTGGCTACAGACGTCAACGGAACTCCCTGGCGTGAGCGCGAACTTGGCTGCCACGACAGTAAGTCGCCTAGCATTGCGGGAGAAATGGCGATTCATTGCAAATAGCATGCTGAAATCGGCAGATCGTTGCGCAAAGAGCCCGGAAGGTGTGACGTGGACGACCTCGACAGGCGCATTCTCGAGCAACTGCTGAAGAATGCGCGCGCTTCCTTCCAGGAAATCGGCGGCGCGGTGGGATTGTCGGCGCCCGCCGTGAAAAGGCGGGTCGACCGGCTGGTGGCGGCCAAGCAGATCACCGGCTTCACCGCGCTGGTCAATCCCGCGGCGCTGGGCTGGAAGACGGAGGCGTACGTCGAGGTGTATTACCGCGACAACATCTCCCCGGCCGAACTCAAACGCAGCCTCGAACCGATCCCGCAAGTGGTCGGCGTGTGGACGATCGCGGGCGAGGCCGACGCGCTGGTGCACGTGATGGCCACCGACATGGCCGAGATCGAGGTGACCGTGGAGCGGATCCGGGAGAACGCGCGGGTCGGGCGCACCCGCAGCGCCATCGTCATGTCCCGGATTCTCGAGCGTCCACGCACCTGATCCGCGCGGCCCGGCCCGCGCTGCGCGCCGCTCGACCCGGACCGCTCTGTGCGGACCCGCACCCATATGGTTGACCGCATGTCCGACGTACGTGCCAGCTACCTGACCGACGGGGCCGAGATCTACCGTCGCTCGTTCGCGACCATCCGCGCCGAAGCCGATCTGAGCGGATTCCCGCCGGACGTGGCGCAGGTCGTGGTGCGGATGATCCACGGCTGCGGTCAGGTGGATCTCGCCGCGGACATCGCCTTCTCCCCCGGCGTCGTCGCCGCGGCGCGAGCGGCGCTGCGCGCGGGCGCTCCGATCCTCTGCGACGCGACCATGGTCGCCTCGGGCGTCACCCGGAAACGGCTGCCCGCGGACAACGCGGTCGTGTGCACTCTCGCCGATCCCCGGGTGCCGGAATTGGCCGCGGCCAAGGGAACGACCCGCTCCGCCGCCGCGCTCGAACTGTGGCGCGACCGGCTCGACGGCGCGGTCGTCGCGATCGGCAACGCGCCGACGGCGCTGTTCCATCTGCTCGACCTCCTCGACGCGGGAGCACCCCGGCCCGCCGCCGTGCTCGGCATCCCGGTGGGATTCGTGGGCGCGGCCGAATCGAAGGACGCGCTGATCGATTTCGGCGGCGTCGAATACCTCACGGTGCGCGGCAGGCGCGGCGGCAGCGCCATCACCGCGTCGGCGTTGAACGCGATTGCGAGCGAAGAGGAATGAGTATTCCGGGCAAATTGTGGGGGGTCGGGCTGGGACCGGGCGATCCCGAATTGGTGACGGTCAAAGCGGCCAGGGTGATCGGCGCGGCCGACGTCGTCGCGTTCCACAGCGCGCGGCACGGCCGCAGCATCTCCCGCCGCATCGCCGCGCCGTATATGCGTCCCGGCCAGGTGGAGGAGCATCTCGTCTACCCGGTGACCACCGAGACCACCGATCACCCCGGTGGCTACCAAGGCGCGATCGATGAGTTCTACGAACAGGCCGCCGAACGGCTGGCCGGCCACCTCGCCGCGGGGCGCTCGGTCGCGCTGCTCGCCGCGGGCGACCCGCTGTTCTACAGCTCGTACATGCACATGCACCGGCGGCTGGCCGACCGGTTCGACGCCGAGATCATCCCCGGCATCACCTCCGTGAGCGCGGCCTCGGCGGCCCTGGGCACGCCGCTGGTGGAAGGGGAGCAAGTGCTGACCGTGCTGCCGGGCACCATGCCGGTCGACGAGCTCACCCGGCGGCTGCGCACCACCGACGCGGCCGCGATCATGAAGCTGGGACGCACCTATCCCGGTGTGCGTCAGGCGCTTTCGGATTCCGGTCGCCTCGCGGGCGCCTACTATGTCGAGCGCGCGAGTACCACCGAGCAGCGCGTACTGCATGCCGGCGCGGTGGACGACGCGGAGGTGCCGTACTTCGCCATCACTCTCGTGCCCGGCCCCGAGCCCACCACGCCGCTGCCCCGCCTCGATGCGGAGCCGGAGCTGCGCCCGGGCCACGCGGAGGCGGCCGAGCGCGTCGGCGAGGTCGTGGTGGTGGGACTGGGTCCCGGCGCACCGGAATGGACCACCGACGAGGTGCGCGTGGCACTGGCGGACGCCACCGATCTGGTCGGGTACACCACCTATCTGCATCGGGTGCCCGAACGCCAGGGCCAGCGTCGCCATGCCAGCGACAACCGCGTCGAGTCCGAGCGCGCGGCCATGGCCCTGGATCTGGCCAAACGGGGTGCGCGCGTCGCGGTCGTCTCCTCGGGCGATCCCGGCGTCTTCGCGATGGCGGCGGCGGTGCTGGAGGAATCCGCCGACCCGCAGTGGCGCGGGGTGCCGGTGCGGGTGCTGCCCGGCCTCACCGCCGCCAACGCGGTGGCCAGCCGGGTGGGCGCGCCGCTCGGGCACGACTACGCGATGATCTCGCTCTCCGACCGGCTCAAGCCGTGGGAGGTGGTGGCGCAGCGCCTTTCCGCCGTCGCGGCGGCCGACATGGCGATCGCGGTCTACAACCCGGCCTCCTCGCAACGCACCTGGCAGGTCGGCGCGATGCGCGACCTGCTGCTGGAACATCGCAAGCCGGACACGCCCGTCGTCGTCGGGCGCGACGTCGGCGGGCCGAACGAGTCGGTGCGGGTGGTGCCGCTGGGTGATCTCGACCCCGGCGAGGTGGACATGCGCACCCTGCTGATCATCGGCGCGTCCACCACCACCGCGCTCGAGACCGGCGCGGGTACTCGCGTCTTCACCTCCCGCCGCTACGGTCGCGCGGGCGACGCCGCCGCCGACGGCGCGTAAGATCGCCTGACGCACCGGAGATCGGAGGGACCTTGGCCGCGACACTGTCGGAGCTGACGCTGCGCGCCCGAGCCCTGGAGGCCAGGGCCACCGCGAGCGAACAGGCACTCGACGAGCAGGGCGAGGTCCTCAACGAACTGGCGGCGCTGACCAGGAAGGCGCTCGACGGCATCGGCCGGCTCGACCGGCGCGCGGAGAAGGTCGGCGACACCATCGGCGAGCTCCGCCGCGACGTCGGAGACCTGCGCGAGAATGTGGGCGAACTCAACCGCAGGGTCACCGTGCTCGAACAAGGACAGGTCCGTCTCGAAGAAGGCCAGGCAGCGCTGGCCCGCGGCCAGGCACAGCTCGAACAGGGACAGGCACGGCTGGAGCAGGGAATGGCGCAGGTGCTCGCCCGGCTCGACAAGCTGGCCGGCGACGCCTGACCCGCCCCGTTCCGGTAACATTCCACTATGGAATGTTGAGAGCGAAGGGAGCAGCCGTTGACCAACACCGCGACCAAGCGCAAGCCACTGAATTCGACGGCGGCGTCGTTGCTCGGATTTCTGCACGAAGGCCCGATGTCGGGGTGGGATCTGGTGACCGAGGCCCAGGATCGCATCGGCGACTTCTGGACGATCACGCAGAGCCAGGTCTACCGGGAACTCGCCACGATGGACGCGGCGGGACTCGTCGAGAAAGGCGAGACCGGAGCCAGGGAGCGCACGCCGTATCACATCACCGACACAGGGCGGGAAGCGTTCCTGGAATGGGTCGCCCGCGATCCCGGCGGGGAGACCATCCGGGTGCCGTTGCTGCTCACGCTCTCCTTCGGCAAGCATCTCGATCGCGATCGGCTCGACGGCATCATCGCGGCCAACCGGGAGATCCATCAGGCGCGACTCACCCGGTATCTCGCCGAAGATCCGCGGGAAATGCCCACATTCGCCCGCGCAACCTTGGATTTCGGAATCCGCTACGAGCGGGCGGTGCTGGAGTGGTTCGACCAGCTGCCGGAACTTCTCGGCGACTGACCGCGCCCATGGCTCAGCCGCGCCGAGTCCTCATGTCGCGCAACCAGTTCAGCGCCTGCTCCGGTGATTCCACGATCGGTGCGCCCGCGGGTAACGGCGGACGGTCCACGACGACGACCGGGATTCCCGCCGCGCGGGCCGCGGCGAGTTTGGCTTCGGTCTGATCGCCGCCGCTGTCCTTCGTGACGAGCACATCGATCCGATGCCCGGCGAGCAGTCGGACTTCGTCCTCGAGGGTGAAAGGGCCACGCGCGAGGAGCAATTCGCGTCGCGGCGGCAGGGAGCCTTCCGGCGGGTCGATGGACCGGATCAAGAACCATTGCCGGTCTGGTCCGGCGAACGCGTCGACGCCTTGTCTGCCGATGGTCAGGAAGACTCGCTCGCCGAGGGCGGCCGTTTCCGCTGCGGCGGTAGGGAGATCAGGGACTCGGACCCAGCGGTCCCCCGTTCGCTCCACCCACCCGGGACGCCGCAGGTGCACCAGGGGGACATCCGAAATACGAGCGGCCGCGGCGGCGTTCGCACTGATGGCCGCCGCGAACGGATGGGTGGCGTCGACGATCGCGGCCACGTCGTTGGCCGCCAGCCACGTCCGCAGCCCCTCCGAGCCGCCGAAGCCGCCGATGCGGACCGTGCCCTCGGGCAGCAAGGGCGCACGCACGCGACCGGCGAGCGAGGAGACGATCTCGAATCCCCGCTCGCCGGAAGCGATGTGGGCCAGCTCCCGCGCTTCCCGGGTGCCGCCCAGAATCAGAATCCTCAGGGCTGGCCGCTGAAGTAGGCGATGCCCGCGTTCAGCAGCGACGGCCCGCCCGCGACGGCAAGACCGATCAGCGCGCCGAGCACCGCGCCCGGCAGGATGCCGACACCGAAGAAGACGATGCCGATGGCAGCGCCGATCAGACCGCCGACCAGGGCGCCGAGGGAGGCGCGCTGCAACTCGGCGAAGAACCATTCCTGCGCGCCGATGAACTCGGCCGCGACCGGCGCGTTCGCGGTCGGGGCGACCTGTGGCGTCAGCGTCAGCTGCCTGCCCTCGTCGGCGACGGCCGCGGCGATCCGGACCTCCTGGCCCTTGGCGGTCGCGGTGAGCGGAACGGTGGTGACGGTCTCGCCCGCGGAGTTCTTCAGGGTGACCGCCTGGTTGTCGGTGTCGACGCTGAACGCGCCCCCGGTCACGCTGGTGACGACCGACTTACCCGCATCGGCGAGTTGCAGCGCGTAGCCGACGCCCTGATCGGCGCCCGTGACGGTGGGCGCCGGCGCGGACTGGTCCTGCGCCGCGGGCGGCGTCGGAGCGGCGTAGGAGGTACCGGCGGTGACTCCGGTGGCGGCGACGGCCAGCAATGCGGTAGCGGCGAACTTCTTGTATCTCATCTATCTCCCCAACAGGAATCGGATTTCCGATCATGATCGGAACTCGGCCCCGACCCTACCGTGTGACCGATAACATGTTCACCCCTCCGCGGGGAACGCCGGCACCGGTTTCACCACCGACCACTGCGTCACCGGAAGCTGCGGACGCCACGCGGTGAAGGCGCCCAGGGGCTCCCCGCGATAGATCTGGAACTTCCGCAACCTCCCACCCTGGGCGCTCGACCAGCTGAGCAGCAGCGATTCCGACTCGGCGGTCACCGCGTTCGCGACGAGCCTGCCGCCCTGACGCAACTGCGCCCAGCATGTCTCGAGTACGCCTTCCTGGGTCAGGCCTCCACCGACGAAAATCGCGTCGGGCAACGCGATTTCGGGATCGGCGGCGAGTTCGGCGCACACCTCGCCACGCACCGAGATGTGCGGCACGCCCAGCGCCGCCGCATTGTCGGCGATCTGCCGCCGCCTGCGCTCGAGCCGCTCGAACGTGACGGCCCGGTTGGCCGGATGCGCCCGGCACCATTCGATGGCGATACTGCCCGAACCGCCGCCCACGTCCCACAGCAAATCCCCGGGCGCCGGCGCCAGCGCCGCCAGCGTCAATGCGCGGACCTCGTGTTTGGTGAGCTGGCCGTCGCCGCCGAACAGTTCGTCGGGCAGGCCGGGCAGGCGCGTGGCGCGTGGCCCGCCCGGCTCGGCCGAGCAGGTGATCGCCACGATGTTCAGTGGGTCGCCCGGCGGATGCGCCCATTGCTTCGCGATTCCGGCGCGGTGCCGTTCGGCGCGACCGCCGAGTTGCTCGAGGACCGTCAGTTCGGAATCGCCGAAACCGTGGCGGCCCAGCAGGTCCGCGAGATCCCGTGGCGTGTGCTCGTCGGCGCTGAGCACCAGCAAGCGTCGGCGCTCGGCCAACTCGGGCAGCACCGTCGTCAGCGGTCGCCCCACCACGCTGACCACCGGGGTCTCGGCCAGCGACCACCCGAGCCGAGCGCAGGCCAGGGATGCGGAAGACGGTTGCGGCAGCACCCGCAGCGCCGGTGGGCCCAGCAGCCGCGCCAGGGTGACGCCGATTCCGTAGAACATCGGATCGCCGCTGGCCAGCACACACAACCTGGCCCCGCCGTACTGTTCGAACAGCCCGGGCAGCGCGGGCAGCAACGGCGACGGCCACGTCACCCGCCGCGCGGCCACGGTGGGCGGTACGAGCGCGAGCTGGCGCGGGGAACCGAACAGGATCTCGGCGTCGCCGATCGCGTCCCGTGCGACGCGACCGAGGCCGTCCCAGCCGTCGGCGCCGATTCCGACCACGGCGATCGGCGCGCCGGCCCACGACGCGGGAGTAGCGCTCACCGGGGCATCCGGCGCCAGATCGGTTGCGGCAGCAGGCGCATCGCGAAGAACACCGGCCGCAGTACGCGGGGCACCCAGATCCGGCTCGCGCCGCGGCGCAAACCCTTGACCACGGCGTCGGCGACCTGCTCCGGAGTACTGGAGAACGGCGCCGGAGACATCCCCTCGGTCATCCGGCCGATCACGAAACCGGGACGGACCAGCAGCAACCGGACTCCGGTGCCGTGCAAGGCATCCGCGAGACCGGAGGCGAACCCGTCCAGTCCCGCTTTCGCCGATCCGTAGACGTAGTTGGCGCGCCGCACGCGCACGCCCGCGACCGAGCTGAACACGACGATCTGTCCCGCGCCTCGCGCGCGCAGCAGGCTCGACAACGTCGTCAGAACACTCGCTTGGGCGACGAAGTCGGTGTGCAGGATCGCCGCCGCGTGTTCGGGATCCCGCTCGGCACGCCCCTGGTCGCCCAGCACGCCGAACGCCAGCACCGCGATGCCGATCGGACCGTGCTCCGCCTCGACCTTCTCCAGCAGGGCGGGATGACTCCCCAGGTCGTCGGCCTCGAATTCGACAGTGTGCACCTCGCTCGCGCCCGCCGCCGCGACCTCCGCACGCTGCGCCTCCAAGTCACCGCTGCGCCTGGCCGCCAGAACCACCACGCGGCCAGGCGCCAGCCGTCGCGCCACTTCGAGCCCGATCTCGCTGCGGCCGCCCAGCAGCAGGACGGTGCCCTCGGCCAATCCACGCGTTCCCATGCGCCCAAGTCTTTCATTGCCCTGGGCGCGGCCTGCCATCGCGCACCCGGGCGTGTGCTCGGTAGCAGGGTCGGGCTGCTGCGGCGCGGACGGACGCCGGGGGCTACGGTCGGGGCATGCCGACGAGTACTGCTGAGTTGTCGCCCGCCGCCCTGGAGTTCGTCGCCGAACGGCACCTCGCCACGCTGACGACGTTGCGGGCGGACGGTACGCCGCATGTCGTTGCGGTGGGGTTCACCTGGGACCAAGAGGCCGGGATCGCGCGCGTGATCACCAACGACGGATCGGTGAAGGTGCGCAACGTGCGCCGCTCCGGATACGCGGCGGTCAGCCAGGTCGACGGGATCCGCTGGATCACCCTGGAGGGCCCGGCGGCCGTGCTCGACGCCCCGGACGACGTCGCGGAGGCGGTCGAGCGGTACGCCGGTCGCTATCGTGTGCCGCGGGAGAACCCGACGCGCGTGGTGATCGCCATCCAGGTGCGGCGCGTCTTGTCCAGCAGCACTCTGGTCGCGCCGGCCGCCGACGGCGAAGCAGGAGGCAACGGCGCCGGTGCGTAGGGCCTTCCCCGCGGGTCAGCCGTCGATCACAAGACCGTGAGACCGTGCGGCCGCTTGTTCAGGGCTTCGCCGCCGTCATCGGTGACGACCACGATGTCCTCGATGCGCGCACCCCACTCGCCGCGGAAGTAGATCCCGGGCTCCACGCTGAAGGCCATGCCGGGCTGCAGGACGAGGTCGTTGCCCGCGACGATGTAGGGCTCCTCGTGCACCGACAGGCCGATGCCGTGGCCGGTGCGGTGCACGAACGCGGGGCCTAAACCCGCGTCCGTCAGAGGGTTTCGCGCCGCGGCGTCGACCGCGGCCGCGGTGACGCCCGGACGCACGGCCGCGACCGCCGCGGCCTGGGCGCTCTCCAGTTCGGCGTACCGGGCGGCCACCTCCGGATCGGGCTCGCCCAGGACGTAGGTCCGGGTGGAGTCGGAGTAATAGCCGGGCTCGACCGGTCCGCCGATGTCGACGACCACCACGTCCCCGGCTTCGATCCGGCGCTCGGACACGCCGTGGTGCGGGTCCGCGCCGTGCGGGCCGCTGCCGACGATGACGAACGCCGCCTCGGTGTGCCCCTCGGCCACGATGGCGGCCTCGATGTCGCGGCCCACCTCCGCCTCGGTGCGTCCCACCTGCAAGAACTCGCCCATCCGCGCGTGCACCCGGTCGATCGCCGCGCCTGCCCGGCGCAGCGCGTCCACTTCGGCCGGGTCCTTGATCATGCGCAGTTCGCGCAGGACGGGGGTGGCCGACACCGGCAGGCCGGTGAAGGATTCGGCCAGCGGCAGCAGATGCAGCGCGGGCATCACGTCGGCCACCGCGACCCGGGAGCCGACGTGCAGCGCGGACTTCACCAAGGCGTACGGGTTGGTGCCGTCGACCCAGTCCAGAACTTGCAGGCCCAATTCACCCGCCGCGGAGGATTCCAGCGACGCCAGCTCCAGTTTCGGGATCACTACCGACGGCGTCGCGCCGTCCGCCGGGATCACCAGGCAGGTCAGTCGCTCGAACGACTCGGCCGCCGATCCGATCAGATAGCGCAGGTCCGGCCCGGGCGTGATGAGCAGAGCGTCGAGGTGGGCAGCCCGCATCAGCTCCACCGCTCGCTCCAGCCGTGCACCGTAGACGTCCGCCGCGAACCTCGAATCCGTATGCGAGCTCATTCGTCCGACGTTACCCGTCCCGCGTGCGGGATGATGGCCCGACTTCGCCGAGGCGGTGTCGGTGCGAACGAGTAGCCTCAGCCCGTGACCTCTGCTTCCGGTGGGCCCCTGCTGCTGTTGGACGGAGCCAGTCTGTGGTTCCGCGCCTTCCACGCCATCCCCGACAAGATCACCGCGCCCGACGGCCGGTCGGTGAACGCGCTGCGTGGGTTCACCGACATGGTGGCGTCGCTGATCACCAAGTTCGCGCCGGGCAGGCTGGTGGTGTGCCTGGACTTGGACTGGCGGCCCGCCTATCGGGTCGATCTGGTGCCGTCGTACAAGGCACACCGGTTGGACAGCTCACCGGAGGCCGCGCCCGGCGCGGAAAGCGTGCCCGACACGCTCACCCCGCAGGTGGAGATGATCCTGGAAGTGCTAGAGGCAGCGGGGATCGCGACCGGCGGCGCGGAGGGCCTGGAGGCCGACGACGTGCTGGGCACCTTGGCGACCCGGGAACGCGCCGACGAGGTCGTCGTGGTCAGCGGCGACCGCGATCTGTTGCAGCTGGTGCGCGACGAGCCCGCACCCCCGGTGCGAGTGTTCTACGCCGGGCGGGGCCTGGCCAAGGCGGAACTGTTCGGCCCGGCGGAGGTGTCGGCGAAGTACGGGGTGCCGCTGGAGAACGCGGGCCCGGCCTATGCCGATATGGCGACGCTGCGCGGCGACGCCTCCGACGGCCTGCCCGGAGTGGCCGGCATCGGTGAGAAGTCCGCTGCCGCCCTGATCTCCCGTTTCGGCTCCTTGGAGGCCCTGGTCGCGGCCGTCGGGGATCCAGACGCCGACTTGGCCCAAGGCGTGCGCGCCCGGTTGCGCGCCGCCGGGGACTATCTGAAGGCCGCCGCGCCGGTCGTGCGAGTGGTCTGCGACGCCGAGGTGGCCCTGTCCCGCAGCGATGTCCTCCCCACCGAACCGGTCGATCCGGATCGCCTGCGCGCCCTCGCCGCGGCCTACAACGCGGAAAGCCCGGTCACGCGTCTGATCACCGCACTCGGCGCCCGCACCACCTGACCTCGGAAGCCGACGGCCCCATCGCGTACCTCGATGGGGCCGTCACCCGAACAGTGGCGACGACGTCGCCGCGCGACACGCTAGCTCGGGCGACCGACCTCGTAGGTGCCGTCGTCCTTGGTGATCTTGATGGTCACCTTCTTGGCCTCGCCGCTGACCTTCACACTGCATTCGAAGGTGGCGTCGACCTTGACTTCCTGGCCGGACGGGCAGGAGACATCGCTGATGTCCTGGATGCCGTAGGAATCCGACAGTACTTTCTTCACGCCGTCCTGCACCGCGGCCTGGTCCAGCTGGTCCTTGGCGGTCAGCACGAGCACGAGCGCGACGATCGCGCCGACCACCGCGACGCCGAGCAGCGACAGACCGATGATCAGGCCTTTGCCTTTGCCGCCCTGCTGCGGCGGCTGGCCGGGAGCGCCCCACTGCGGCTGCGGCTGCTGCTGACCCCATTGCGGCTGCTGACCCTGCTGGCCCCAGTCCTGCTGCTGCGGCTGACCCCACTGCGGCTGCCCCTGCGCGGGCTGCTGGCCCCATTGCGGCTGCTGAGGCTGCTGCGGTTGCTGGCCCCACTGCTGCTGGGGTTGCCCCCACTGCTGCTGCGGTTGCTGCTCACCCCAGTGCTGGGTCGGCTGGGCCGAGGCCGGGGTCTGCGGCTGACCGCTCCACTGCTGCGTGGGACCGGCTCCGCCCGGCGCCTGCTGTCCACCCCACTGCTGGGTGGGATCGTTGCGTCCCTCCCCGGGGTCGTTCGGTCCGTACGGGCCGCTCATCTGCTTGCCTCCACTCGCATCGTTGTACACACGGTAGCCCCCCGCGTGGGCCTCGTCGCATGACACGACTACTCCGCCACGGTCGGTACGCGAAAGAAATCAAATCACAATCGAATCCGCCGTGTTGATATTGCCGCCGCAGCGCGCCCCGCAGCGCACACCGCTCAGGCGGCGTCCACCGCCACGACACCCCGCCGGATCGCCCGCACCGCTTTGGCCGCGGTGGCGGCGACCTCGGGATCGTCGGCGGTGCCGTGGATCTGGTCGAGCAGGTCGATCACCTGCCTGCACCAGCGCACGAAGTCGCCGGCCGACAGTGGTGCGCCCGCGTCACCGCTGGCGAGCAACGACTCGGCCAACCCGTCGCCGCGCGCCCACTTGTAGACGCCGTCGACGAAACCCAGATCGGGTTCCCTGGTCGGCGGCAGTTTGTGCCGCGCTTCGTCGGTGCGCAGCTCCGACCAGACGCCGATGGTCGCGCCCACCGCCCGGCGGATCGGCGCCGTCGGTCCGCTCGCGCCGAGATACCCACCCTCCTGGCGGGATTCGTAGACCAGGATCGACACCACGCCGGCCAGCTCGGCGGGACCGAGTCCGCGCCACAGACCCTTCCGGAGGCATTCGGCGACCAGCAAATCGCTCTCCGCGTAGATGCGGGCCAGCCTGCGTCCGTCCGCGGTCACCTCGCTCTCGTGCACGAAACCGCGTTCCTCCAGCAGGCCGAGGATCCGATCGAAGGTGCGCGCGAGCGAATTGGTGGTGGCGGCAACCTTCTGGCGCATCGATTCCGTCTCCCGCAGCAGCCGGTTGTAGCGTTCGCCCACCCGGGCCAGTTGCTCGCGGTCGGGCCGGGAGTGCGCCGGGTGCGCGCGCATGCTGCGCCGCAACGTCGCCAGTTCCCGGTCGTCGGCCGCAGCGGACTGCCTGCCGCGCCGTGGCCTGCCGGGTACGGAGATCCCGGTGCTGCGCAGCGCGGAAGCCAGATCACGGCGGGTGCGGGCAGTCCGATGATCCACCCGGCGCGGCAGCCGCATGTGCCCGAGCGCTTCGGCGGGCACCGGGAAATCGGCGACCGACACCCGTCCAGCCCACTTGTCCTCGGTCAGCACCAGCGGCCTGGGATCACCCGGCGTCGCGTCCGGCTCCAGGATCACCGCCAGCCCGGCGCGGCGGCCGGAGGGAATGGCCACGACGTCGCCGCGCCGCAGGGCGCCGAGCGCGTCCACCGCGGCGCCGCGCCGGTCGGCGCGACTCTGCTGGGCCAGCTGCCGCTCCCGCTGCTTGATCCGCTCGCGCAGCGAGAGGTAGTCCAGGAAACCGCCTTCCGCGCCGCCGAGCTGATCGCGCAGCTTGCGCAGCGCCCCCTCGTTGCGCTCGATGCCGCGCACCAGCCCGACCACCGACCGGTCCGCCTGGAACTGGGCGAAGGATCGCTCCAGCAGGGCGCGCGATTCGTCGGCGCCCATCCGATCGATGAGATTGATCGACATGTTGTAGCCCGGCCGGAACGAACTGCGCAGCGGATAGGTGCGCGTGGAGGCCAGACCGGCGACCGCGCTGGTGTCCACCTCGGGCTGCCACAGCACCACCGCGTGGCCTTCGACGTCGATCCCGCGCCGCCCGGCACGCCCGGTCAACTGGGTGTATTCCCCGGGTGTGAGTTCCGCGTGCGATTCGCCGTTGAACTTCACCAGCCGTTCCAGCACGACGGTACGGGCCGGCATGTTGATCCCGAGCGCCAGCGTCTCGGTGGCGAAGACGGCACGCACCAGCCCGTTGACGAACAACTCCTCGACGGTGTGCCGGAACGCGGGCAGCATCCCGGCGTGATGCGCGGCGATGCCGCGGTGCAGCGCCTCACACCACTCCCAGTAGCCGAGCACCTCCAGATCGGCCTTGGGCAGGTCGCCGGTGTGCTTCTCGATGATCGCGTCGATCTCGTCGCGCTCTTCCGGACGGCTCAGGTCCAGCCGCGACCGCAGGCACTGCGCGAGCGCGCCGTCGCATCCGGCCCGGCTGAAGATGAACGTGATCGCGGGCAGCAGGCCCTCGTCGTCCAGTTTGGCCAGCACCTCCGGCCGCGGCAGCGGACGAAAATCCCGGCGCGGGCCGCCGCGGCCGTTGCGCGGGGCGCCCCAGCTGTTCATCCGGTCGGCGGCCTCGCGCTGGCGGATGAACCGCACCAGGTCCTCGTCGACGAGCACCTTCTGGTCGGTGGATTTCGTGTCGAACAGGTCGAACATCCGCCGACCCACCATCACGTGCTGCCACAGCGGCACGGGCCTGGTCTCGTCGACCACGACGGCGGTGTCGCCGCGCACCGTCTCCATCCAGGCGCCGAACTCCTCGGCGTTGCTCACCGTGGCCGACAGGCTGACCAGGCGCACATCCGGAGGCAGGTGCAGGATGACCTCCTCCCAGACGGCGCCGCGGAATCGGTCGGCGAGGTAGTGCACCTCGTCCATCACGACGTAGGACAGTCCGCGCAGGGCGTCCGAGGAGGCGTAGAGCATATTGCGCAGCACCTCGGTGGTCATCACGACCACCGGGGCGTCCGGATTGATCGACTGATCGCCGGTCAGCAGGCCGACGTTGTCGCGGCCGTGGCGTTCGGTGAGGTCGGCGAACTTCTGGTTCGACAGCGCCTTGATGGGCGTGGTGTAGAAACACTTGCCACCCGCCACCAGCGCCAAGTGGACGGCGAACTCGCCCACGACCGTCTTGCCCGCGCCCGTGGGTGCGCAGACCAGGACGCTGTGGCCTTCTTCGAGCGCCGCACAGGCATCGCGCTGAAACGGATCCAGCCGGAACTTCAGTTCGGTGGAAAACGCGTCCAACTCGCCCGTCTGCGACCGGTCATCTGTCACTCGTCAGAGCGTATCGGAGTAGTCCGACACCGGTCGTGCGGATTTCTCCGCGGGCGTGGTGATCGACTCGGCCGGATCGATCGGCTCCGGCTCGCCCAGTTCGGAGGCTTCCTCGTCGGACAACGCACCCCAGCCCTCGCGCTCCTTACGCGCCCGGCGCAGGTCGTTGACCCGGGAGAACTGGATCGCCACCTCGAACAACACCGTCAACGCCAAGGCCAGGGCCAGCATCGAGAAGGGGTCCTGCGGCGTCACGATCGCGGCGAACACGAACAGGCCGAAGGTGATCCCCCGCCGCCACGCCTTGAGGCGCTGATAGGTCAGCACACCGACCAGGTTCAACCCGATGATCAGCAACGGCGTCTCGAAACTGACGCCGAAGATGATCAGCAACTGGATGATGAACCCGAAATACTGCGACCCGCTCAACGCCGTGATCTGCACGTTGTCGCCGATGGTGAGCAAGAAACTCAATGCGTGCGCGATCACCACATAGGCCAGCACCGCCCCCGCGGCGAACAGTACCGTGCCCGAGGAGACGAACCCGATCGCGTACTTGCGTTCCTTCGCGTACAAGCCCGGCGTGATGAACGCCCACATCTGGTACAGCCAGATCGGCGCCGCGAGCACCACGCCCGCGGTCATGCCGACCTTCAATCGCAAGGTGAACTGCTCGAACGGCGCGGTGGCCAGCAGACGGCACTCCCCGTCCGGGCTCAACGACGCACGCGCCGACGCGGGCAGCGAGCAATACGGTCCGCGCAGGATCTCACCGAGGCTCTCGATCCCCAGGAACCCGTGCGCGTACCACAGAAAGCCCAGGACAGTCGTGGCGATCACCGCCGCGATCGACACCAGCAACCGGTAACGCAACTCCTGCAGATGCTCGACCAACGACATCGTGCCGTCGGGATTGGTCCTGCGCTTACTGCGCCGCGGATCGAACGGGATTCGCATGGTTGGTGATCGCCCCTGGGTTCACGTGCCTGGCTCAGCTCGGCAACAGCACTGAGTCCGGAGTGAGCTCTTGCTCACTCCGGCGCGAGCGGATCCGCTCAGACCGGCTTCTGCTCGGTACGGGACTCCGTGGCCTGCGACGGCGTCGACTGCTGCGCGGCGGGCAACTGCGGTGCGGGCTGCTGAGCCGACGCGCCGTTGCCGGGCGCGTTGCTCTCGTTCTGCATCTGACTGACCTCGCTCTTGAAGATGCGCAACGACCGGCCCAAGCTGCGGGCCGCGTCGGGCATCCGCTTCGCGCCGAAGAACATCACGAAGACCACCGCAATGATCAGCCAGTGCCAGATGCTCAGACTGCCCATGATCTACCTCCCAAGACTGTGATGTCTCGATGCTACCGGACCGTGACGTGCGCGAACGCCGCCGTCACTGCTCGTTCGCCCCGCGTTGGGGCGCGGCGCCCGCCGCGGCGTCCTGCAACTGGCCGAGCAGTTCCCGGCCGGTCCACACGCGGCGACCGCCCTGCTCGGCGGCGACGACCAGCTCGATCAGCCGCTGATTCACCGGCGTCGGCGCACCGACCATCGCGCCAAGCCCCACGATTTCCCCGCACAACCAGGGGATCTCGGTGGTGCGGCCGAGCTCGAGGTCGTCCGCCATGGACGAGCGCGCCACCGGATCGATGGCCAGCACCTGGCCGGCCACCCGCCGGAACAGGGCGTCGGGGACGGTCAGCAGCGTGGCCATCACCCGGGGCGGCAGCGGGGTCAGCCGGGCCGGGCGAATTCGCGCCTTGTTCATCACCGCGAGCGCCTCGCGCTGGGTCAGCGCGAGACAGCGGCGATAGTCCCGGTCGGCGAGCTCCTCGCGCAGCGGGCGGCCCGACAGCGCGTTGATCGGGTTGTTGAGGTTGAGCAGCAGCTTGGCCCACTGCACCGGACGCAGGTCGGGATAGCGGCGCAGGCCGAGGCCCGCCCGCTCGAACAGGTCGAGGAACGGCGCCAGCGCCGGATCGTCCTGCACCGCGAGACCGCCCTCGGTGCCGCGGTGGAACCGGCCGCCCGGATGGTGCACGACATTGAACATCACCATGCCGGCCAACACCACGCAGTGCGGCAAGATCTCCCGGATCACCGAATCGTTGCCGATGCCGTTCTGCAGGCTGAGCACCACGGTGCCCGGCCTGATCTTGCCCGCGAGTTCGCGCACCGCCGCCGCGGTCGCCGCCGATTTCACCGTGACCAGCACCAGGTCCGCCGAGCCGACGTCATCCGGTTCGGTGGCGCGGTGGAATCGGTCCGGCGCCAGCGCCTCGTCACCGCCGTCGAGGTCGGTGAGCCGGAGTCCGGAAGTGCCGAGCTCGTCGAGCACTCGCCTGCGGCCGACCAGGGTGACCTCCGCGCCCGCCGCGCCGAGCTTGCCGCCGACGAAGTTGCCGATGCTGCCCGCGCCGACCACGAGCACACGAACGTTCATGCCGGTTGGGCCTCTTCGTCCCTCATCTGGCCTCCAGATATCCGGCTTCCTCATAGGCGGCCAGCGCGGCGTTCGACCGCTCGCGCACTGCCGCCACCAGTTCCGGCGGACCGAGGACGGTGACGCCCGCCCCGAAACCGAGCAGCAGCCGGGCCATCCAGTCCAGCGTGGCGAACCGCATGGTCGCCTCCAAGCTGCCGTCGGGGTGCACCGCCAGCCGGTGCATGGGGTACTGATCGAGGACCCACGCGTAGTCGGCGTGAATCCGCAGGCGTGCCAACGGGACCGCCGGGTCGTCCTGGAACAGGTCCAGGCCCGCCGTCGCCTCGGTGGCGTGCTTGGGCGGTCGAGCGGCCTCGTCCAGTTCGGTCGCGGCCTCGATCCGGTCGAAGCGGAACAACCGCACGCCCTCGGCCTGCCTGCACCAGGCTTGCAGATAACTGTTGTCGTCCACCAGGACGATGCGGATCGGATCCACGATGCGTTCGGACACCACGTCCCGGCTGGCGGAGTAGTACACCAGCCGCAGCACCCGGCCCAGCGCCAGCGCCGAGCGCACCGCGGCCACCGCGGGCGCCTCCGGCGGCGGTGTGCGGAATCGTCCGTCCGCGGCCGGTTCCACGCCGCCCGCGATGGCCGATTCGATCTTCGCGATGGCCGCGTGGGCCGCGGTCGGGTCCACCATGCCGGGCATGTCGACGATCGAGCGCAGCGCGACCAGCAGCGCGGTCGCCTCGGTGGAGGTCAGCCGCAGCGGCCGATCGATGCCCGCGGAGAAGGTGACCTCGATGCTTTCCTCGGAGAACGACAGGTCGATCAGGTCACCCGGGCCGTACCCGGGCAACCCGCACATCCACAGCTGATTGAGGTCGCTCATCAGCTGCTTGGTGGTCACGCCGAGGTCGGCGGCGGCCTCCGCGGCGCTGATCCCGGGGTGGGCGATGAAGTACGGGATCATGTTCAACAGCCGGGAGAGCCGGACCGACAGCCGCGAACTCATGCCCGCACCTCCGTGCGGTCGAACACCGAACGCAGCCGCGCGATGACATCGGCACGCAGGGACTCGGGGGCGAGCACCACGGCGTCGGGCCCCAAACCGGTGATCAGCCGGGCCAGCCAATCGCGCGAGCGCACCGGAAGCTCGACCACGGCGCCCGCCCGGCCGCCCACGACGCGCTCGCCGGTCACCTGGCCGAGCCTGCGGATCTCCCGGCCCCGCCCCTCGGCCACCCACACCGTCGCCGCGCCGCTGACCGGCCCGCTGCTGGTGACCTGGTCGACGATGGCGCGCAGATCGACGCCCCGCGGCTTGCGCACGGCGTTGCGCGGGCCGTACGCGGTGACATCGTCGCCGATGCGGGAGAGCCGGAAACTGCGCACGGCGTCCCGGTCCCGGTCGTGCCCGACCAGGTACCAGCGGCCGTGGTGGGTGACGACGCCCCACGGCTCGACGTCGCGCATCAGATAGGGCGCGTTGATCGCGCCGCGGTGTTCGAACCGCACCGCCTGACCGGCATCGATCGCGGCGAGAAGTTTGCCGAGCACCGGTTCCGAGCCGCGAGCGCGGGCCGGAACGGCGGGCACCGACGCCACCGCGGCGTCGGTCTCCACGTGGATACCCGCCGCACGCAGTTTGAGCAGCGCGCCCTCCGCGGCGGCGGCCAACTCGGGCGATTCCCACATCTGCACGGCGACCGCGACGGCGGCGGCCTCCTCATCGGTCAGGTCGATCTCGGGTAGCTCGTAGGCGTCGCGGTTGATCCGGTAACCCTCGAGCGTCGAGTACCGGCTCACCGGACCCACTTCCAGCGGAATGCCCAGATCGCGCAGTTCGTTCTTGTCCCGCTCGAACATCCGGCTGAACGCTTCGTCGCTGGCGGAGTCCTCGTATCCGGCCACACTCTCCCGGATCCGCTCCGCGGTCAGGAACTGCCGGGTCGACAGCAGCGCGATGACCAGATTCATCAGCCGCTCGACCTTGGATATCGCCACCCGATAGAGGGTAATCTGCGCGGCCGGGCTGTGTTGTCCCGGCCGCGACTTCGTCGCGGCGTGTTCGGCTGCGCGGGCCGCTTCGCCGATCAGCCTTCGGCCAGGTAGCGCTCGACCTTCTCCACCTTGGTGGTCATCGCATCCGTCACCCCGGGGCGGATGTCGGCCTTCAGCACCAGGCTGCACCGCGGCGCTACGGCGAGGATGGCGTCGGTCGCCTGTTTCACCACGGCCATCACCTCGTCCCATTCGCCCTCGAGAGTGGTGAACATGGCGTCGGTGCGGTTGGGCAATCCGCTGGCACGCACCACGCGGACCGCTTCGGCGACCGCGCGCCCGACATCGGCGCCGGTCCCGAGCGGTGTGACGGAGAACGCGACGATCACATCGACGCGATCAGGCGATCGACGCGCTCGTCGACCGAGCGGAACGGGTCCTTGCACAGCACGGTGCGCTGCGCCTGGTCGTTCAGCTTCAGGTGCACCCAGTCGACGGTGAAGTCGCGGCCCGCCTCCTGCGCGGCGGTGATGAAGTCACCGCGCAACTTGGCCCTGGTGGTCTGCGGTGGGGTGTCGACCGCGGCGTCCACGGCCTCGTCCTCGGTGACGCGCTTGGCCAGGCCCTTGCGCTGCAGCAAGTCGAAGACGCCGCGTCCGCGCTTGATGTCGTGGTAGGCCAGATCCAGCTGGGCGATCTTGGGATCGGACAGCTCCATGCCGTACCGGTCCTGGTAGCGCTGGAACAGCTTGCGCTTGATCACCCAGTCGATCTCGGTGTCGACCTTCGCGAAGTCCTGTGCCTCGACCGCGTCCAGAGTCCGGCCCCACAGGTCGACCACCTGGTCGATCTGGGGATCCCGGTCCCGGTTGCGCAGATGCTCCACGGCGCGGGCGTAGTACTCGCGCTGGATGTCCAGGGCACTGGCCTGCCGTCCGCCGGCCAGGCGCACCGGACGGCGCCCGGTCAGGTCGTGGCTCACCTCGCGGATCGCACGGATCGGGTTGTCCAGCGCGAAGTCGCGGAACGAGACGCCCGCCTCGATCATCTCCAGCACCAAGGCGGCCGTGCCGACCTTCAGCATGGTGGTGGTCTCGGACATGTTGGAGTCGCCGACGATCACGTGCAGGCGACGGTACTTCTCCGCATCGGCATGCGGCTCGTCGCGGGTGTTGATGATCGGCCGTGAACGGGTGGTCGCCGAGGAGACGCCCTCCCAGATGTGCTCGGCACGCTGCGACAGGCAGAACGTGGCGGCCTTCGGTGTCTGCAGCACCTTGCCCGCGCCGCAGATCAGCTGGCGGGTGACCAGGAACGGCAGCAGCACGTCCGAGATCCGGGAGAACTCGCCTGCCCGAACGACCAGGAAGTTCTCGTGGCAACCGTAGGAGTTGCCCGCGGAGTCGGTGTTGTTCTTGAACAGATAGATGTCGCCGCCGATGCCTTCTTCGGCCAGACGCTGCTCGGCGTCGATCAGCAACTCTTCGAGGACCCGCTCGCCCGCACGGTCGTGGGTCACCAATTGCGCCAGGTTGTCGCACTCCGCGGTCGCGTACTCCGGATGGGACCCGACATCGAGGTAGAGCCGAGCACCGTTGCGGAGGAACACGTTCGAGCTACGGCCCCAGGACACCACCCGGCGGAACAGATACCGGGCCACCTCGTCGGGGGACAGTCGACGGTGACCGTGGAAGGTGCATGTCACACCGAACTCGGTCTCGATCCCCATAATTCGTCGCTGCACACCATCGACATTACAGCCATGTCAGGGAGTTGCGTGGTGCACCGAACAACCCGTATGCATACGTCTTCACAACAATTTGGCCCGCTTTGTCGGAATTTACCCGACCGATACCCCGCTTCCGCCGAAGGAAGCACACGGCGGGACCGGCCGCGGGCATGCCGACGCGGCCCGCGAACGAGACGTCGTTCGCGGGCCGCCGAGCTCGTCGGCCCCGGCGGATCACTCCGCCGTCGGGGCGTCCTTCGCCGAGGGCTCCGCACCCTCGGCCTCGGCGCCGCCGTCCTGCGCAGCGGACCCGCCGTCCGGCTGCGCCGGGCTGAGCAAGCGCTCCAGCGCGGCATCGGTCACCCGCCGGAACGCCCGGCGCGGACGCGCCTGCTCCAAGGTCGCGACCTCGAGCGAGCTCACGCCCAGCACCCGTTTCTCTTTCTCCGTCCCTTCCGGCACGCCCGCCTGCAGCGCCCGCACCGCCACACCCACCGCCGAGGCCAGATCCAGACCCGGCTGGTAGGACGACTTCAGCGCGGTGACGATCGGCTCGGTCGTGCCGCCCATCACCACGAACTCCCGCTCGTCCACGATCGACCCGTCGAACGTGATCCGGTACAGCACCGATTGCGGGGCCTGTTCCGGATAGCCCACCTCCGCCACACAGATCTCCACCTCGTACGGCTTCAGCTGATCGGTGAAGATCGTGCCGAGGGCCTGCGCGTAGGCATTGGCCAGGGCACGACCGGTGACGTCGCGGCGGTCGTACTGATACCCGCGAATATCGGCCTGCAGGATGCCGCCCCTGCGCAGATTCTCGAACTCGTTGTACTTGCCGACCGCGGCGAACCCGATCCGGTCGTACAGCTCACTCACCTTGTGCAGCGTCGTGGACGGGTTTTCCGCGACGAACAGCACACCCTTCTCGTACGTCAGCACCACGACGCTGCGCCCCCGACCGATGCCCTTGCGCGCGAGCTCGGTCTTGTCGCGCATGATCTGCTCGGCCGACGCGTAGTACGGCAACGTCATGATCAGGCGCTCCCTTCTTCGGCGGCCGCGCGGTCGGCGACGATGCCGCGCGCGATCTCCTCGAGCCGCGACTCGGTCACCTCGACCGCACCCTCCTCATCGATCACGATCGCTGTCGGGAAGATGCCGCGCACCAGATCCGGGCCGCCCGTCGCGGTGTCGTCATCGGCCGCGTCGAACAGCGACTCGACGGCGATGCGCAGCGCACGCGCCTGATCGATTCCCTTGGCGTACAACTTCTTCAGCGCGGACTTCGCGAACACCGAGCCGGAACCGACCGCGGCGTACCCGAATCGCTCCTCGCTGCGTCCACCCACCACATCGAACGACACGATGCGGCCCGCCTTGTCCGGATCGGTGGCGTTCAGGTCGTAACCGACCAGCATCGGCACCACCGCCAGACCCTGCAAGGCCGCGGGCAAATTCTCACGCACCATCTTCGACAGCTTGTTGGCCTTGCCGTCGAAGGTCAGCGGCACGCCCTCGAGCTTCTCGTAGTGCTCCAGCTCCACTGCGAAGATGCGCACCATCTCCACCGCCATGCCCGCGGTGCCCGCGATGCCGGCCGCGGAATAGCTGTCCGTGATGTAGACCTTCTCGATATCCCGGCTGGCCAACAGGTTCCCCTGCGTGGCACGCCGGTCGCCCGCGATCAGCACACCACCGCGGTAACTCACCGCGACGATGGTGGTGCCGTGCGGAGCGATCTCCTTCGCGGAAGTGCCGCCGGAGATTCCGGCGGCACCCTGTCCGAACCTATTTGCGGGCAACAAGTCCGGAGCATGCATACGGAGATAGTCGGAGAAGGACGAGAGGGCGTACCCCAGGTGGAGACGCGAGGGGTCACCGACTGTCACTGGCCACCTTTCTGCACGTACGCGCGGACGAAGTCCTCGGCGTTCTCCTCGAGCACGTCATCGATCTCGTCGAGCAGGTCGTCGGTTTCCTCCGCCAGCTTCTCGCGGCGCTCCTGACCGGCGGCATCCACACCGTCCGGGCCCTCGTCCTCGTCGCCACCCCCGGCGCGCTTGGTCTGCTCTTGTGCCATGGCAGCCGACCTCCTCTGTCCTCACCATGACCGGGACCCATCGTGAGCACGATCCCGATCATGAGCATTGTCCGTGCTCGTCCCTCAACACTACCTACCAGCGCCGACAGTGTGCTTATTTTGTGTCGCGGTGTTTGCCTTGCAGCGCCTGCGGCGCTGCGTGTTCGCGGCCCCGAATGGCTCGCGTCCGAGCGGGGCCGCGAACGGACGATGCCCGGTCTCGCTTCGCTCGAAACCCGTAGCTGAGCTGGTGCGGCGGCGTAGGGCGATCGAGGCAAGGCCCTGCCGGGCCGTGCCGTCAGCCGACCGGGACCCGCGCTGCCGGAGGCTACGTCGTCAGCTGCTCCACCAGGTCAGCGGCGGTGGTCACGCCGTCGAGGAGTTTGCCGACGTGGGCTTTGGTGCCGCGGCGGGGTTCCAGGGTGGGGATGCGCACGAGGGAGTCGCCGCCCAGGTCGAAGATCACCGAGTCCCAGCTGGCCGCCGCGATGTCGGCGCCGAAGCGGCGCAGGCATTCGCCGCGGAAGTAGGCGCGGGTGTCGGTGGGCGGGTTGGTCATGGCGTCGACGACCTGCTGCTCGCTGATCAGGCGCTTCATCGAGCCCCGGGCGACCAGGCGGTTGTACAGCCCCTTGTCCAGCCGCACGTCGGAGTACTGCAAGTCCATCAGGTGCAGCTTGGGGGCCGCCCAGCCGAGTCCCTCGCGGCTGCGCATGCCCTCGAGCAGACGCAGCTTGGCCGGCCAGTCGAGCAGGTTCGCGCATTCCATCGGATCGCGTTCGAGCAGGTCCAGCACCATGGCCCAGTTCTCGATGATGTCCTGCACGCGTTTGTCGTCATTTCCGGTGCGGTCGACGAATTTGATCACCCGATCCAGATAGACCCGCTGCAAGGCGAGGCCGGTCAGCTCGCGGCCGTCGGCGAGCGCGACGGTCGCCCGCAGCGTGGGGTCGTGGCTGATCGTGTGCACCGCGGTGACCGGGCGCGCCAGTTGCAGGTCCGACAGGTCCTCGCCCGCCTCGATCAGATCGAGGACCAGCGCGGTGGTGCCGACCTTGAGGTAGGTCGACATCTCGGCCAGATTGGCGTCACCGATGATGACGTGCAGCCTGCGGTACTTGTCGGCGTCGGCGTGCGGTTCGTCGCGGGTGTTGATGATGCCCCGCTTGAGTGTGGTCTCCAGGCCGACCTCGACTTCGATGTAGTCCGAGCGCTGGGACAGCTGGAAGCCCGCGTGGTCGCCGGACTGGCCGATGCCGACCCGGCCGGAGCCGCAGACCACCTGCCGGGACACGAAGAACGGCGTGAGCCCGACGATGATCTGGTTGAACGGGGTGTCCCGGCTCATCAGGTAGTTCTCGTGGGTGCCGTACGAGGCGCCCTTGCCGTCGACGTTGTTCTTGTACAGCTGCAGCCGCGGGGCCCCCGGCACGCTGGAGGCGTGCCGCGCGGCGGCCTCCATCACCCGCTCGCCCGCCTTGTCCCAGATCACCGCGTCCAGCGGGTCGGTGACCTCGGGCGCGGAGTATTCCGGGTGCGCGTGGTCGACGTAGAGCCGGGCGCCGTTGGTGAGGATCATGTTGGCCGCCCCGACCTCGTCGGCGTCGATCACCGGCGCGGGCCCGTTCATCCGGCTCAGGTCGAATCCGCGCGCGTCGCGCAGCGGCGACTCCACCTCGTAGTCCCAGCGGGTGCGCTTCGCGCGCGGCACGCCTTCGGCCGCGGCGTAGGCCAGGACCGCCTGGGTCGAGGTGAGGATCGGGTTGGCCGACGGCTCGGTCGGGGTCGAGATGCCGTATTCGACCTCTATTCCGATGATGCGCTGCATGGCATCGAGCCTAGGTCACGCACCCGGCCGAACCGGTCGCGACCGGCGGAGTCCAATGTCATACCGCAGGTGGTACTTCCGGAGGACTCCTCGCGGCGCAGGTCGGCGTGATAGTCGGGACATGCCCGAATCGCCCGCGGCCCGCCGCACGCAGACCACCGAACAGCACCCCGCGGCCGCTCCCCCGGCGCTGCCCGCACCCGCCCGGCTCGTCGCGTTGGACGTGCTGCGCGGGATCGCGATCCTGGGCACCCTCGCCACCAACGTCTGGATAATGACCGATCCGGAGGGGCTGATCGGCTATCTCCACGGCTTGGGCGGGCAGGCCGACGGTTGGTTGTGGACCGAGCGCGTGCTCCAGCAGCTCGCCCAAGGCAAGTTCCTGGGCCTGCTGACCATCATGTTCGGCATCGGCCTCGCCATCCAGCGGGGCTCCGCGGCCAGGGCCGGGCGGCGCTGGCCGGGCGACTACCCCTGGCGCGCGGGTCTGCTGTTCGTGGACGGTCTGCTGAATTTCGTGTTCGTCGCCGAGTTCGACGTGCTGACGGGCTACGCGGTGACCGGACTGGTCGTCGCGTTCGTGCTGGCCACCGGCGAGCGGGCGCAGCGGCGCTGGCTGATCGGAGCCGCCGCCGTGCACGTGACGCTGCTGACCCTGATCGCGCTCGTCCTGGCCTTCGCGCCGCGGCAAGACGCGGCGGCACGCGGCGGGCTCGACCCGAATCCGTACGCCGACGGCTCCTTCTGGGATCTCGCGATGTTCCGGATCGGTAACGCCGGGGTGTTCCGGATGGAGGCGATCTTCGTGTTCGCGATGTCGGTCGCGCTGTTCCTGACCGGCGCGCGGCTGTTCCGCGCCGGCGTGTTCGGTCCGGAAGGCGCGCGAATCCGTCAGCGGCTCATGATCGTGGGCTTCGGCATCGCCGCACCGATCGACCTGGCCGTCGGCATCGCAGGCGGCGGCGACCTCATCCTGTTCACTCGCTACGGCAGCGCACCGTTCGTCGCCCTCGGCATCCTGGCGGCGGTCGCCGAGTGGTACCTGCGGCGGCCCGCGGCCGGGTTCGCCGGGCGCCGCCTCACCGAGATCGGCCGCACCGCGCTCAGTTGCTACATCCTGCAGAATCTGGTGGCTTCGATGCTGTGCTACGGCTGGGGATTCGGACTCGCCGCCCGCGTGGCATCCGACGACCGCGTCCCCTTCACCATCGGCGTCTACGTGCTGGTCGCGCTGGTCATCGCGAGCGGAGCACACCTGTGGTTGCGTCGCTTCGAGCGGGGGCCGGTGGAGTGGTTCTGGAACGTGAGTTACCGGACACTGGCCCGGGAACGCTGATCCGTACGTCCGCATCCGCCGCGCCGGAGGACACGGACGTGACCACCCGGACCGGAGCAGCGCCGAACCCGGCCGCACCCTGTGCATGTCGCCGCACACCCGCAGAAATCCGGCGGACACGATCCCTCCTCGACCGCTACCGTCGTCCTGTGACGCTCGCCGACCGCTATCCCGTGCTGCACACACCGGCCCACTGGGCGTGGGGGGATCTGGATGTGCGGTTCTCCACCACGCTGCCGTCGGACGAATTGGTCACGAATATCCACGTCGTCTGTTTCGTCGGCGAGGAGATCGTGCTGTGCCGCGACGATCGCGGCATCTGGCTGATCCCCGGCGGCACCAGGGAACGCGGCGAGTCGATCGATGAATGCGTGCGCCGGGAACTGCGCGAGGAGGCGGGAGCACGCCCGATCGGGCCGATCAGCTGGTTCGGCGCCCACCACGCGACGAGCAATCGCCCCGCGCCGTATCGGGAATGGCAGCCGCACCCGCACAAGGCGTGGCTCTGGTGCACCGCAGACGTGGTGCTCGACTCCGCGCCCACCAATCCCGGCGACGCCGAGCAGATTCTCGAGGTCGGCACCTTCCCCGTCGCCGAGGCGATGCGGCGGGCCGAATCCGACGGCGAGCACCTGGGCGAACTCGTGGCGTTGGCCGTCGAACTCCATCGGCGCGCGGCGCGGCCGGACCGCCCCGTGTGACCGCGCGGTCGCGCGCGACAGGTTCGGCCCGCCGCCACCGGGTGAGATCGGGGCAGAATCGAAGTATGGCAACGGCAACCTGGCACGGCCGCGTCCTCGCGACCAGCAACGACACCATCATCGTCGAGGGCAACCACTACTTCCCGCCGGATTCGATCAGCCCGGAGTACTTCCAGCCCTCCGACACGCACACCTACTGCCCATGGAAAGGCACCGCCAGCTACTACACCGTGGTGGTCGACGGAGAATCCAACACCGACGCCGCCTGGTACTACCCGCAGCCGAAGACCAAGGCGGCGCAGATCAAGGACTACGTCGCGTTCTGGCGCGGCGTCGAGGTCTCGGAGAGCTGACCGGCCATTCTTCCGCTGCCAGCAATCGATCGGCGAACTCATGATCGATGCCGGAATCCGGCCGTGGGGTGATCGGCGGGGTCGGCGGTAATCGGAGGAATCGGGAATACCGCCCGCGCGAAACCGATACGCTCATCCCAGGATTCAGCGTGCGTGTCTCAGCCGGGAGCATCCCATGATGAAGGCTCTGGTCACCGACGGCTTCTCGATGTCGCCTGTGGGCGCAGCGGACGAACCACCGCAGGCGGGTGCCGCACTGCTCCGGCCGGGCGTCCTGGCCTTCGCCGGATCGATCGGCCCGACGGAGTTGCACGCACACCACGCGGTGCAGATCGTGGCCGCGAGCACGCCGATCGTGGTGGTGGACGGCAGCGGCGTGCGCAAGCAGGGCACGCACGTCATCGTGCCGACCGACGCGCCGCACCGGATCGACGTGGGGTCCGCGCACGGCATGGCCGTCTATCTCGACCCCGAGACCGCCGCGGGCGCGGCGGCCGACCGGAGGGCGCATCTCAACGGCTGGGCCGACAGTGCCGACACGCTCGGCATCGTCGCCGCGGGCGGTGATCTGACCGCACAGGTCACCGCCGTCGTCGAGGACCTGCTGCCGCAGGACGAATCGTCGGGTGGGAGCGAGCGGCACGCGGTGATCACCGCGGCGCTGCAACTGCTGCCCGCCCTGGTGCGCGCGGGCTCGGTGCGCGGCTCGGATGTCGCCCGGCAACTCGGGATCCCGGCGCCGCGGCTGTCGCATCTGTTCACCGAGCAGATGGGAATCCCGTTGCGCCGCTACATCCTCTGGCTGCGATTGCACATCGCACGCACCCGCGCGCTGGCCGGTGACGATCTCACGGCAGCCGCACATGCGGCAGGTTTCTCCGACGGGGCCGACCTGACCCGCACCTGCCGCCGGACCTTCGGGTTACCGCCCTCGGTACTGAGCCGCACGGTCCAGTCGGTGCAAGGCGCGTAGTCCGTCCGACGCGCGGTTCACCCCGCCGGATGGGACTCCACGTAGTACTCCGCCGAGATCGTCTTCAGTACCTGCCGCACCCCCACCGGCGCCCACGCCGCGGTCGGATCGTGCCGCACGACCGGGTCGGTCAGCTCGACGACGCGACCGTGGGTCTCCAGCGCGAAGCCGTCCGCCGCGCGAATGTTCTTGACCCAGTCGACATCACGGCCGTACGTCAGCGCGATCCGGTAGGCGCCGTCCTGTTCGAAGACCATCACCGGTGTGCGGTAGGACCGTCCCGACTTCCTGCCCTTGTGCAGCACGATGCCGAAGCCGGGCGCGCGCCCCGCGACCAGGCCCGCGGTCGGATTGGTGACATGCCGGTTGAACTTCGCCAGTGCGTGCGGAAGCACCATGGGCGGCGATCCTCTCTCCCTGTGGCGTGCGGTGTTCACGTTACTCTCGATCCATGTCCGCTCCCCCGCAGCACGGGTCGCCCCACGCCGGAGATCCGGGGGCGGAACTGATCGCGGTCTACGATCCGGCGGGCAACCCGGTGGGCGCGGCCGAGCGGGCCACGGTCTATCGCGACGGATTGTGGCACGCCAGTGCCGGTGTTCTCCTGCGGTCCGGGGACGGCCTGCGCGTTTACGTGCACCGCCGCACCGATACCAAACTCGTTTTCGCGAGGATGCACGACTGTCTGGCCGGTGGTGTGGTCGCGCCCGGCGAAGCGCCGCGCGAGACAGCGCTGCGGGAGGTCGCCGAAGAACTGGGCGTCATTCCGGACCCTGCCGATCTCCCACCGCAACCACGGGCGAGGGTCTCTTGGGACGGCGAATGGAACGGCCTGCCGATGCGCTGCCACCTGTTCGCGTACGAATTGCGCTACGACGGGCCGGTGCGCCACCAACCCGACGAGATCGCCGAGGGCTGGTGGTGGACCGATGCCGAGTTGCTTGCGCACCTGGCCGACCCGGACTGGCCATTCGTCCCGGATACCCGCCTGCTAGTCACCGACCTGCTGGCCGGTGCCGGTTACCCGGGGGACGGATGACCACGATCAACTGGACGACGCGGACGATCCGGCCCAAGCGGCGAACGCGCCGGGATTGCGCGTCTGCAACAGCACCCGGCCGGGGCCGGTGAAGTCGAAGACGAAGCCCTCACCGGACTTCAAGGACTGGATCGACCGGCCCGAGACTGCCCGCCGGATGCCGAAATTCATCGTCAGGTCATAGGCGACGACGTGCCCGGTGTCGATCGTGATCGGCTCTCCCGGCTGCAGGTCGATCACATCGATCGCACCGAATACGCCCACCACGATCTCGCCCTCGCCGTGCGCGCGCAGACCGAACCCGCCCTCGCCGCCGAACAGATTGGCGAAGCCGCCCCATTTGCTCTCCACCTGCACGCCGTGCGAATTGGCGATCCAGCCCCCGCGGCTGATGAAGAACGGCCGATCCGGGGTGATCTGCAGGTTGAGCACATCGCCGGGAAGCGCGGGCGCCACATCGACCCACCCGCCCTGCGGCGGCGCGGTGAAGGTCGAGACGAAGAACGATTCCCCCGCCAGCACCGACCGCTTCAACCCGGCCAGGATGCCGCCTTCGGCCTTGGCCTGCAACATGACTCCCGCCGAGTGCGCCACCATGGCGCCGCTCTCGACCCGCATCGGCTCGCCGCCGGCGAGAAAACACCGCGCGATGGCGGCGGCCGGGCTGTGGCGCAGTTGTACCTTCATGCCCGCCGACCCTACCGCCGAGTCCGGCTCGGTGGGATCGGCCGTTGGGCGGCGGTCAGAGCAGATCGCGCAGAGCGGCCTCGTCGCGGGCCACCACTGCTCCGCCGTCGGCGGTGAGCACGATCGGCCGCTGGATCAGTGCCGGATGTTCGACCAGCGCGTCGATCCAGCGGTCCCGGTCCGTGTCGGTCCGCGGCCAGTTCGCCATCCCGAGGTCCTTGGCGACCTGCTCACCGGTGCGGGTGATGTCCCACGGTTCGGCCTCCAGCCGCCGCAACACCTCCCGCAACTCGTCGGCCGTCGGCGGTTGGTCCAGATACTTCCGCACGGTGTAGCCGACACCGGCCTCGTTCAGGAAAGCCGTGGCGTTGCGGCTCTTGCTGCACCGCGGGTTGTGCCAGATCTCTGTCTGTCCGGAAGTCATGCACGCAGGGTACCGAGGCCGCGCGCCGCGCCCGTCCGGTGCCCGTTGGCGGATCTCGGACGTCGTACCGCACGGCGCGACGCGAACTCCGATACTGGGAGCATGAGTGAGCACGCGTCGTCCGAAAACCCTTACGGCACACCGACCACGTCCGGCCCCGAACCCATCCCGTCGTATCAGGCCGTGATGAACGGAGTCGTGCGCACCCTGCTGCGGGTGCCCGGCCTGTCCGGCGTCGTCGGCAAGCGGCTGATGATCCTGCACGTCGTCGGGCGCAAGTCGGGGAAGATCTACGACGTACCGCTGGCCTACACCAGGCACGGCGACAATCTGCTGATCGGCACCGCCCTGCGGCCGTGGGTGAAGAACCTGCGGGCGGGCGCTCCTGTGCAGGCGTCCTTCGGCGGCAAGCCGCGCACCTTCGACCCGGTCGTACACACCACCGAGGCCGATGTGCTGCGGCTCTACGAGATCGTCGCGCGGGACAACAAGCAGAACGCGAAGTACAACGGCATCGGCTTCACCGCCGACGGCGCACCCTCGAAGGCCGACATCTACCAGACCTGGCAGCAGGGCGGCGTCGTGGTGGAGCTGACGCCGCACTGAGCGGGTGTCAGCTCGTCCGGACGTAGCCGTCGGCGACGTCGAGCACTTCGTCGACGATTTCCAGACCGGTCCGCAGTTCGTCGGCGGTCGTGGTCAGCGGCGGTGCGATCTGGAAGCGGTTGCCCGCGTTGAACGGCCACAGCCCGCGCGCCTTGGCGGCCGCGGTGACCGCGAGCATCGGTTCGGCGTCCGTGCCTGTCGCCGCGAACGGGATCAGCGGTTCTCTGCTGCGCTGATCCCGGACCAGTTCCAGCGCCCAGAAGAAGCCCCTGCCCCGCACCTCACCGACGCTCGGATGCCGGCCAGCCAGCTCCCGCAACCCTTTTCCGAGCACATCGGCGCCCACCGACCGCACGTGATCGAGGATGCCCTCCCGCTCGAACACCGCGATCGACGCGACGCCCGCGGCGCAGGCCAGGGGGTGCCCCGCGTAGGTGAGACCGCCCGGATACGCCACGTGGTCATAGCGCTGGGCGATGCGTTCGGCCATCAGCACGCCGCCGAGCGGGACATAGCCGGAGTTCACCCCTTTGGCGAAGGTGATGATGTCCGGCTCGACGCCGTAGGCCTGCACCGCGAACCATTCGCCCACCCGGCCGAACCCGACCATCACCTCGTCGGCGATGTAGACGATGCCGAACTCGTCGCACAGCGCTCGCACGCCCGCGAGGTAGCCGGGCGGCGGGACCAGCACACCATTGGTGCCGACCACGGTCTCGAGGATCAGCCCCGCGATGTGCTGCGGCCCCTCCAGCTCGATCACCTGCCGCAGGTGCGCCAGCGCGGCGGCTGTCTCTTCCTCCGGACCGGCCGTGCCCCACGGCGACCGATACGGGTAGGGCCCGAAGAACCGGACCACGTCGACGTTGGTGGGTTCCGCGCCCCACCGCCGCGGTTCCCCGGTCAGGCCGATCGCGACACCGGTGCCGCCGTGGTAGGAGCGGTAGGCCGCCAGCATTTTCGTGCGCCCGGTGTAGCTGCGCGCCAACCGCACCGCGTGCTCCACGGCCTCCGCGCCACCCGTGGTGAACAGGATGCGATTCAGCTCGCCGGGAGCCCGCTCGACGATCAGCCGCGCCAGTTCGCTGCGCACGTCGTTGCCGACCGTCGGCGAGATGGTCGCCAACCGCTGCGCCTGCGCGACGATCGCGGCGACGATGTCCGGGTGCTGATGGCCGATGTTGACGTTGACCAGCTGGGAGGAGAAGTCGAGGTAGCGCTTGCCCGCGTCGTCCCAGAAGTAGGAGCCGAACGCGCCGGTGATCGGAGCCGGGTGCAACTCGGCCTGCGCGCTCCAGGGGTAGAAGACGTGGTCGACCACGCTAGACACCCCCTTCGGTCGGCTGGGTCGCGGTCAGGAGGGGATCGAGACGAGGCAGCACCGATTCACCGTACGCCTCCAGCGTCGCGATTTTCGCGTCGTGCTGGAGGTAGAGGGCGAATTGGTCGACGCCGAGCCCCGCCAGCTCGCGTAAGCGGATCAATTGATCGTCGGGCGTGCCCAGCAGACAGAAGCGGTCCACGATCGCATCGGGCACGAATTCGGCGTGCACATTGCCCGCGCGTCCGTGCTGGCTGTAGTCGTAGCCGCGCCTGCCTGCGATGTAGTCGGTGAGAGCCGCCGGAATCTCGCTGTGCGTGCCGTATTTCGCGACGATCTCCGCCACGTGATTGCCGACCATCCCACCGAACCATCGGCACTGCTGCCGTGCGTGCACCAGCGCCGCGTCCGTTCCGTCGGTGACATAGGCGGGTGCGGCGACGCAGATCCGCACCGCTGCCGGGTCCCGGCCCGCGCGCTCGGCGGCCGTGCGCACCCGCGCGATGGTCCAGGCGGTGATGTCCGGGTCGGCCAGTTGGAGGATGAATCCGTCCGCAACCGCACCGGTCAGGTCGAGAGCACGCGGCCCGTAGCCCGCTACCCATACCTCCAGCCGCGAGTCGGCCGCCCACGGCAGCCGGACCACGGTGTCGTCTATCCGCGCGCCGCGCCCGTTGCCCAGTTCCCGGATCACCTCCACCGCTTGCCGCAGCGTAGCCAGAGTGGCGGGCTTGCCGCCCTGCGTGCGGACAGCCGAGTCGCCGCGGCCGATCCCGCACACCGTGCGGTTGCCGAACATCTCGTTGAGCGTGGCGAAAGCCGAGGCGGTCACCGTCCAGTCCCGGGTGGCCGGGTTGGTCACCATCGGACCGACCATCACCTTGCGGGTAGCGGCCAGGATCTGGCTGTAGATGACGTAGGGCTCCTGCCAGAGCAGATGCGAGTCGAAGGTCCAGACGTGAGAGAACCCGTAGGTCTCCGCGAGCCTGGCCAGTTCGATCACCCGCGCGGCCGGGGGCGTGCATTGCAGCACCAGACCGATGTCCATGCGCCACTCTCCGTTCGAGGATGCGGATGCGTCGTCAGATCAGGTTCTGTGAGAGTTCACGCTTGACGAACCGGCCGTGCCCGGCATGCCCCAGATAGACGCCGTCGTCGACGACCACCCGGCCCCGGGACAGCACCGTGTCGACATGCCCGTCTATCTCGAATCCTTCGTAGGCCGAGTAGTCCATATTCATGTGATGGGTCTTGCCGACACCGATGCTGGTGTGGCCGTCCGGGTCGTAGACAACGATGTCGGCGTCCGCCCCCGGGCTGATCACCCCTTTGCGGGGATACATGCCGAACATCCGGGCTGGGGTGGTGCAGCACGCGTCGACCCAGCGTTCCAGCGGGATCCGGCCGGATCGGACGCCCTGAAAGATCAGGTCCATCCGATGCTCGACGCCGCCGATACCGTTGGGAATCTTGCTGAAATCCCCGAGACCCAATGCTTTCTGGTCCTTCATGCAGAACGGGCAGTGGTCGGTGCCGACCGTCGTGACATCGCCGGTGCGCAGGTAGCGCCACAGCTCCTCCTGATGTCCCTCGGCCTTCGCCCGCAGCGGCGTCGAGCACACCCATTTCGCGCCCTCGAAACCCGGTGCGCCCAACTGGTCTTCGAGCGAGAGGTACAGGTATTGGGGACACGTCTCGCCGAATACGTTGCGTCCCGCGTCGCGGGCGGCGGCGATCCGGGCCAGCGCCTGCTTGGCCGACACGTGCACGATGTACAGCGGCACACCGGTCAGCTCGGCCAGCATGATCGCGCGGTGGGTGGCCTCCTCCTCCAGCTGCCACGGTCTGGTCGTGCCGTGGAAATACGGCGCGGTCTCCCCACGCGCGAGCGCCTGCTCGACCAGCACGTCGATGGCGATCCCGTTCTCGGCGTGCATCATCAGCAGCGCGCCCAGATCCGCCGCGGACTGCATGGCGCGCAGGATCTGCCCGTCGGTGGAGTAGAAGACACCGGGGTAGGCCATGAAGAGTTTGAAGCTGGTGACGCCCTCGGCCACCAATTCGCTCATGCCTTTCAGGGATTCGTCGTCGACCGCCCCGATGATCTGATGGAAGCCGTAGTCGATCGCGCACTGTCCGGCGGCCTTCGCATGCCAGGCGGCCAGGGTGTCCTGGACCCGCTCCCCGGGCCGCTGGACGACGAAGTCGACGATGGTGGTGGTGCCGCCCCACGCGGCCGCGCGGGTGCCGGTCTCGAAAGTGTCGGAGGCTTCGGTCCCGCCGAAGGGCATCTGCATGTGGGTGTGGCCGTCCACGCCGCCGGGGATCACGTATCTGCCGGTCGCGTCGAGCACCCGATCTGCGGAGGCGGCGAGGTCCGCACCCAGCGCGGCGGAGCCCGGCTGGAGGACGGCGACAATGGTCTCGCCGTCGATGAGCACATCGAGCAGCTGCGATCCGGTGGCGGAGACGACCGTGCCGCCGTGGATGAATGTGCGCGCCATCGTCGTTCTCCCCGGTCTCAGGGGGCCACCAGTGGCCCGTAGGCGTCCGGCCTGCGATCGCGGTAGAAGGCCCAGCGGTCGCGCACCACCTTGATCAAATCCATGTCCAGGTCGCGGACGACCAGTTCCGGGTCGGTGTCGGAGGCGACCTCCCCGACGAACTGTCCTTCGGGGTCGACGAAATAGCTCGTGCCGTAGAAGTCGTCGTCGCCGTACTCTTCGGCGCCGACCCGGTTGATGGCGCCGATGAAATACTCGTTGGCCACCGCGGCTGCCGGTTGCTCCAGTCTCCAGAGATAACCGGACAGGCCTCGCGACGTGGCCGACGGGTTGAACACGATCTCCGCCCCGGCGAGCGCCAGCGCCCGCCAGCCCTCCGGAAAGTGCCGGTCGTAGCAGATGTACACGCCGACCTTGCCGACCGCCGTATCGAACACCGGCCAGCCGAGGTTGCCCGGCCGGAAGTAGAACTTCTCCCAGAATCCGTGCACGTGCGGCAGATGATGTTTACGGTATTTGCCGAGATAACTGCCGTCGGCGTCGATCACCGCGGCCGTGTTGTACAGCAGGCCCGGCTGTTCCTGCTCGTACACCGGCAGGACCATCACCAGGCGCAATTCCTTCGCCAGTGCGGCGAACCGCTCTGTCGTCGGGCCCGGGACCGACTCGGCGTAGCCGTAGAACTCCGCATCCTGCCGCTGACAGAAATAGGGCGCATAGAACAGCTCTTGGAAACAGATCACCGCGGCCCCCTCCGCCGCGGCCCGGCGCGCGTAGGCCTCGTGCACCTTCAGCATCGACTCTTTTTCGCCGGTCCAGTTCGTTTGGACCAGCGCCGCTCGAACGATTCCCATGCTTTGTTATACGTCACCGGGGACAGTTCTGTCGTGCGACGGGATTTCGGAAACGTTTTCGTAGCCGCTCGGCACATCGGACGCACTCGACCCGACGGCGACAGCGGCGATCAGGTCGCGTCACCGCTGCCCGTTTGGCGGGCCTCGATCGCGGCGCACCGCATCAAGTCGCTCAAACCATCCCGGCGAAGCACTACGCATCGCGACGGGCATGGGCAATCGGGCCGTACTCCCCCGCCGGATCGGACGAGATGGAATGATTCGCGCTGCATCGTCCGGTGCGCAACCCCGAGTGAAGGAGATTTTCAGCGGTGAGCAGCGAAGTGCAAGCGCGAGAACTCGTCAACGGCCGGCGCGCGGGGCGCCGGGGCGTACCGTGGCGATCGCTGCGGATCCTCGGGGTCCTCGCCGTCGGTGTGACGTTGGTGGCGTCTGCGGCGGGTGTCGTCTCGGCGGCCCCGGCGGCGGCCGGCTGCGGCGCACCGGCCGCTGGTCAGCCGAACGGCAAACAATGGCCCGCCGAACCAGGCATGAGCATCGACACCAACGCCGGATACACGGCGACGCTGGCCACCAATTGCGGCGCCGTCACCATCGCCTTGGACGCGGCCCGGGCGCCGCGCACGGTCAACTCCTTCGTGTTCTTGGCCGGGGAACAGTACTTCGACCACACCAAGTGCCACCGGATCACCACCGAAGGCATCTACGTGCTGCAGTGCGGCGACCCGACCGCGACCGGCATGGGCGGCCCCGGCTACCAGTTCCCCGACGAGAACCTGGCGGGCGCGACCTATCCGGCCGGCACGATCGCGATGGCGAACGCCGGTCCCGGCACCAACGGCAGTCAGTTCTTCGTCGTCTACCGCGACGCGCCGCTGCCGCCGAGCTACACCCCGTTCGGGCGGGTCACCGCGGGCATGGACGTGCTGACGTCCATCGCCGCCGCGGGCGTCAAGGACGGCTCGTCCGATGGCGAGCCGACCGCGGGCGTGGTACTCGATTCCGTCTCCACCGGGCGCAACTGAATCCGTCGCGGTGGCGGTGCCGCTGCGGCCCCGCCACCGCCGACTCGGCGCGCCGTCAGGACACCCCGGCGCGCCGCCGCAGCACCAGCGCCAAGACCGGTTCGACGAACCGGCTGGCGATCGGGCCGAGCACCGCCATCAGCAGCACATACGTGGTGGCCAGCGCGGCGAATTCCGCGGGAACCGCGCCCGCCGCGACGGCGAGTCCCGCGATGACGATCGAGAACTCGCCGTGGGCGACCAAGGCGGTGCCCGCGCGTGCCCGGCCCAAGCGGCCTGCACCGGCCCGCTTGGCCGCCCACCATCCGGTGGCGATCTTGCTGGCGGTGGTGACCAGCGCCAGCAGGCACGCCCAGCCCAGCACCGGCGGGATGCTCGCCGGATCGGTGCTCAAGCCGAACAGCACGAAGAACAGCGCGGCGAACAGATCCCGCAGCGGCTCCAGGAGCTTGGTCGCGTTGTGCGCGGTCGAGTCGGAGATGGCGATGCCCAGCAGGAACGCGCCGACCGCGGCGGACACCTGAACCGCCGAGGCCGCGCCCGCCACCAGCAAGGCGGAACCGAGCAGCTTCAACAGGAAGATCTCGCGGTCGGAACTGTCGACGATCGCCGAGACGTAGCGGCCGTAGCGCAGTGCGACGATCAGCACGACGGTGACCGCCACCAAGGCGATGGCCAGCGTCTTCAGCCCGGCCAGGAAGCCGACACCGGCCAGCACCGCGGTCAGGACCGGCAGGTATCCGGCCATCACCAGGTCCTCGAACACCAGGATGGACAGGATCACCGGCGTTTCGCGGTTGCCGAGCCTGCCCAGATCATTGAGCACCTTCGCGACGATGCCCGAGGACGAGATATAGGTGACCCCGGCCATGGCGATGGCGCCGGTGAACCCCCAGCCGAGCCCCAGCGCGACGAGCACGCCCGGCGTCGCGTTGAGCACGATGTCCACGACACCCGCGGCCCACGACCGGCGCATGCCCGTGACCAATTCCGGCGCGCTGTATTCCAGGCCGAGCAGCAACAGCAGCAGCACGACGCCGATTTCGCTGGCGAGGTGGATGAAGTCGTCCACTTGCCGCAGCTCGACCAGGCCGCCGGTGCCGAAGACCAGTCCGCCGATCAGGTACAGCGGAATGGGCGACATGCCGATGCGCGCGGCGATCCGCCCGAGCAGGCCGAGGCCGAAAAATACCGCGCCCAGCTGGATCAGCGCGAGCGCGGTCTCATGTGCCACCATGCCGCTCAGCCGTCTAACAGGATCTTGGCGGCGGCCTCGAGGCCCTCCGCGGTGCCGACGACGACGAGGACGTCTCCGGCGGTGAAGGTGAAGTCCGGCCCCGGCGAGGGAATCGGCTGCCCGCTGCGCACCACGGCGACGATGGAGGCCTTCGTCCGGGTACGCATCTGGGTCTCCCCCAGCCTGCGCCCGTCGAACCGAGACCGGTCCGGGATGGACAATTGACGGGTGGTCAAACCGGTGAACGCCCGGTGCTCCTCACGGAGTTGTTCGACCAGTTGCGGCGCACCTAGCAGACTGGCCAGCACGGCCGCCTCCTTGCCCGTCAGCGGTACCTGTTCGGTCTCGTCGGGGTCGTCGGATTTGCTCACGATGAGGTCCATCGTGCCGTCGCGGTGGTCGATCACGCCGATCCGGCGTCGGCCAGTGGTCAGCGGGAAGTCCTTACGCACACCGATACCGGGCAGGGGTGTCACCTCAACGTTCACGCCTCCACCCTAACGACCGGCGGCAGCAGCCCGGTCGACAGGCGACCGATTTGCCCGAATTCCCGGGTCGTTTCCGCACCCCATCGCCGCCGTGCGAGTTGGACCGGCGTTCCCCGTGCGTGATAAGAGAGATGACGTGTCCCGTACATCGCCCCGTCGCCCAGCCGTTGCCTTCCGTTCCCGCAGCGACCGCGCCATGCGGGTCCGGTGACAGTCGCCCGAGCGGTGCATCGATTCCTCGCACCGGGTGCGATCGCCCCCGCGGCAGCGCCGCCGCGGCCGGCCGGAGCGTACCGGCGCGACCTGGACGGCCTGCGTGGCGTGGCGATCGCGCTGGTCGTGGCGTTCCATATCTGGTTCGGCCGGGTGTCGGGCGGCGTGGACGTGTTCCTGGTGCTGTCCGGCTTCTTCTTCACCGGCTCACTGCTGCGCGGCGCGGAGTCCGCGGGCACGGTCCGCATCGCGCACACCGCGCGCAGGCTCGCCCGCAGACTGCTCCCCGCACTGGTGACGCTCCTCTCCGCCGTTGTCGCGGCGACCGTGCTGCTGCGCCCGTTCACCCAATGGGACGAGATGGCCGCGCAGACCCTGGCATCGCTGCTGTACTACCAGAACTGGTACCTGGCGCTGTCCTGGTCGGACTACCTGGCCGCCGATCCGTCGGTGAGCCCGCTCCAGCATCTGTGGTCGATGGCGGTGCAGTCGCAGTTCTACCTCCTGGCGCTGCTCGGCGTGGCGTCGGCAGCGGGCCTGTGCCGGCGTTTCGCGCGCCCCGGGGCGCTGCGTCCCGTGTCGGCCGTCGCGCTGGCCGCGGGCGCCGCGGCCTCCTTCTGCTACGCCGCGCACGGCGCCGCGGTCCATCAGGGCTGGAATTACTACGACAGTTTCGCCCGTGCCTGGGAACTGCTGGCCGGAGCGCTGCTTGCGGTCGTGGCGCCCTGGCTGTCCCCGCCGCGCGCCGTCCGGGTCGCGGCGGCCGTGCTCGGCGCCGTCGCGGTCCTCACCTGCGGGTGGTGGATCGACGGCGCCGACCGATTTCCCGGTCCGGCGGCTCTGGTGCCGGTCGGCGCGGCGCTGGCGTTGATCGTCTCGGGCGCCGGCCTGCCCGCCGACCGGCAACCGCTGCCCAATCGGCTGCTCGGCGCGCCGGCCGCGGTGCGGCTCGGCGAACTGTCCTACGCGCTGTACCTGTGGCATTGGCCGATCCTGATCTTCGTGCTGGCGCGGACCGGAGCCGCGACCGCAGGACTGGGGGTCGGCCTGGGCGTCATCGCGGCGTCGCTGGCGCTCGCCCACCTGACGAACCGTTTCATCGAGGAGCCGCTGCGGATGCGGTCCGGCCGTCCGACCCCGCGGACGCCTGCCCGCGCCGCGCGCACCGGCCGGGTGGTCGCGGCGCTCGGCATCGCGGTGCTCGCGGCGTCGGTGGGCGAGCGGGTGGTCACCGGAGCGAATCCGCCTCGGGCGGTGGCGTCGCTGGACTCGATGCGTTATCCCGGTGCGGAGGCGCTGGTCGGCGGCGCGAGCACGCCCGAGGCCGCGATGCGTCCGTCCGTGTACGAAGCGCCCGCGGATGCCGCCTACCCGTCGCGCGACGGTTGCATCGCGGACTGGGACACCCGCGACGTCGTCACCTGCACCTACGGGGACGCGGGGGCGCAGCGCACCGTCGCGGTGGTGGGCAGTTCGCATGCCGAGCACTGGGTGCCCGCCCTCGATCTGCTCGCCCGTGAGCACGCGTTCCGGGTCGAGGTCTATCTGAAGATGGGCTGCCCGCTGACCGTGGCGGCGGAACCGATGTACAAGGGCGAGGCCAACCCGGATTGCCGTGACTGGTCCGTGGAGGTGATCGACCGCTTGGGCGTCGAACGCCCGGAGTGGGTCTTCACCACGGCGACCCGTCCGCGCGACGGCGCGGGCGACGAGACACCGGCCGACTATCTGGACGTCTGGACCCGGCTGTCCGACCGCGGCCTCAACGTGCTCGCCATCCGCGACACGCCATGGCTGCGCCGCGACGGCGTGCGGTACCGGGCCATCGATTGCCTCGCCCAACAGGGCGATCGGATCAGTTGCGGAATGCCGCGCGCGGAGGCGCTGGACGTGGTCAACCCGGCACTGGAGTTCGCCGCCGCGTTCCCCAACGTATTCCCGTTGGATCTATCCGACGCGCTGTGCGAACGCGACGTATGCGCGGTCGCGGAGGGCAACGTCCTGATCTATCACGACGAGCACCACCTCACCGCCAGCTATTCACGCTCGCTCGCGCCGGAGCTCGGCAGGCACTTGTCGCCGATCCTGGGCTGGTGGTGAACCGCGGCATCAGTTCAGCCGCAGCATGTCCGGCCAGGATCGCGACCACGGCGCACGTGGTCGCGCGCAGCGCCAGATGGTGACGCCACGGGTGACACCGGGATATCCGAGCCGGGCGTCGACCTGCCCCGCCGCGGTGACCTCGACGCAGTGCACGCGCACGTCGGCCTCGGCGCCGCCCACCCAGAGCACTGTCGTGGCCGTATCGGGCGGGGTGCCGAAGTAGCCGAAACCACGATTCGGACTGTAGACGGCGGGCAGTCCGTACTCGGCCCGATGGACGTCCAAAGCGCTTGCCTGCCAATATGAATCGGTGATCACCACAGCGGACGATCGCTCCGGCTCCGGCAACGCACGGTAGGCCGCCGCTGTCCCCGCCGCGAGTTCCGACCAGCCGAATCGCCCATAAAGCGCGATCTCCAAGCCTGCCTGAGCCTGCGTGTCGACCGGCTCGACCGCGGACTCCGGGCGCAGTGGCAGGGAAAACGTCACCAGGGCGACGGACAGCGCGAGCAACGGCACGGTGATGATCGTGCGCGAGCGACGCCGGTTCTCCGTCCACCGCACCGCCCCCGCCGCGATCAGCACTCCGTAGCAGCCCGCCGCGTAGTACGGACGTCCGTTCGTCGCGATGAAGACCACGACCAGCACTATCGGCAGCAGCGCGAGGAACCGGTAGGGCCGCCAGGACTCCGCCCGCCACAGCGTCCACACTCCGTAGACCAGCAGCAGACCGCCGATCAGACCGGCGGCGGCGAGCGCCAGCGGCAGCCAGACGGAGCGACCGCCGATCGTGGCCTGCTCGGCGGCGACCGCCCCACCAAGGCGCAGTTGCGGCCACCCGTGCGCCGCCTGCCACGCCAGTCCGGGCGCGGAGGTCAGCACGACTACGGCGCCGCCGCACCACAGTGCGGGGCGGCGCAGCAGCTCACGCGGTCCGTAGACCGCCACCCCGATCGCGAGGGCGATCCAGAAGAACGGGATCAGCCACTTGACCTGCATGTCGACCGCGGTGACCAGCGCAGCCGCCACCAGCAGGCCGTCGTGGCGGGTGCGCACCCAGCGGACCACCAGCCAGCTCACCACCACCCAGAGTGCGGTATCGATCGTGTTGGTGGCCAGTTGGTCGCCTTGTACCAGCAGGAACGGCGAGGTGGCGTAGGCCGCCGCGGCCAGCACCTGGGCCGCGCGGCCACCACCGAACTCCCTGGCGATCGAGGCGGTGATCACCACCGCGGCCACGGTGGCGAGCACAGCCGGAAGTCGGAGCGCCACCAGGGAGCCCGGGGCGAGCAGATCCATCATCCGGGCGATCGCCGGCAGCACCGGCCCCTGATCGGCATAGCCGACGGTGAGTCTGCGCCCCGCGGCAACGAAATACAGCTCGTCACCGAAGAATCCATACCGCCCGATCGAGACCAGCAGCGCCAGCGCGCCGAGCGCCGCCACCGCGCCCACTCCGCCGAGGGCGAACGGAGGCAGTGGTTCGCCGGGATCCACCTGCCGCCGTATGCGATTCAGCACTTCAGTCATGCTCGCCCGCCTTGCGCGTCGCCGTGTCGAACAACCTGCACAGATGCGCCGAGTAGGCGTCCATCGCGAAGTCCGGCTCCCGCACGGCGCGTCCCGCCGCGCCGTCGATGGCGTCGCGGATCGACTTGGCCATCAACAGTGGATCGAACTCGCCGAACTCCCCGGTGCGCTGCCCGTCGGTCATGATGTCGACCAGCGGCGCGATGATGTCGCGCTCCCCGTCGGCGGAAGCGAATTTCGGGTTGCCCTCCGCGTCGCGCAGATTCGTCACGACCTCCACCAGCGCGGCCACGTAAGTCGTATTCGCTTCGATGAAGCCGAGGTTCGATGCGAGATAGGCCAGCAGGCTCTCGCGCGCGCCGACCGCCGCAGCCACTCGTGGCGCGATGTACTCCGCCGCCGAGACGTACAGCTGGACCACCAGCTGCGTCATCAGGTCGTCCTTGCCCTCGAAGTGGTAGGAGATGACTCCTTTGGAGATACCCGCGTGCTCGGCGATCCGTGCCAGCGAGGCATTGGCGTACCCGACTCGAGAGATCACCTCCACCGCCGCGGCGATGATCTGCCGTCGCCGCGCCTCTTCGATGAACGACCTGCGTTGTCCGGTTGTACTATTTTCTGGCCGCATGGACAAATGCTAGCACGAGCGGACTAGGCTGATTCAGCGCGCGGCGGCCCGAGCCGCGTCGAACGGCGCACGGTCGAAGATGATCCGGACATACGTGATCCGTCCGTCGACCACCTTGTGCCACTCCGCGCCGGGCGCGTTCGGAATCGGAACGGTCACCGTGTCGTACATCAGCAGCGCGGTGCGGTCGTCACCGAACGAGGCGAGCAAGGTCGAATCGGTGACGATCCGGCTGAACGGTTCGAGGAAATCGCGGAACGCCGCGGCTCCGGCGATCCGCCCGGCGGGGGCGTCGCAGACGATGTCGTCGGCGACGTAGGTCATGGCGTCGTCGAAATCGTGACCGGTCCAGGCGCGATAGAACGCGAGCGAAGTCCGCAGAGCGATGGGTTCGGACATGGTGTCTCCTTCCGGTGAGCATCGGCGCTTCGCCGTGCTGTAGGTAGTGACACCGGGAACGGGCCCGATGGAACGCTCGACGGCGAACTGGCACCATCGACGGCGTGCAGCAGACGACCCTGGAACGGGCACGCGCGGGCGACGAGTCGGCGTTTCGGGTCCTCACCGACCCCTACCGGCGCGAGTTGGAACTGCACTGCTACCGCCTGCTCGGTTCGATGACCGATGCCGAGGACATGGTGCAGGAGACCTTGCTGGCGGCTTGGCGCGGACTGCCCGGCTTCCGGCAACGGTCGTCGCTGCGCTCGTGGCTGTACCGCATCGCCACCAACCGGTGCCTCAACGCGCTGCGGGACGCCCGTCGTCGCGTGCCGACCGAGCCGGTGCCGCCGTTCTCGCCGCCCGAACCCACCCGCCGGGACGAAGTGCGCTGGTTGCAGCCATACCCCGACAGCAAGCTCGACATTGCCGATCCCGCGCCCGGCCCGGAGGCCCGCTACGCGGCCACCGAAGCGGTCGAGTTGGCCTTCGTCATGGGGTTGCAGCGGCTACCGCCGCGCCAAGCCGCGATCCTGGTGCTGCGCGACGTCCTCGGCTTCCCCGTCGCCGAGGTGGCCGACATCCTCGGCGTCACGCCCACCATGGTCAAGGGACACCTGCAACGCGCACGAGCGTCGCTCGACCGGCATCGGGGTCGGACGTTTCCGCACCGGGCCGCTCCCGAAGAACGTGCTCTCGCAAGCCGTTTCGCCGCAGCGTACCTCTCCGGCGACGTCGAAGGCGTGATCGCGCTGCTCACCGACGACGCGTGGCTTTCGATGCCGCCCGCGCCACACGAGTACCACGGTCCGGCCGCGATCGCGGAATTCCTGTCCGCTTCCTTCACCTACAGTGGCGAGCGACGCCTCCACTTGGTGCCGACGGGAGCCAACGGCCTGCCCGCGTTCGGCGCCTACCTCGACGACGCGGTGCGCCCGGTCGCGACTCCGGCCGGCCTGATCGTGCTCACACCAGCGGGCGACCGCATCGGCAGGATCACCCGTTTCCACCTCGACGCTCTCTATCCGCGGTTCGGCCTGCCCGACCGGCTGCCGGACGGCCCGCAGCCCGCGTGACCGGCGCGAGGCGGCGGCGACTTCGCTGTTGCACGAACAGTGAAGGGCCGCGCCTCCGTAGAGACGCGGCCCTGCGTGGTCCGGCGGAACCTTACAGGTACTGACCGGTGTTCGACTCGGTGTCGATGGCGCGGCTGGCACTGGCGTTCTTGCCGGTGACCAGCGTGCGGATGTAGACGATCCGCTCGCCCTTCTTACCCGAGATGCGCGCCCAGTCATCCGGATTCGTGGTGTTGGGCAAGTCCTCGTTCTCGGAGAACTCGTCGACGATCGAATCGTAGAGATGCTGGATCCGCAGACCCGGATTGCCGGTGTCGAGCACCGCCTTGATGGCGTACTTCTTCGAGCGGTCCACGATGTTCTGGATCATGGCGCCGGAGTTGAAGTCCTTGAAGTACAGAACCTCTTTGTCACCGTTGGCGTAGGTGACCTCCAGGAAGCGGTTGTCCTCGCTCTCGGCGTACATCCGGTCGACGACCCGTTCGATCATCGCGCGGATGCACAGGCCCTTGTCGCCGCCGAACTCGGCCAGATCGTCGTCGTGCAGCGGCAGCTGCTCGGTGAGGTACTTCGAGAAGATGTCCTGCGCCGACTCCGCGTCGGGACGCTCGATCTTGATCTTCACGTCCAAGCGGCCCGGCCGCAGGATCGCCGGATCGATCATGTCCTCACGGTTGGAGGCGCCGATCACGATGACGTTCTCCAAGCCCTCGACGCCATCGATCTCCGACAGCAGCTGGGGCACCACGGTGGTCTCCACGTCGGAGGAGACACCCGAGCCGCGGGTGCGGAAGATCGAGTCCATCTCGTCGAAGAACACGATCACCGGCGTGCCCTCGGACGCCTTCTCACGCGCCCGCTGGAAGATGATCCGGATGTGGCGCTCGGTCTCGCCCACGAACTTGTTGAGCAGCTCGGGACCCTTGATGTTCAGGAAGTACGACTTGGCTTCCTTGGCATCCTCACCGCGCGCCTCGGCGATCTTCTTGGCCAGCGAGTTGGCCACCGCCTTGGCGATCAGCGTCTTGCCGCAACCGGGCGGACCGTAGAGCAGCACGCCCTTCGGCGGGCGCAGCGCGTACTCGCGGAACAGGTCCTTGTGCAGGAACGGCAGCTCCACCGCGTCGCGGATCTGCTCGATCTGCCTGCCGAGACCGCCGATGTCGCTGTAGTCGACGTCGGGCACCTCTTCCAGCACCAGGTCCTCGACCTCGGCCTTGGGGATGCGCTCGAAGGCGAAACCGGCCTTCGAGTCCACCAGCAGCGAGTCGCCCGGCCGCAACTTGCGAATGGGGGAATCAGGGTCGTCCAGGTCGTCCATCTCGGCGACCTTCGCCAGCGGGCCGGCCAGCCACACCACGCGCTCCTCGTCGGCATGGCCGACGACCAGGGCGCGACGTCCGTCATCGAGGATCTCCCGGAGGGTGCCGATCTCGCCGACCGCGTCGTAGTGCCCTGCCTCGACGACTGTGAGCGCCTCGTTGAGGCGGACGGTCTGACCGTATTCGAGCGTCGAGGTCTCGATGTTCGGTGAACACGTCAACCGCATCTTGCGACCCGAAGTGAACACGTCGACCGTCTGATCGTCGTACACACCGATCAGGATGCCGTATCCGCTCGGCGGCTGACCCAGCCGATCGACCTCCTCACGCAGCGCCACCAACTGCTGGCGCGCTTCCTTGAGGGTGTCCATCAGCTTCGTGTTGCGAATGGTCAGCGAATCGATGCGGGCTTCCAATTCCCGTGTGCGATCTGGCGAGTCGGCGAGTTGCCTTCGGAGTGCAGCCGCCTCGGCGCGTACCGCCTCGAGCTCTCTCCAGGCCGCCGAATCCGAATTCTCGATGGGGCTCATGTGCTGCTCCTCCCAGTCCCGGTCTATCAACGCTACCGGGCGCGACCCGTTCTCGCTTTCCGACATGGTTTCGTGGTGATCACATCTGGGCCGCGATCGGCGGCCGGACCACCATGTTAGCCTGCCCTAACCCGACCCTGGCGAGCCCGCTCGCCGCCCGAGCCGAAAGGTTGCCGACCATGCTCCTTCCCGCGAGAACCCTGCGTGTTTCCCTTGCCACCGCCGCCGCGGCGGTGGCCATCTCCGGCGCACTGGCGGCCTGCGGCTCCGACGACGACTCCGCTACCGCTGCGACGACCTCGGCCACCACCAGCGCCGCCGCCTCGGTTACCCACGATCACGGCGACCATGCGACCGCCGCGCCGACCGCCGAGAACTTGCAGGCGATGCTGGGCAAGCTCGCCGATCCGAATGTACCAACCGCGGAGAAGTCCGCGCTGATCGTCAACGGTGAGCAGCGCACCGCGAACATCGACCAGATGAACAAGGGCCTGCAGGGCTACACGCTCACCTTCACCGTCGCCGACCTCACCGTCCAGGGCAATACCGCGAACGCGCAGGTGACCATCACCTCCCCGCACGGCGCGGCGCCCGCCGTGCCGCTGAGCTGGGAGAACGTCGACGGCACCTGGAAGCTGTCGGACGCCGCCGGCTGCCTGCTGCTCGGCTTCGCGCAGGCGCCCTGCGTCCCGGCCTGAGCGCGCCGAGCGGCTCGCACCCGCCCCGGCCGCGCTCAGCCCTTCGACGGCCTGCGCTGCGGCTTGGGCGTGACGGTGCCCTCGGCGAGCCTGCGGGCGCTGACCAGGAAGGCGGTGTGACCTTGCATGCGATGTTCGGGCCGCACGGCGAGGCCGACGACATGCCACGGGCGCACCAGCGACTCCCACGATCGCGGCTCGGTCCAGCACTCCTGCTCGCGCAGCGCTTCGACCACCTTCGACAACTGCGTGACGGTGGCGACGTAGACGATCAGCACGCCGCCAGGCACCAGCGCCTCGGACACGACCGGGAGCGCGTCCCACGGCGCGAGCATGTCCAGCACGGCACGATCCACCGGCTCTCCGGTGTAACCGGCGACATCGCCGACAGTCAGCGACCAGTTCGCAGGTCGTTCACCGAAGAACGTCTCCACGTTGCGGACCGCGTGCTCGGCGTGGTCGGCGCGGATCTCGTAGGACACGACCTGCCCCTGCGGCCCGACCGCCCGCAGCAGCGAGCAGGTCAGCGCGCCGGATCCCGCGCCGGCTTCGAGCACGCGCGCGCCGGGGAACATGTCACCCTCGTGCACGATCTGCGCGGCGTCCTTGGGATAGATCACCGCCGCGCCGCGCGGCATGGACAGCACGTAGTCGATCAGCAGCGGACGCAGCGCGAGGTAGGGCGTGCCGTTGGTGGAGTGCACCACGCTGCCCTCGTCGGCGCCGATCAGGCTGTCATGCTTGATCCCGCCACGATGGGTGTGGAACTCCTTGCCCGGCTCCAAGACCACCGTGTACAGGCGCCCTTTGGCATCGGTCAGCTGCACCCGGTCACCGATGGTGAATGGCCCGGTCCGTCTGGCCGTCATGAATCTCCGTTCCGCTGGTTGGAATCCGTGCTGTCGCGCACCGGCGTGTCGGTGCCGCGGGATAGCCTGCCAGGTATGTGCTCGCCCGTGTCCACGCCCCCTGCCGACGGCGCGCGCGCCCCGGAGCTCGCCGCGACCGCGAGCCGCGCCCGGCCCGCGCTGTCGCCTTCCCGGGCAACGGATTTCAAGCAGTGCCCGCTGAAATATCGGTTCCGTGCGATCGATCGGATACCGGAGCGGCCATCAATACACGCGGTGCGCGGCACGGTGGTGCACGCGGTGCTCGAGGACCTCTACGGGCTGCCCGCCGCGGAGCGGGTGCCCGAGCGCGCCGACGCCCTGGTGCCGTCGGCGTGGGCGCGGGTACGGGGCGAGCAGCCGGAGGTGGCGGAGCTGATCGCCGGCGAGCGGCTCGACGCGTTCCTCGGCGAGGTGCGCGCGCTGGTGCGCCGCTACTACCGGCTGGAGGACCCCACCCGGTTCGACCCGGAATCTCGCGAAGCGCGGGTGGAGGTCGAACTGGACGACGGCGCGCTGCTGCGCGGGTTCGTCGACCGGATCGACGTCGCACCGAGCGGCGCCCTGCGCGTCGTGGACTACAAGACCGGCCGTGTGCCGGGGCTCACGCAAGAGACCACAGCGCTGTTCCAGTTGAAGTTCTACGCCTTGGTGGTCCTGCGCACCCGCGGGCTCGTGCCCGCCCAGCTGCGGCTGCTCTACTTGGCCGACGAGCAGATCCTCACCTACGCCCCCGACGAACAGGAGTTGCTGCGCTTCGAGCGCACGCTCTCGGCCCTGTGGGCGGCGATCCGCGAGGCAGGCCGGACGGGGGACTTCCCACCGAACCCCAGCCGGATGTGCTCGTACTGCGACTACAAGCCGTTGTGCCCGGCGTACGGCGGCACGCCGCCGCCCTACCCCGGCTGGCCGAGCGGCGACGCGGCCGAATCCCCGGACGAAACCCTGGCCGAAGCCGTATCGGACTGACGGGCCGTGGCCTCGCGCGGCCACCAGGAAGTCCATGCCCGGCGGCCCGATCCCGGCGTCCAGGATCGGGCGGCACCGAATGCCGGTTTCGGCCGCCCGTCGGCGAGCGGCAGCCTCAGACGGTGAAATTCTGGAACAACAGCACCGAAAGTCCGAGGCCGACAGCGAGATTCACCACCGCCGCCGAGCCGAACACCAGGACCGGTCGCCAGCCGGCTTCCCGTAGCCCGCGCAGCGAGAACTCCAAACCGATCGAGACGAACGCGAAGATCAGGAACCAGGTGCGCAGATCGTTGACGATCGCGATGTGTGCGGCGCCGGACTTCTTGCCCGCCGACTGCAGGTACAGCGTGCCGATGATCGAGGCGGCGACGAAGCCGAGCACGAACTTCGGGAATCGCTCCCAGAACTGCCGGGCCGACGGCCGCGCCGCTCCCGGTGTCCGCTCGACGCGCAGCGTGAAGTAGGCGGTCAGCGCGATCGCGACGACACCGATCAGGGCGTTCTGCGTGGTCTTGACGATGGTGGCGATCTGCAGCGCCTTCTCCCCCGCGATCGCGCCGGACGCCGCGACCGCCGCGGTGGTGTCGATGTTGCCGCCGATCCAGGCCCCCGCGACCGCGTCCGGCAACCCGAGCACCCCGGCCAGCCAGGGCAGCAGGAAGATCGAGGGCAGCGCGAAGACGATCACCAGCGAGGCCGCGTAGGCGATCTGCTCGCGCCGGGCCTGCACCGCGCCCGCCGCGGCGATCGCCGCGCTGACGCCGCAGATCGACACCGCCGAGGACAGCAGCGCGCGCAGTTTGTCGTCCAGCCCCAGGCGCCCGCCCAGCCACCAGGTGAAGCCGAACACGGCCGTGATCAACAGCAGTGCTTGCAGGATCGACGGGCCCGCCGCGGTGACCAGGATCTTCAGATTGATCGACGCGCCGAGCAGCACCACGCCGGTCTTGATGAAGAACTCGGTGCGGAACCCAGCCGAAAGCCGTTCGCGCAGAGCTAGTTTGGTCAGCACCACATTGCCGATCAACCCGAGCGCGATGGCGTACACCGGGAATTCGATCGACTTGGCGACCCGCTGGAACGGAGTGTCCACCGACCACCGCGGGACGTGCGTTTCGAAGTACCGCGTGAGAGCCCCGAGCACGATCACGACGGCGATACCGGCCGCGGCGGCACCGGCGGTCGGACGGGATATCGCTTGCAGCGCCTCGGTTTCCGAGGAGGGAACCTCGGCGCGCCCCGTCCCGGTCCTGCTCTCGGTCAGGGCGTTCGGTTCGTTCGCCGCTGCGGCGCCGGTCTCGGCCATCACGGCACCAGCCAGTCCGGAATCACGCCGAGCAGGACCAGCGCGATCAGGATCAGCCCGGCGATCGCCGCCAGCCAATCCTCGTTCCAAGTGAACGTGCTGCCCGACTGTTCCTCGGGTGGTGACTGTGACACGGGGGCTCCTTGCGTTCCTCATCGAGAGGCCGCACGGTAGCAACACCCGGTCACAGCGCACACCGATTGCGCTCAGCGTGAACGGATCAAGCGAATCGAACGAACCCGGCGTTCAGAATGCGCGGCAGGAGCGAATGTCGGTGGCCAGGATCGCTTTCGCACCCAGGTCGGCCAGCTTGTCCATCAGCTCGTTGCTCTGCTTGCGCGGCACCAGTGCCCGCACGGCCACCCAGCCGGTATCGGCCAGCGGCGCCACCGTGGGCGACTCCAAGCCGGGGGTGATGACGAACGCCTCGTCGAGCAGGTCCTTCGGGCAGTCGTAGTCCAGCATGACGTACTGCTGGGCGAAGACGACACCCTGGACCCGGGCGACGAGCTGGTTGCGCGCCCGGTCGCCCTGATCGGCGTCTTTTCGCTCGACCAGCACCCCCTCGGAATCGCACAGCGATTCACCGAAGGCCACCAGATTGTGCTGGCGCAGCGTGCGCCCCGAGCCGACGACATCGGCGATGGCGTCGGCGACGCCGAGCTGGATGGAGATCTCCACCGCGCCGTCGAGACGGATCACCTCGGCCTCGATGCCCCGGTGGCGCAGGTCGTTCAGCACCAGGTTCGGGTAGGAGGTGGCGATCCGCTTGTCGTAGAGGTCCTCCACCTTCCACTCCCGCCCGGCCGGGGCGGCGTAGCGGAAGGTGGAGCGGCCGAACCCGAGGGCGAGGCGTTCCTGCACCGGGGCGCCGGAATCCCACGCCAGATCACGCCCGGTGATGCCGAGATCGAGTTCCCCCGAGCCGACGTAGATCGCGATGTCCTTGGGTCGCAGGAAGAAGAACTCGACCTGGTTGGCCGGGTCGAGGACGGTCAGGTCACGGGAATCGGTGCGCTTGCGGTAGCCCGCCTCGGAGAGGATCGAGACGGCGGATTCGGAGAGGGCGCCTTTGTTGGGGACTGCGACGCGCAGCATGGGAAAGTCCTTTCGGGAGGAGATACCGGGTGTCGGACGGCCGTCACAGATGTCGGTACACGTCCTCGAGCTTCAGCCCACGACCCACCATCAGCACCTGCACCCAGTACAGCAGCTGGGAGATCTCCTCGGCGAGCGACTCGTCGCTCTCGTGTTCGGCGGCCAGCCACACCTCACCGGCCTCCTCGAGCACCTTCTTACCCTGGGTATGCACGCCTGCGTCCAGCGCGGCAACGGTTCCGGACCCCTCGGGGCGGTTGACCGCACGATCCTGGAGCTCGGCGAACAGGGATTCGAAGTTCTTCACGATGAGCCATTGTTTCAGACCCGGATGCGGGCCCGTTGCTCCGGCCCACGATGGCGCGGAACGGCGTCCGCCCGGCTCTCCCGCACCCGGCAGGGGCGGAAGAACCGGGCGGAGGGCGCCTAGTTCCCGGCGAGCAACGCTCGCAGATCGGCGACCGCCGTACGGAGGTGGTCGGCGAACGCGTACATCTGGGCGGCGACCGGCTTCGGGGTGGCCAGGTAGAGATTCCAGCGGTCCGGGAGCAGGACGTAGGCGATGCCGATGCAGCGGGAGCTGGTGGAGCCGAAACCGAAGTAGCGGATGTTGACCGACGGCGCCGAACTGGTGCTCAGGTAATCGTCGCGCATGATCGTCCAGCCCGGGCTGTCGTAGAGCGGGATGGGGTCGGTGACGCCCAGTTCCGCGCCGCGCCTGCGCTGGATCCACTGCAGCTCCCACAGGTGCTGTTCGGGCGCGTCTCCGGCCTGACACTGCTTGGCCCGTTCCACGTGCGCCGCCGCGGCCGTCCGCGCCGCGGCCAGCTTCGTGTCGACGTCGGCGTCCGGGTCCTGCATCGCGTCCACGAAGGCGATCATCTCCGGGGTGACCACCCGCATGGCCTCGGTGCGGCCGTTGCGGTACTGCCTGGTCGCGATGGACTCGTAGGTGGCGCCGGTGAGCCCCTTGCTGCGCCGGTGGGCCAGCTGGTAGCTCAGCTGGGCGAAGGCGTCCGGCGAGATGCCCAGCTGCTTGGCCGCGGCGGTGCCGAAGTCCGGGAACGAAACCGTCTGGGTGGCGTTCTCGGCGGCATAGCGGGCGAAGGCGGCGCCGGCCGCGGCGATGTCGCCGCGTTGCGCCTCGTCCAGCACGAACTCGATCGGCTCGACCGAGGGCAGTCCCTGCGCCTGAGCGCCGGAGCGGGCGGCGTGAGCGGGCACCGTCGTCTCCAGCAGGGTGTCCACGAACGAGAGGATGGTGGTGCCGTCGAGTCCGCAGTGTTCGACGTTGATGCCCGCCTGCCCGTCACCGAAGACGATGAACGAGACCGACTTGTCGAACCACCGGTTGGCGCTGTCGCCGTGCAGCAGCTCGTCGCAGGCGTGCTGCTCGTCGCGCGGAGCGAAGTCCTCGAGACAGACGGCGAACAGCGCGGTCTCGATGGCGTCCAGCGCGGCGGCGTTCGCGGGCTCGGCCAGCAGCCGCTGCCTGCTCTCCGCCCATTCCGCACGAGCCTTGGTGGTGAGGTGCCCCACCGCGGTGTCGGTGCGGGCCGGGCGTGCGCCCGCCTTGAGCACCGCGCGCAATCCGTCGGCGAGATCCTCCGGCGAGTACGGCGCTCCGTTCGGGCCGACGACGTCCATCCGGAACGGGCTGCCGTGGAAGAACACCACGATGTGCCGGGCCTGCGAGGGACCCGGCCATTCCGCGCTGTAGGGGACCCGCACCGTGTCCTGCTCCACGCCGGGGATCCTGGTCTCGGAGAACAGGTACTTGTTCTGCCACATGGACAGCTGCTGCCCCCGCTGGGTCACCGGCGGGACGGCCTCCTGGTCCAGCGCCAGCTTGTAGTCGACGGCCGCGGAGATGATGCCCGCGGCGCGGTCCACCTGCGTGGCGGCGGTGGAGGCGGCCAGCGGCGTGTCGTCCCGGAACAGGAAGAAGAAGTTCGCGTTCAGCGCGATCCGGTCCCGCCTGCCCAGGTAGCGCGACGGCCAGAACAGGTCCAGCCAGCTGCCGACGCCGGGCGTCGCGTCGTATTCCGCGAGCGCCGCGTGCAGCGTGCGCCCCGGCCCGTCGGGTCGCAGCAGGTCCTCGACCGCCGCCCGGGTGGCGGCGAGTTCGTCGGCGGTCAGCAGCGGCTCGCACCACTGCAGGAATCGGCCACAGCTGTCCTCCAGCGTCGGCAGGGGCACCCGGGGTAGGTGGTCGTCGGCGGCGAAGGTGCGTTCGGTCAATGCGAGTCCTCGGTGTCGGCGTGATGTTTCGGCAGCGGCCTGGACACATACAGGGTCGCATACAGCCATCCCCGATCTTCCCGGCCGGTCGTGTCGATTCCCTTGGCGGACAGGGTGTTCAGCACCTGCGCCTGTTCGGCCGCGGAGGCGAACCTGCGTTGCTCGTACAACCCTGGCGCCTGCTCGGTCCGGTAGCCGAGCGCGGCGAGTTCCGCCTCGATCGGTGCGAAGTCGAACATGCGCAGTACGAAGTGTGCCATCCACGGCCGCCTGCGCGGGTGCGCCGTGGCCACGCGCGTCAAGGTCTTCTCGGTGACGTAGCCGACGCAGCCGGTGGAGACGACCAGATCGGCGGTCGCCAGCAGGGCGCGCTGCTCGTCGGTCGGTTCGCCGGACTCCAGGTCGGCGTGCACCACACCGTGCAGGAGCCCGGCCTCCCGCGCGTAGTCGAGGGCGGGGCGGGAGGCGTCCATACCCAGGAAGCGGACGTCGTCGGCCGCGGTCCCCGCCGTGGCCCGGGCGCGGTCGCGCCGGATCAGTCCGGCCCGATCGATGTCGGTGACGGCGTAATGCCCGGCCAGTTCGCCGATCGTGGTGTCGAAACGCAACAGCGCGGCGTTCACGCCGTAGGAACAGCCGATGTCGAGCACCGTCGGCACGCTGACCCGCGCGGAGGCGCGGAATTCCCGAATCTGCTGCTGGAAGAACGGTTTTGCCAGTTCCGGAATGCGGTAGTCCAGTTCGGACATGCGCGTGTAGTACGCCCGCGGATCGGGGCGGTCGTAGATGTCGTCGAAAGACGCTTTCCCGGTCGTGTGTAACGGCACTGGCACTGTCGGTCCTCTCGGGTCGAGCTCGGTCAGTCGAGCCGTTCGGCTCAGTCGAGCAGTCGATCGCCCCGGACGGCGTCGGCCGCGGCGGCTAGATGGTCGGGGAGCACGCGGCCGAACAATTGCCGGGTCCGCTCCACCGTGCCGACCATTCCGGGACGATCGGTGTAGGCGAAAATGGCCGAATGGCGCTGACGCGCACCGCTGACGGGTGAGACGCGGTGCAACGAGAAGCGACCCTGGAACAGCTGCAGGTCGCCCGGACGCAGTTCGAGCCGTTGGACGAAACGCTCGCCGGTACCGGTGAGCACGGCGCGGACGTCGTCGAGGTGTTCCGCCTCGGGTGTGCGGATGTTGGGGCAGTACTCGAAGACGCCACCGTCCTCGGCGGGCTGGGTCAGCATCGAGACGGTGAATTCGTTGGTGTCGAAATGCCAGGGATGCGACATACCCGGCGCGACGACGTTGAGGCACAGTCCGGCGAGAGGATCGGCGAACTCGTGCAATTCGGTCAAACCGAAACAGTCGGCGACGAACCGCTGGAACAGCTCGTCGGTGTACAGGCGGTGGATCAGCGCGTCGGCGGGGATGCGGTCGCGGGGCACGAAGGCGTTGCCGCGCTCCAGCACGATCCGGCCCGGGTGGTCTTCCGGCAGGTCCGCGTCCAGCGGGATGTTGTAGGCGTTGACCTGCTCGACCTCGTAGTGCGCGTGCGGGGCCATCCGCTCCCCCTGCGCCCGAAGGGTGTCGGTCAGCTCGGGGCGGATGAAACCACGCAGCACCGTGCATCCGGTGTCGGCCAGTTCCGCGCGGGCGCGCCGCACCGTATCGCGCAGCGCCGGCCCTTCCGGATCCACCAGGGGATACCGTGCGGTATCTACGATTTCGCCGAGGACGCCCAACGCTGCCATGGCGTCATTTTGGTGGAGCGCTCGCCGACACGCCCGGGATTCGGCGAGATTGCCGGTGATCACAGTCACACCTACCATCTGCGCGCACTCCCGTTGCGGGACAGTAACTCTCGTCCCGGCGGAGCACGGCGGCCGCGCGCGCCGCGGTCGCCAGGCCACTCAATCGCGTAGGCGTAGCGCCTGTTCCAGATCCGCGGCGGTCAGCCCGACGAGTGAATCACGGAACACCCGTCCCGGCGCGTCCGGCACGGGAATCTCGCACGGGACGACCACCAGTGCGCAGCCCGCCGCCTGCGCCGCACGGGCACCGGTGGGCGAGTCCTCCACCGCCACGCAGTGTTCCGGAGCGAGCCCGAGCAACTCGGCGGCGCGCAGATAGACATCCGGCTCCGGCTTGCCGTGCGCCACCTCGTCGCCGCAGACCGAGACGTCGAAGAAGTCGCGCCCCAGGGTGTCGAGACCGAACTCCGTGAGCGACCGCTTGGTATTGGTGACGAGCGCACTGGACAGACCCGCGGCGCGGACCATGGCCAGCGCGTCCTTCGCGCCCGGCCGCCACGGAATGGGGCCGGTCATCAATTCGGTCACCCGTCGTTCCAGGAACTCCCCCGCTGCCCGCAGCGAGGCGGGCGTCGGCTCGATGCCCAGGCCGGTGAACATGATGCGCAGGGCGTTCGGGCCCGATGCCCCGATCAGGGCGTGCCGGATCGCGTCGGTCATCTCGTGACCGTGCTCGCGCGCCAACTCCCGCACCGCCACGTCCCAGAGTTTCTCCGAGTCGAGCAGCGTGCCGTCCATGTCCCAGAGCACCCCAGCCAGTCGCGCTGTCACGTTTCGGTCCTTCTCCTAGATCGCGTCCATGTCCTCGGCAGTGCTCGGCGTGCCCGCGATCACCGGCCGAGACGCCCGCACGAACCGTATCGCCGGACGGAGCACGCCGCTGCCCCACCCAGCCGAGGCGGCCGGATCCAACGGCCCACGCCGGAGCCCATCGCGCCGGGCGGGGCGAGGTCGCCCAGCAGGCGACCATGCTGCCGCGCCGGACGCGTGCGGCCGAGACTGCGCCTGAACGCACCGCCGCGGACCGGGCGGAAGCGAACGGCGACTACGTGCCCGACGCTGCTATCTGCAGCTTGGCGCTGTCGCCGACGACCTCGATCCAGCGGTTCTCGGAGGTCGTCGTCCCGTTCTTCAAGATATAGGTGAGCGCGACCACCGCCCGGTTACCGCCGTTCTGCGTGACCGAGCCGACGCTCACCGAACGGATGGTGCCCCAGAATTTCACATAGGAGTCGTAGCCGGTCTGCGCCTGGTATCCGGGCGCCAGCTGCGTCCAGGCGCCGGACACGTTGGTGGGCAGCATGCCGTAGTAGCCCTGGATGAACGCGGCGATCCGGTCGGAGGTCGGCGGCCCGGACGGCGTCGTCGTCGCCGTGGTGGCCGGCCCGGTGGTGGTCGGGGCAGGGCTCGACGTGGTGGGCTGAGGCGTGGTGCTGAGCGGCGGCGGGGTGGTGCTCGGGGCGGGATTCGTCGTCTGCGCCGGAGGGGTGGTTCCCGGGGCGGGCGGGGGCGGCGGAGCACCCGCCGACGTGGGCGCGGGCCCCGGCACCGGCCCGGACGTGGGCGCGGGCGATGCGGCGGAGGTTTGCGCCGGAGCTTGGCCGGGAGCTTGCGCCGGAGCCTGCCGCGGCTCGGCTCCGGCCGCGTCGCCCGGTGACGGCGCGTTCTCGGGCGCCACAGCGGCCGGAGGTACGGCCGACGAGGTCGGCGCGGCTCCGCCCTCGCCGTCCGCTCCGGCCAGCATCGCGATGATGCCGACCAGGATCAGCACCCCGACGACCGCGGCGACTTCCACGGCGATCAGCCGGCCTCGCTGCCGGCCACGCAGCACGCCCGGCAAGGTCGCCGCCATCCCGGCCCGACGCGGCGCCGGCGTGACCGGTTGCGGCACGGACGGACCCGACTCCGCGGGTACGACCGCGGTCACTCCGGTGTCGCCCGGCTGCTCCGGCGAGAGCACAGCGGGGTGGTTCGGCAGCACGGTGGTCGCGGCGGCAGCCGTGGCGGGTGCGGGAATCACTTTGGTCACCGCCGCGGGCAACTGCGGATCCCGGCCCGCGGCAACGGCTTCCAGGAGCGTTCTCGCCTCCCGCATGGTCGGGCGGTCGGCGACGGCCGGAGCGAGCAGGTACATCAGTACCGGCCCCAGCGAAGCCGCGGCCTCGGGCGGCGGGATCTCGCCTCGCGCGACCGAATGCAGTAAGGCCAGCGGGTTGTCCCCCTCGCCGAACGGCGGGGTGCCCTGCACTGCCGCGTACAGCGTCGAACCGAGGGCGAAGACGTCGGAAGCCGGTTCGGGATCCTCGCCGCGAGCCACCTCCGGCGACAGATAGGCCGGCGTCCCGGCGAGAAATCCGGTGGCCGTGACCGTTACGTCGCCGACCGCGCGAGAGATGCCGAAGTCGGTGATCTTGACCGTGCCGTCGTCGGCGACGAGCAGGTTCGCCGGCTTCACGTCCCGGTGCATGATGCCCGCGTCGTGTGCGGCCGCCAGGGCGCTCGCCGCCTGCGCGCCGATCCGGGCGACCTCGAGCGGCGGCAGGGTGCGAGCGCCCGACAGTTTGGCCGCCAGGCTCGGCGCGTCCAGATACTCCATGACCAGCCAGGGCTGGCCGTCCTCCTCCGCCACGTCGAACACGGTGATGGCGTTCGGATGATGCAGGCGCGCGGCGATCCGCCCCTCCCGCATGGCACGCCGTTTCGCCTCCACCGCCGCGGACCCGGTCAGTCCGGGACCCAGGAGCACCTGTTTGACCGCGACGGTGCGCTGCAACCGCTCGTCGGTCGCCCGCCAGACCACGCCCATGGCGCCGGTGCCGATCGGATCCGTGAGCCGATACCGTCCCGCGATCAATCGATCCGCCGTCATGGTGGTGTGCCTCTCCTACTTACGCGCCTAGCCGTTTCGCACTCCACGCGCAAGCCCGGAAAGACTCCGAAGGCGTACGCGCCGAGGTGCTTCGCACCACTGAGCAGGGACGCGAACGCATCCGCCGACTGCCCCGGATGCAGTTACAACGCCTTCGACAATGGCACATCTACCCGACAGACATCCACCTCCCGGCACGGGGATGGTCGATCGCCCAGGTAAACCGCGCGCGCCCACCCCTGGGACGCGCCGCCGAACGCGCCGAGGCCAGCGCGCCACGACATCCGGGCAGGTAGCAAAGGCCCTTGGCGCGACAGCATTTCGCTATGGTTCGTCGGCCACCAGTATTCGTTGCCCGACCGCGACGCCACGCTACGTTCGCGGCGGACCACGCACGGACGCAAAGGCGAGAACTGCGCCGCCGTCCGCCGGACTACCCGCGGCCATGCGATCGGCGAGGTGAACGTGGCGCGCCACATCCCCACTGCTACGCGTTGAAGTACTTCGCCTCCGGATGCACCAGGACGAAGGCATCCGTCGACTGTTCCGGATGCAGCTGCAACTCTTCCGACAGCGTGACGCCGATGCGGTCGGCCTCGAGGAGATCGACCAGCTTGGCGCGATCCTCCAACTCGGGGCAGGCGCCGTAACCGAAGGAGTAGCGTGCGCCGCGATAGCCGAGTTTGAAGTAGTCCAGCACGTCCGCCGGGTCCGAGTCGGCGACCGCGTGGCCGTCGAGGACGAGTTCCTCGCGGATGCGGCGGTGCCAGTACTCGGCCAGCGCCTCGGTGAGCTGGACGCCGATGCCGTGCACCTCGAGGTAGTCGCGGTAGCTGTCGCCCGCGAACAGCTCGTTGGCGAAATCGGCGATCGGCTGACCCATGGTGACCAGCTGGAACGGCAGGACGTCGACCTGACCGGCCGTTCGGGCGTACGCCCGCGAGCGGATGAAGTCGGCGATGCACAGGAACCGGTCGCGCTGCTGACGCGGGAAGGTGAACCGATACCGTTCCGGCGCGTCGGGTTCCGGCTCGGTGAGCACGATGACATCGTCGCCTTCGGACACCGCGGGAAAATAGCCGTATACGACCGCGGCGTGCTGCAGGACGCCTTCCGTGCTCAGCCGGTCCAGCCAGGCGCGCAGGCGCGGCCTGCCCTCGGCCTCCACCAGTTCCTCGTAGCTGGGCCCGTCACCACCGCGCTGCCCACGCAGACCCCACTGCCCGAGGAACAGGGCCCGCTCGTCCAGCAGACCCGAGTATTCGTGCAGCGCGAGACCTTTCACTACGCGGGTGCCCCAGAACGGCGGCACCGGCACCGGCAGCTCGGCCGCGACGTCGGAGCGTTCGGGCACCACGACGGGCACCTCGGCCGCCCGGCGCTCCGCGGCGATCCGCTTGGAGCGCTCGTGCCGCGCTCGGCGCTCGGCGGCCTTCTCCCGCTCGGCGACGGCCTCCGGGCTGTCCGGGTCGAGTTCGCCACCGCGCTTGCGGGTCATGATGTCGTCCATCAGCCGCAGGCCCTCGAACGCGTCTCGCGCGTAATGCACGTCGCCCTCGTACACCGCGGTCAGGTCGTTCTCCACGTACGACCGGGTGAGGGCCGCGCCGCCGAGCAGCACCGGGAACTGCTCGGCCACGCCCTTGGCGTTGAGCTCCTCGAGGTTCTCCTTCATCACCACGGTCGACTTCACCAGCAGGCCGGACATGCCGATGACGTCGGCCTTCTTGTCCACCGCCGCGTCCAGGATGGTGGCGATCGGCTGCTTGATGCCGAGATTGACCACCTCGTAGCCGTTGTTCGACAGGATGATGTCCACCAGGTTCTTGCCGATGTCGTGCACGTCGCCCTTCACGGTGGCCAGCACGATGCGGCCCTTGCCGCTGTCGTCGGTGGCCTCCATGTGCGGCTCGAGGTAGGCGACGGCGGCCTTCATCACCTCGGCGGACTGCAGCACGAACGGCAGCTGCATCTGGCCGGACCCGAAGAGCTCACCGACCGTCTTCATCCCCGCCAGCAGAGTCTCGTTGATGATCTGCAGCGGCGGCACCTCGGTCATGGCCGCGTCCAGGTCGGCCTCCATGCCCGCTCGCTCGCCGTCGACGATCCGCCGCTCCAGCCGCTCGAACAGTGGCAGCGCGGCCAGCTCCTCCGCCCGCGACTCCTTCGACGAGGACGTGGACACGCCTTCGAACAGCTCCATCAGCTTCTGCAGCGGGTCATAGCCCTCGGCGCGGCGGTCGTACACCAGGTCCAGCGCGGCCTCGCGCTGCTCGTCCGGGATCCGGCTGATCGGCAGGATCTTGGAGGCGTGCACGATCGCGGAATCCAGGCCGGCCTCCACGCATTCGTGCATGAAGACCGAGTTGAGCACCTGGCGGGCCGCGGGATTGAGGCCGAAGGAGATGTTGGACAGGCCCAAGGTGGTCTGCACGCGCGGATGGCGGCGCTTGAGCTCGCGGATCGCCTCGATGGTCTCCAGACCGTCGCGGCGGGACTCCTCTTGACCGGTGCCCAGGGTGAAGGTGAGCGTGTCGATGATGATGTCGCTCTCCGACAGCCCCCAGTTGCCGGTGATGTCGGCGATCAGCCGCTCGGCGATTTCGACCTTCTTCGCCGCCGTGCGGGCCTGGCCCTCCTCGTCGATGGTCAGCGCGACCACCGCGGCGCCGTGCTCGGCGACCAGCCGCATGGTCTGCTGGAACCGCGAATCGGGGCCCGCGCCGTCCTCGTAGTTGACCGAGTTGACCGCGCACCGCCCGCCGAGGTGTTCCAGCCCGGCCTGCAGCACCGGGGCCTCGGTGGAGTCGAGCATGATCGGCAGCGTCGAGGCGGTGGCCAGCCGTCCGGCCAGCTCCGCCATGTCGCGGGTGCCGTCCCGGCCGACGTAGTCGACGCACAGGTCGAGCATGTGCGCGCCGTCGCGGGTCTGGTCCTTGGCGATGTCCAGGCACTTCTGCCAGTCCCCGGCCAGCATGGCCTCCCGGAACGCCTTGGAACCGTTGGCGTTCGTCCGCTCGCCGATCATCAGGACCGAGGCGTCCTGGTCGAACGGCACCGCGGTGTACATGCTGGACACGCTGGGCTCGTGCACCGGCGCGCGCCGCTCGGCGATCGGCGGCAGGGTCGGCTCGACCTCGCGCACCGCGGCGGTGACCTGGCGGATGTGCTCCGGCGTGGTCCCGCAGCAGCCGCCCACCAGGGCCAGCCCGAACTCGGTGACGAACCCGCGCAGGGCGACGGCCAGCTCCTCGGGGGTGAGCGGGTACACCGCCCCGTCGGCTCCCAGCACCGGCAGCCCGGCGTTCGGCATCACCGAGACCGGCACCTGCGCGTGCCGCGACAGGTGGCGCAGGTGCTCGCTCATCTCGTCCGGACCGGTCGCGCAATTCAGGCCGATCATGTCGATGCCGAGCGGCTCCAGCGCGGTGAGCGCCGCGCCGATCTCGCTGCCGACCAGCATGGTGCCGGTGGTCTCCACCGTGACGTGCGTGATGATCGGGATCCGGCGGCCCAGCTTCGCCATCGCGCGGCGGCTTCCGGTCACCGCCGCCTTCACCTGCAACAGGTCCTGGCAGGTTTCGATGAGAATGGCGTCGGCGCCGCCGTCGAGCATGCCGAGGGCTGCCTCGGTGTAGGCGTCGCGCAGCGCGGCGAACGCGGCGTGACCGAGCGTGGGCAGCTTGGTGCCGGGACCCATCGAGCCGAGGACGTACCGTGGCGTACCGTCGGCGGCCGGGCCCATCTCGTCGGCGACCTCGCGGGCCAGCCGGGTACCCCGCTCGGAGAGGTCGCGGATCCGGTCGGCGATGTCGTAGTCGGCAAGGTTGGGCAGGTTGCAGCCGAAGGTGTTGGTCTCGACCGCGTCGGCGCCCGCCTCGAAATAGGCGCGGTGGATACCACGCAGAACGTCGGGACGGGTGTCGTTGAGGATCTCGTTACAGCCCTCCAGCCCGCGGAAATCGTCCAGGGTCAGATCAGCCGCTTGCAGCATGGTGCCCATCGCACCGTCGCCGATGACGACACGGCGGCGCAGCGTGTCGAGTAGCGTGGTGTCGAACTCGGCGGGGATGGACGCAGACATGCGCTCCAGCGTAGTGGGCGGGGTGGACGTTCCAGGCCACCGCGTCGAGGCTCGGTGTCCTGGGCCACACGCCCGGCCCGGCGCCGCCGCCGGCACGCGGAAACACGCCACCCGGTCCGGCCGTCAGAGGACACGCCATATCGCCACACACCGTAGGCTGACCGAGTGAACGCCAGTGAAACTCCCGATCCGGAACTGCCGACGTTGCGGGATCCGGTACTGGTCGCCGCCTTCGAGGGGTGGAACGACGCCGGTGACGCGGCCAGCGGCGCCGTCGAGCATCTGGAACTGATCTGGGACGCCGAGCCGTTGGCCGAACTCGACTCCGAGGACTACTACGACTATCAGGTCAACCGGCCGACGGTGCGTCAGGTGGACGGGGTGACCAGGGAAATCCAGTGGCCGTCGACGATGTTGTCGGTCTGCTCGCCGCCCGGCAGCGACCGCGACGTGGTGCTGCTGCGCGGCATCGAACCGAACATGCGCTGGCGCAGTTTCTGCGGCGACCTGCTGGAGTTCATCGAGCAACTCGGGGTGCAGACGGTCGTGATCCTCGGCGCCCTGCTCGCGGACACCCCGCACACCAGGCCGGTGCCGGTGACCGGCTCGGCCTACAGCAAGGAGGCGGCCGAGCGGTTCAACCTGGAGCAGACCCGCTACGAGGGACCGACCGGCATCACCGGCGTGCTACAGGACCAGTGCGTGAAGGCGGGCGTCCCGGCGGTGTCGTTCTGGGCCGCGGTCCCGCACTATGTCTCCCAGCCGCCGAATCCGAAGGCGACCATCGCGCTGCTGCACCGGGTCGAGGACGTGCTCGACATCGAGGTGCCGCTGGGTGAGCTGCCCAAGCAGGCCGAGGATTGGGAGACCGCGGTCAACGAGATGACCGTGGGCGACGAGGAGATCAGCGAGTACGTGCGCTCGCTGGAGGAGCGCGGGGACGCGGCGGTCGACGTCAACGAGGCGATGGCCAAGATCGATGGCGACGCCATCGCAGCCGAATTCGAGAAGTACCTGCGCAGGCGGGGTCCGGGCAGCTTCGGTCTCTGATCGGTTGCGCGACGGGGCGTTCGGTGCGGGCGCCCGCCCGCCGCCGGGTTCGCCGAAAGTTCGCCGGGGGGCACCTCAGGGCCGTCCAAAGGCCGCCTCCTACACTTTCGCCGGTGACCGTCCATCCGATCGTCGAGCGTCTGCGCACCTTCGACGAGCGGATCGCCGTCCATTGCCCCGACCTTGCGGGCGCGGACGGCGGTGCCGGGTGCGCGCCCGGCCGGCAGGTGACCTACGCTCGGCTTGCGGCGCTCGTCGAGGCTTACGCGACCGAGCTGGGCCCGGCCCGGCGCCTTGTCGCGCTCGCCGCGCGCAATGATCTCGCCTCGCTCGTCGCGTATCTCGGAGCGCTCAGTGCCGGGTGCGTCGTCTTGCTCGCCGAGCGGATCACTGCGGAGTTGCGGGATACTTATGACCCGGACATTGTCATCGAAGACGGCCGCGCCCGCGTGGTCCGGGAACGCTCGGCGCATCGTCTGCATCCGGATCTCGCGCTGCTGCTGAGCACGTCGGGGTCGACCGGGTCGCCGAAGCTGGTCCGGCTCTCCGCGGAGAACCTGCGGTCGAACGCCGCCGCCATCGCCGACTACCTGGCCATCGGGCCGGACGACTGCGCGGCCACCACCTTGCCGATGTTCTACTGCTACGGGCTGTCGGTGGTGCACAGTCACCTGGTGCGCGGAGCGAGCCTCCTGCTCACCGACCGGTCGGTACTCGACGTGGAATTCTGGCAGGCCTTCCGGGACTGCCGGGCAACGTCTTTCGCCGCGGTGCCCTACACCATCGATCTCCTGGACCGGATCGGTTTCGCCCGCAAGCCCCTGCCGCACCTGCGCTACATCACGCAAGCGGGCGGCAGGCTCGCTCCGGAGCGGGTGCGCGAATTCGCCGAGCTCGGCCGGGAACGCGGCTGGGACTTCGTGGTGATGTATGGCCAGACCGAGGCCACCGCCCGGATGGCGTATCTGCCCCCACATCTGGCGAGCGCGCATCCCGACTGTATCGGGATCCCCATTCCCGGTGGCGAATTCACCCTCGAGCCGGTCGAGGATGCCGGCGACGAAGAGGACGAACCGCGCGAACTGGTCTATCACGGGCCCAATGTGATGATGGGCTACGCGAAGTCGGCGGGGGATCTCGCCCTCGGCCGTACGCTCGGGGCACTGCGCACCGGCGACCTGGCCCGGCGCACACCGGAGGGCCTGTATCGGGTGGTCGGCAGGCGCAGCCGGTTCGCCAAGATCTTCGGATTGCGCATCGACCTGGAACGGCTCGAATCCGGGCTGGCGGAGGCCGGATTCACGGCTTGTTGTGCCGACGACGACGCGCATCTGATCATCGCGGTGGAGAACCCCCGGCCGGATCCGACCGAGCACGCCGCGCAGCTGTCCGGTCTGCCCGCCGCCGCGGTTCGAGTCCACGCGGTCGAACGGATGCCTCGGCTACCCAATGGCAAACCCGACTACCCCGCTATCCGCCGCCTGGCCGGGCCCGCGGCGCAAGGACGTGACATCCGCGCTCTCTACGCCGCCACCCTCGGCATCGACCCCGCGCGGATCCACGCGGACAGCACCTTCGTCGATCTCGGCGGTAACTCGCTCACCTACGTGACCACCGCGGCGCGACTGGAGCGGGCACTCGGCGGCCTCCCCGCCGACTGGCCGAACACGCCCGTAGCGGATCTGGAGCGGACACCCGGGAGCCGCAGGCGCTTCGGACGGACGCTCGACACCGCGACACTGCTACGCGCTGTCGGCATCGTGCTCATCGTGAGCGCGCACGCGGGAGTGTTCGTGCGGTGGGGGGCGGCACACGTGCTGCTCGGGGTGGCCGGATTCAACTTCGCGCGGTTCGCCGTGACCGCGGCGCCACCCGCCAAGCGATGGCGGCACACACTGCGCGCCGTGGGATTCATCGCGGTGCCGACGGCGCTCTGGGTGGCGCTGACACTGCCGTTCAGCGACTACTACGGTTGGCAGAATGTCCTGTTGCTGAACAAGATCCTCGGCCCGCACGACAGCGCCACCGCCGGGCACCTGTGGTTTCTCGAGGTGCTCCTGTACTTCATGCTGGTCGCGGCGCTGCTGATCCGGATCCCCGCGGTGGACCGGTGGCAACGCGCCGAGCCGTTCCGGTTCGCGATGGCGCTGGTCGCGCTGACCCTCGTTTTCCGATACCAGGCGTTCGGTCTGTATTCGGCGAAGGACATCCCGTTCTCTCCGCTGGCGGTCTGGCTCTTCGCGCTCGGCTGGGCGGCGGCGAAGGCGACGTCGATGTGGCAGCGGATGACGGTGAGTGCCGTCGTACTGATCGCGGTGCCTGGTTATTTCGGCGTTCCCGAGCGGGAACGACTGATCATGGCGGGTTTGCTCGCACTGGTGTGGTTGTCCGCGGTCCGGGCCCCCGCTGTCGTCGCCGTCTGCGCGGCGGTGCTGGCAGACGGTTCCCTGTTCGTCTATCTGCTGCACTGGCAGGTGTACCCGCTGTTCGAACAGCACCGGCTCGCGGGGCTGCTCGCTTCCCTGGCAGCGGGTGTGATCGCGACCGGTGCGGCGACCTGGCTGCGACGGTGGGGATCGGTGCGGTACCGGACATTCCGGTCGCGGCGGTCAGCTCTCCACGGTCCACACCCGCGCCGCCGCGTCCTGAGCCAATTTGGCGATCAGGATGTCGCGCGGAATCGTCTGACCGGCAAAGTGATCGAGTGAGGGAACCACCACATGATGCGCGTCGGCGCGCTTGAGTTCCGCCGTGAGCTCGGCGAAAGCCGTCCCGTCACCGCCGGTCGATTCATGGAACGTTGCGGCGAAGCACAGCCCTTCCTCGCGGGCGAGGCTGCTCATCGCGGCCTCGAGCTCTTTGCTATGGCCATCGGCCAGATCGTCACGCAAGTATCCATAGATCAACGCTTCCACCCGAACCTCCGTTGGATTGGGATCGCTGTTCTCTTATGTGGATCCACCCGTTTTACGGGGTATTTGCGCTTCGTGCAAGAGCAGATGTACTTGCAACTGCTCTTACAGGAGGGGTTGGCAAACATCTGGCGCCATGTCCAGGATGCACAACGCGGCGGCCCGAATGTAGCTGGCAACACACGGACATCTGCCTGCCCTCTTAGGGCCACCAAACGTTAACTGGTGCGATACTACAGACGTGGCCGCTACCGACGATCGACCCGTCTGGGCTGTCCGAATGCGTTCCGAGCGTGACGCGAGGGGGTGGTCGCAAGCCGACGCTGTTCGCGTGATGCGTGGAAAGTCTTCGCACAACCTGCCGACCGACAGTACGCTCCTACGCAACTGGCGCCGTTGGGAATCGGGCGAATCACGCCCCGACGATTTCTACGCGCCCATCATCGCCGCGACCTTCGACACGGTGGCCGCGGCGTTCTTCCCGAAGGCGAGACCCAACCGGGACGACGAATTGCTCTCGGCGACGGGCATGGATACGCTCGAGTTCCTCGGGCGACTGCGCATGTCCGACGTGTCCTCGGTGACGCTGGAGGCCATCCGCATCACCGCCGAGCGCCTGTGCTGCGAATACTCCTACGCCGACCCGCACGACCTGCACGCCGAGGGCACGGCCTGGCTGCGCAGGATCACATCGTTGCTGGATGGTCGCCTGACCCTCGCACAACACCGCGAAATCCTCGTTCTCGCTGGATGGGTCGCTTTGCTGGTTGGTTGCGTGGATTACGATCTCGGCCGGCGCACCGCCGCGGAGGCGACTCGCCGCGCCGCACAATCGCTGGCGCGCGAGGCGGAGCATCTCGAGATCGCCGCGTGGGCAGCGGAAATGACCGCGTGGTTCGCGCTGACCCAGGGCAACTACCGCGGCGTCATCGAGACCGTGCAGCCGACGCTGGAAGTAAGCCAGCACCTGCGCGTCGGCGTTCAGCTCGCCGCCCAACGCGCCAAAGCCTGGGCCAGACTGGGTGACCCACGGGAGGTTGATGCCGCCCTCGACGACGGCCGAGCTATCTTGGAGCGACTCGAACATCCGGCGAATCTGGACAACCATTTCGTCATCGACGCGAACAAGTTCGACTTCTACGCGATGGACTGCTGCCGGGTGGCGGGCGAGGATCGGCTCGCCGAAACCTACGCGCGCGAGGTGATCCGCAACGCCACCCGCCCCGACGGCACGGTCCGCAACCCGATGCGCGTCTCCGAGGCGCACCTGACGCTGGCCGTGGTCGCGGTGCGCGACCGTGACCTGGAACTGGCGGTGGCCGAGGGCAAGCGCGCGTTCGCGGGCAGCAGGCGGTCGCTGCCGTCGCTGATGTGGATCGCGGGCGAAGTCGCGCGCGAGATCATCGAGCGATTCCCCGGCGACCCACGCACCCGCGCGTATCTGGACCAGATGCGTGCGTTGTCCGTCGAGTGAGCCGCACCGCTGCGCAGCCGCGGCGAATGGTGACGAACCGGACCCGGCCACGCCGAACAGCGGAACATCGTGCAGGTGGCGATCGGCCCGCTACTACCCTGTTCCCGGTGACCGACTCCGATGACGGCTGTGCCGACACCCCCTGGGACGACCGGCTGCGGCTGTTCTCTTTCGCCACCGCCGAGCGGCGCGCGGACTACCTCCGGGTGCTGCGGGCGTTCGACAGTGCGCGAGCGGCGTACGTGGTGCTGCTGCACGCCGACGACGTCGCGGAGTGGATCGAACGCCACGGGAGCCTGCTGCGCGGGCCGGATTCGACTATTTCGGACCGACCGGTCGCAATGGCCGGGGATGCGAAGCGCACCACGGAATCACGCACGCTTCCTACCGGTTCGCGTGAGGACGAGCGATGGAAGCAGGAAACCGGTGCGCCGGAACTGCCCCGGGATGGAACCGACCCAGCCGCCGCACGCCTGACCGCGGCCGAGATCGGTCCGCTGCTCGACCAACTGCACCACTGGGGGGTGCTGGAACGCAGTTACGACGGAACCCGCGCCGCGACACTGGCCGAATACCGCAACCGGCACTACGTATACCAGTTCTCCCAGGCAGGATTCCAGGCATACCGGGCGGTCGCCGGTGTGCTCAGCGCGCGCCTCGACGACGCCTCGCTGTCGCGCCTCGTGCTGCCGGAGTTGCTGGCCGATCTGCACACCCTGGCCGAGGCCAATCGGGCGGGCGACGCCGAACGCGTCTACCGCACACTGCGTCGTCTCGACACCGCCCTGTCCGACCTGGCCGCCCGCGCGGCGCACTTCTATCTGGGGCTCGGCGACCTGGTGCGCACCACCGAGATCACCCCGGAATCGTTTCTCGCGCACAAGGACGCGCTGCTGGCGCACATGCGGGAGTTCAGCCTGGACCTGGCCCGATTCACCCCGCGGCTGGCGGCGGCGATCGCCGAGATCGAGGAAACCGGAGCCGACGACCTGATCGTCCGGGCGGCGCGCTGCGACGAACGAGTGCTGCTGAGCATCGAGGAACGCCGCGCCGATTGGCAGGCCAGATGGGACGGACTGCGGACCTGGTTCGTGGCGTCCGCCGGTGTGGCGGACGGCCCGACGGAGGCCGAGCGGCTGCGCGAGGCCACCATGAGCGCCATCGCCGCGGTGCTCTCGCTGCTGCGGCGGGTCACCGAGACACGACGCGGCGGGGTCAGCCGGGAATCGGCGCTGCGGCATCTGGCCGGTTGGTTCACCGCGGCGCCGACCGTGGACAGCGCCCACGCGCTGTTCGACGCCGTGTTCGGGCTGGGCAAACCACGGCACCTGGCGATGGAGCACCCGGACGCCGACGTGATTCCGGCGATCCGGTCCTGGTGGGACGCACCGCCGTTGGAGATCTCCCGCACGCTGGCCGAGACCGGGCGTCCGCCTTCGGCCGGTGCGCCCGCCCGCATCCACCGCAACGACGCCGGTATCCGGCGCCTGCGCGAGGCCCAGTTGGACGCACAGCGGGCCCGCGCCGAGGCCGCCAGGTCGCTGGCCGCGGGGGACGTGCACGAACGGGTCCTGGACGACCGGGAGACAGAAGTGCTGCTGCGGCTGCTGGACGCCGCGTCCACCGCGTGGGTTCCGGTGCGCGGCCGGGTGGCGGGCACCACCGGCTCCGACAGCGGCGTCACCCTCACGGTGTCCGAACACGACGGCCCGACGGTGGTGCGCACAACCCGGGGGCTGCTGCGCTTGAACAACCGGACACTGAAGATCGAGCAGACGACCAAAGCACGGTCGCACCCGCGCGGGGAGCGCCGCTGATGCACGGACGCACCATCGATGCGCTCGCGCTCGACAACTATCAACGCGCCGCGCGGGTCGTCCTGGCCAACCACCTGGTGACCCGCAGCTACCCGGACCGGATCGCACTGCCGCTGATCCGGCGCTGGGCCACCGAGTTGCGCGAGGACCTCGCCGAATTGTTCGGCTACCGGCTCGAAGTCACCGAGACCACCGCGCGGGTCTTCCCGGTGCTCGACCACCTGGACTCGGGCAGGCCCGCGCGCACCGCCGCCGAGCGCGTCTTCGACCGCCGCCGCTATGCCTATCTCGCCCTCGCGCTCGCCGCGCTGGGACGCGCGGGAGACCAGATCACGCTCTCCGAGCTGGCCGAACAGGTCGCCGCCTACGCGAGCCGGGTGGACGGACTCGAACTCGCCACCGACCGGGCCGCCGACCGCGACGCCTTCGTCGACGCGGTGGGCTGGCTGACCCTACGCGGCGCGCTCACCTTGGCCGACGGCGACGCGGGCGGCTGGGCCAGTGATCCGGAAGCCGGTGAGGCGCTCTACGACATCGACCGGCCGGTGGTCTTCGCACTGTTCCGGCCGCCACGGGCGCTGCAGCATCTGCACAGCGTGCGGGGTCTGCTGACCGAAGACGCCACGGTTGCCGGTCTTTCGGCGCACACGACCGGCACCGCCGGGATCGCGCGCCGGGTGCGCAGGGCGCTGGTCGAACAACCGGTGGTCTACGCCGAGGATCTCGCGCCGGAGGAGCGGCCTGTCCTCGCCCAGGAGCGGGTGGTGGCGGAGGTGGAGCTGTTCACCGGATTGCGCGCCGAACGCCGGGCGGAGGGCGTCGCGCTGATCGACACCTCGGGGCGGCTGTCGGACGTCCGCTTCCCCGGGACCGGCACGCTCGCGCAGGTCGCCCTGCTACTGGCCGGCGAGATCGCCGACCGGGTAGTGGATATCGACCACCCGCTGCCGCGGCGCACCGGCGCGGCGGACCACGGCGAGGCACTGGCCGCCCAGCTCGACGAAGCCATCCCCGAATCCACCGTGTTCACCCCGCTCGCGGAATCCGGCGCACCGGATGCACTTGCCTGCGACGTCGATCCGCCGGAGGACCCGCGGGCCCAGGAGGATTTGCCGGCTTCGCCCGGCTATCCGCTGATCGACCGGACTTGGCTGCGCGAGACGGTCCAGGCGCTGGCCGACCGTTACGGTACGACGTTCGCCGCGCAGTGGCAGGCCGACGTCGCGCGCCTCACCACCGAGGTGGTGGCATTGCTGGAGCGGCTGAGCCTGGTCCGCGTGGTGGACGACGGGCTGCTCGTGCTGCCCGCGTTGGCCCGCTACCGTGGCGCGGTCGTCACGGTACGCAGCAAGCGGGCCGCGGAACTGTTCGTCACGGCGGCCGACACCTACGGGCCCGACGGCACCGGTACGGAAGGGAACTGACGGATGTCGCTCATTCACGGCGGAGTGCGGTTCACCCCGACCCGCGCCGGGATCGTCAACCTATGGGATTACCGCGACCAGGAGTTCTGTTTCGCCGACGGCAGATTGGTCCTGCGCGGACCGAACGGGTCGGGCAAGACGAAGGCGCTGGAAGTGCTGTTCCCCTTCGTCTTGGACGGACGGATCGAGCCGCGCAGGCTCAACCCGTTCGCCGGCGAGGAACGCACGATGAAGTCGAACCTGCTCTACCGCAAGCAGGACTCGGCCTACTCCTATGTCTGGATGGAGTTCGCGCGCGGCCGCTGGGAGGACCCCGAGACGGTCACCGTCGGCATCGGTATGCGCGCCACTCGATCCTCGGACAAGGTGACCCGCTGGTATTTCGTCGCCGACGGCCGGGTCGGTGTGGACTTCTCGTTGATCGGACCGGACGACCGTCCGTTCACCCGCAAACAGCTCGCCGAGCAGATCGGCACCGATTCGATCGTCGACCGGCCCCTCGACTACCGCAACGCCATCGACGCGCGCATGTTCGGTCTCGGGTCGCAGCGCTATGACCAGCTGATCAATCTGATTCTCACGCTTCGCCGTCCGCAGTTGGCCAAGAACCTGGACCCGCGCGGCCTGTCGCAGGCGCTCGCCGACGGCCTGCGCCCGCTCGACGAGCAGCTGATCCTGGACGCCGCCCGCTCGTTCAGCGACATGGAGGAGGTCGGTCGCACCCTGGAGGGCCTGGTGCACGCCGACACGGCGACGCGGGCGTTCGTCGCGGTGTATCGCAAATATCTCGCCGTGCAGGCGAAGACGGACGTCGACCAGGTGCGCGCGCGGCTCGATGCGGTCACCCACGCGAGTACCGCGCTGTTCGCCGCGACCGCCCTGCGCGAGCGCAGGGAGACCGAGCGCACCGCCGCCGAGGCCAGGGCCGAGGAAGCCGACCGCGCCTACGAGCAAGCCCTCACCGACCGGGAGAACCTCCAGCGTTCCAGCGCCTACGAGGGCAAACAGCAGCTCGACGACCTGGCCGACGCGGTGCGGCGCCTGGAGACCTCGGCGGGCGTGCACGCCGACAAGGCGCTCAAGTCCCGCCAGACCCTGGACCAGCGGACCCAGGAGGCCGAGCGCGCGCGCACCGCGGTGCGCACCGCCGCCGCCGCGCTCGCTCGTGGTGAGGACGACCTGCGCGCCGCGGCCGAGGAGGCGGGAATCGCCTGGACGCCGCTTCCGGAGGCGACACGGGCCGAGCAGCTCACCACCGCCGTGCGCGGGCACGCCGAGGAACGCGACGCCGACGTGCGCGCGGTCCGCAAGGCGGTCGCCGCGGTGGAGACCGCTGCCGCCGAACGCACCAGGGCCGAGCGGCTGGCCGAGCGCGCGCGGGAACTGCGCGACGCGGCCGCCGCGGAAGTCGCGCACGCCGAAGCGGCGGTCGCCTTGACCCGCTCCGAGGTCACGGCCGCGTTGCGGACCTGGTGGGACGAGCACCGCGAGATCTACTCCCCCGTACGCGCCGGATTGTTCGAGGCGTTGAGTTCGGCACTGGACGAGACGGATTCGGATGCCGCATCGGTCGTCGAAGTCCTGGCCGAGCGCGCCGAACCCCTGCTCGACGAGGTCCGTACCCGCCGTCAGGAGGCACGAGCCCGCGTCGCCGCGGCCACGGCGCGCCACGATGAGCTGACCACCGAACTGGAACGCGTCACCACCCGCCGGGACGACGCGCCACCGGAATTCGCGGGCCGCTCCGGCCGGACCGGCAACCGGCCCGGTGCCGCGCTGTGGCGGCTGGTGCGTTTCGCGGACGACGTGCCGCCCGAGGCCGCGGCGGGCATCGAGGCCGCGCTGCACGCCGCGAACCTGCTGGACGCCTGGGTCTGCCCGAACGGCGAGTTGCCGAGCGACTACGACTCCGATCAGTTCCTGGTGCCGCTGCCCGCATCGGACCGCCCGACCGGTCGCACGCTCGCCGACGTGCTCGTCGTAGAAGACGATTCGGACACCCTGACGGTGCCGCGGCAGGTCGTCGCCGACGTGCTCGCCTCCGTCGCCCTGCGCGAGGGCGCGGGTGAGCCCGGCGACGTGGTGACGATCGGAACGAACGGCGCGTTCCGGCAAGGCGTGCAGATCGGCAGGCACCGCAAGACCGACGCCGAGTTCATCGGCGCCACCGCGCGTGCCAGGCGACGCGAGATCCGCTCGGCCGAGCTGACCGCCGCCGCGGCCGCCGCGGACGAGGACCGGCGCGCCGCCGAACAGCAGGAAGCCGCCGCCACCGCCGAACTCGCGCGAATCTCCGCCGCGGCCAGAACACTTCCGCGCCCGACCGCGGTGAGCACGGCCTTGCGTGCGGTGTCGGAGGCCGCGGGCGTGCTTCGCTCGCGCGCGGAGGCGGCCGCCCACGCCGAGCGCGACCTCGACCGAGCGGTCGCGGAACTGTCCGCCGCGGAGAAGAAACTGCGCGCGGCCGCCGCCGCCCATCGCACACCGCGCACGGCCCGCGAGCTCGACGCCCTCGCCGCCGCCATCCGGCACTTCGAGAACACCGGAACGGGACTGCTGCGGCTGCGCGGCGACCACGAACGCGAACGGGAACGCGCACGCGAGGCCGAGGACCGTTCGACCGAGGCCGCCGACCTTGCCGAGGCGTTCGCGGAAGAAGCCGAGGCCGCGCGCACCGGCTATCAGGAACAACTGCGCAAGCTGGAGACCTTGCGGGAGGCCCTCGGCGCGGGTGCGGCCGACGTCGACCGCGAATTGGAACGGGCACGGCAGCGGATCGAGGCGACCAAGGCCGAGCAGAAAGCCGCGCGCAAGGCCGCCAACCAGGCCATCGAGGCGGTCGGTGACGCCGAGGCCGCCTACCGCACCGCGCACGAGTCCCTCGCCACCGCGCTCACCGAAGTGCTGGCGGAGGTGAAATCCCTTGCGCCGTATGCTCGGCCGGATCTGCTCACGCTGCTCGGCGCGCCCGCCGACGGACGCTGGCCCAGCAGCGAGGCCGCGTGGTCGACGCCCGAGCAATTGCTGTACCGGATAGCGACGGCCGGGCCGCAGGCGCAGGCGCGGGTGCTGCCCGACGAAGTCGCCGCGCTGTTCGACAGTCTCGCCGCGGCCACGTCGTCGGTGCGCGCAGGCGAGGCGACCCGCAAGTCCACGCGCTCGGCGGTGACCGCGGCGTTGCAGGAATTCGATGCCGCGCTCGCCGCTTCGGGCCGCGATTACCGGTTGCAATGGGACGCCGCCGACGGCCTCACCGTCGTCCAGGTGCACGACGAGCACGGCGTCTCCGCGCTGGCCGACTTCGCCGGCCGCATCGACGCCGCTCGCCGTGACCAGGAATTGCTGCTCACCGACGCCGAGCGGCGCATCCTGGAAGACGCGCTGTTGACCGGTCTGGCCCAGCAGATCCACGAACGCACCAGCGACGCCCGCGATCTCATCGGCCGGATGGGCGCGGAGATGAAGCAGCGCCGGATGTCCTCGGGCAACACCATCGGCGTGCACTGGGTGCTGGCCGACAGCTTGTCCGACGCGGCGCGGGCGATGTGCAAGCTGCTCGACCGGGATGCCTCGGCACTGACGGCGGAGGACCTGGCGGCGATCCGGGCGCATTTCGCGTCCGAGATCCGCGCGGCGCGGGCCGCGCACCCGGAACGCTCCTACCCCGAGATCCTGGCCGCGACGCTGGACTACCGCAGCTGGCGGGTGTTCTCGTTCACCTTGATCTCCGCCGACGGCAGCGAGGACAAGCTCACCGTGGCCAGGCACAGCGCGCTGTCGGGCGGGGAGCAGTCGGTCTCGCTGCACCTGCCGCTGTTCGCCGCGGCCCACGTCATGCTCGATTCGGCCGACCCGCAGGCCCCGCGCCTGCTCGCGCTGGACGAGGCGTTCGCGGGCGTCGACGACAACGGCCGCAGCGAATTGCTCGGTTTGAGCGTGCAATTCGACCTTGACTTGTTCATGACCGGCTACGACCTGTGGATCACCTATCCGCATGTCCCGGCGTGCGCGCACTACGACCTGGCGCACTCGGCGGCCGAGAACACCGTCAGCGCGACACTGCTGGTGTGGGACAGCGGGGACCTGCTCGCCGAACACGACGGAACGGATCTCACCGCCGCGCTCGGGTCCCCCGATCGTCGCCGGGTCCCCAGCACGATCGAGGGCGGCCTGGAACTCACGCCGATGACCTAGCCGGCCGGCTCATCCCGGAGCATCGCGTCGAGCAAGGTGTCCAGCGAACCGGCGGTGGATCAGCGCACGCTCGCGTCCGGGGTCATCGGCGGACAGTTCGTGCCCGGCACGGTGGCCAGCTCGAAATGCCACCACTCGTTCTGGAACATCCGGCACAGGCCCCATCGGTAACCGTTCGCCTCCAGCCACCGTGCGCCCTGCTGCGGACCGACATCGATCGCGTCGCCGGAGACGTGGGTGGACTCCTCCGGCGGCAGCACCCAGCGGCGCGCGTCCTCGGGGCCGTAGGTCGCCACGCCGTCCTCCCACAGCGCCTGCTGCTCGGCAGGCGTCCGATATCCGGACGTGATGGACAAGGGCACCCCCTGGGCGTGCGCCTCCCGCTCGGCCAGGGTGTACGCCAACGCCAGCTTGGGATCGAGCCCCTCGGTTCCCGTCGCCGAGCCCACCGACTCCCGCTGCTCGACGGCGACGGCGGTGTCGGCCTGCGCCTGCCCCGCCCACGCCCCGGTCGCGACCAGCGCCGGAAGCACCGCCACCGATAGCCCGACCGCCACCCGACTCCGCACGAAATTCCCGAGCACCATGCGCCGATGCTATCGTCCACGGTCTCCTATGCCGCATATGCCCCGATCGGAGGCATACGAGGAGGTCTTCCACGGTGCGGGACCGCGCCCGCTTCGACTCTCCGTTCGAAGCTCGGCTCTCCGCCCCCGCGGCCCCCGATGCGGCTCGCCTGCTCCACGCGGCCCACCTTCGTTCCACAGGAGAGACCGTCGATCATGTGGACAACATTCAGCGAATTCCACAGAGAACTCCACAACTTGGGATAATGCAGATCTGATATGCCCGTTATGTACCCAATTACGGTGCAATAGCTAACTTTTCGACAGCCGTGGAAAACCGACTGTCCACAATCTATTCCAGTGTTGTGGATCACAACTCGAGCCTCGTGGCTACCACTACCGAAATGCCGGAATCGACGGGGCTTTCGAACCCTTTGCGGCGATTTCCTGATGCACCGATCGCCGAGTTCGCCCGAAATGGAGCGGATTCGGCCGCCCCCGGAACGCGAACCACGCCGGGTCCCATACGGACCGCGGGCGGCTGCCGGCTCATGCCGTCAGCCGCCCGCAGATCGCGCGGTCGATATTCAGAAGATCGGGCGCCCCGGACGAACCGGCCCGATCACGCGGACGGTTGGCCGTCCGGGTTGCTCGGCGGCAACGACGCCGCGGCAACCCGTACGCCACGGCGGTGAATGGATTCCGCCGCTTGCTTGTTGCGCGCGATCCGCTCCAGGATCTCGCCGTCGTGCGCTCGTGCGTAGGCGAGCGCCAGCCTGATCTTGCTCGTGTTCAGGTCCGACTTCGCGCTGAGGGCGGCGATCCGGCGTTCCACGGGTCCGTCCAGTTCCCGCAGGCGCGCAACGACTTCCCAGACCTCCGGTCCGGCAGACAGCGCCGCTCGGCGATCGTGCAGCGGACCGCGGAACACGATCCCGGGGTGATCGAGTTGATCGACGCCTTCGCGAATGAGCCGATCGAGCAGTGCGGTGCTGCTGGTGCCCTCCCGGGCAGCGCGATCGGCCAGCCGGAGGGCGGCCGACTCGGTGATACACAACGCCGTCGGTACTGGCCTGGACGTGCTCATAGCTCTCCTCGACCTGCATCGGTGCCGAATCAACGATGTACTTCGCCAAGCCTGCCCGCTGCGACGACGCCGAGAACCCGGTGATCGGCAGGACATCGGTGTGTCCGCGTCCTGCCGCATGCCGGTCGAGGGTGAGTCAGACGCGCTCTTTGGAGCGGGTGCGCACGCGCAGCGCGATCGGCTTCTGCGTCTCGGCGAAGAAGTCGTTGCCCTTGTCGTCGACGACGATGAACGCCGGGAAGTCCTCGACCTCGATCTTCCAGACGGCTTCCATGCCCAGTTCGGGGTACTCGAGCACCTCGACGGACTTGATGCAGTCCAGTGCCAGCCGGGCGGCCGGTCCGCCGATCGAACCGAGGTAGAAGCCGCCGTGCTCCTTGCACGCCTTGGTGACCTGCGCGGACCGATTGCCCTTGGCGAGCATGACGAACGAGCCGCCCGCGGCCTGGAACTGGTCGACATAGGAATCCATCCGGCCCGCGGTGGTCGGGCCGAAGGAACCGGACGCGTAACCTTCCGGCGTCTTGGCCGGGCCCGCGTAGTAGACGGCCATGTCGCGCAGGTAGTCCGGCATCGGCTCGCCCGCGTCCAGCCGCTCCTTGATCTTGGCGTGCGCGATGTCCCGTGCGACGACCAGCGGACCGCTCAGCGAAAGCCTGGTCTTCACCGGATATTTGGACAATTCGGCGCGGATCTCGTCCATCGGGCGGTTGAGGTCGACGCGCACGACGTCGCCGCCCAGAATGGCGTCGGTCTGCTCGGGCAGGTACTGCGCGGGCTCGCGCTCGAGTTGTTCCAGGAACACGCCCTCGGCGGTGATCTTGGCCAGGGCCTGCCGGTCCGCCGAGCAGGACACGGCGATGGCGACCGGGCAGCTGGCGCCGTGCCGGGGCAGGCGCACCACCCGCACGTCGTGGCAGAAGTACTTGCCGCCGAACTGCGCACCGATGCCGAAGGACTGGGTCAGCTCGAAGACCTTTTCCTCCAGCTCCAGATCACGGAAGGCGTGTGCGGACAGCGATCCCTCGGTGGGCAGATTGTCCAGGTAATGCGCGGACGCGTATTTCGCCGTCTTCAGGGCGAACTCGGCGCTGGTGCCGCCGATGACGACCGCGAGGTGGTACGGCGGGCAGGCCGCGGTACCGAGCGAGCGAATCTTCTCGTCCAGGAACTCCAGCATGCGCGTGGGGTTCAGGATGGCCTTGGTCTCCTGGTACAGGAACGACTTGTTCGCCGAGCCGCCGCCCTTGGCCATGAACAGGAACTTGTAGGCGGGGTTCGCCGGATCGCCCGCGGTGGAGTACAGCTCGACCTGCGCGGGCAGGTTGGAGCCGGTGTTCTTCTCCTCCCACATGGTGATCGGCGCCAGCTGCGAGTACCGCAGATTCAGCTTGGTGTAGGCGTCGAACACACCGCGGCTGATCCATTCCGCGTCGTCGACGCCGGTGAGTACGCCCTCGGACTTCTTGCCCATCACGATCGCCGTACCCGTGTCCTGGCACATCGGCAGGACGCCGCCGGCGGAGATGTTGACGTTCTTGAGCAGATCGAGCGCGACGAAGCGATCGTTTCCGCTGGACTCCGGGTCGTCGATGATCTTGCGCAACTGCCCCAGATGCGCCGGGCGCAGGAAGTGACTGATGTCGTGCATCGCCGTTTCGGTGAGCAGCCGCAACGCTTCCGGCTCGACCTGCAGGAAAGTGCGCCCGTTGTGCTCGAACGTGCTGACGCCTTCGGTCGTCAGCAGCCGATAGGGGGTCTCGTCCGCGCCGATCGGCAGCAGGTCTGAATAGCGGAAGTCCGGCGCGGTCACCAGTCGCACTCCTTTGGGTGGGCCCGAGCGCCGCGAACGGCCGGGCTGGTCACGAGCAGAGCGAGCCTAGCCACCACCGCCTGGGCCACTCCGGGTTAGGCAACCCTATCCCGGACAGTTGCCCGGGAAAGGTTGCACGTTCAACCCCGGTGATGCTACCTCTCATGGAGACACGTCAGAGTTTGGAGCGCTATCGTGACCGATCCCCCTTGGCTCGATGACGTCGAGATGCGCGCCTGGCTGGGTTTCGTGCGCACCCGCGACCTCATCGCCGCGGCGGTCGGGCGGGACTCCACCAAGGAGTCCAACCTCACCTACGTCGAATACTCGGTGCTGGCCTATCTGGCCGAGGCGCCCGATCACCGGCTCACCTTCGCCGACCTCGCGGCCAAGCTGGAATGGTCGCAGAGCAGGTTGTCCCACCAGATCACCCGGATGGAGAAACGGGAGCTGGTCGTCCGCGAGCCGATCCCCGACGACGCCCGCCGCACCGCCGCCAAGCTCACTCCGCGCGGCGCCGACGTCCTGACCGGCGCCGCGCCCGCGCACGTGCAGAGCGTGCGCAAGCACATGATCGACATCCTCGATCGCCAGCAGCTGGTCGCCTTGGCCGACATCTACGACACCTTGCTCGCGCACCACCGCCGGGCGGCGGCCGAAAGTTGACCGTTCAGGCGGGCGTAGCCGCGTGATCGGCGGGCGCGCTTGCCGCGGCGGGCGTTTCCGGCAGCCCGAGCGCTCGCTCGAACCCGGCGGGCACCACCACGTCCGAGCGGTCCAGATCGGTGACGCGTGTCTTGCGCAAACCCAGCAGCGCCGAGTCGATGCCGCCGCGCAGGACGTCCAGCACGTTCTCCACGCCGGCCTGCCCGTTCGCGGCCAGCCCCCAGAGGTAGGCGCGCCCGATCAGCACCGCCCGCGCGCCCAGCGCCACGGCCTTCACCACGTCGCTGCCGCGCCGGATGCCACCGTCGAGCAGCACCTCGATCTGCGAGCCCACCGCGTCCGCCAGCACCGGCAGCGCCCGGATCGCGGCGGGGGTGCCGTCGAGATTGTTGCCACCGTGGTTGGACACCGAGATCCCCGCCACACCCGCGTCGACGGCGCGCAGCGCGTCGTCCACCCGCATGACGCCCTTGAGCAGCACCGGACCTTCCCACTGCTCGCAGATCCACCGCACATCCGCCCAGTCCGGCGGGGGCGTGCCCATCCATTCGCCGTAGGCGCCGAAGAAGCCCGGCGCGGGCGCGTCACCGACGGCCATGTTCGGCGCGGTCAGGTCCGGGATGCTGCCCGATCGCACGTACGTCGCCAACCAGCGCGGACGCGCCAGGGTCTGCGGCGCGAACTTCAGCATGGTGCGCAGATCCAGCTTCTCCGGGATGACCGGGCTGCCCCAGTCCCGCCCGTGCGAGAACGACCAGTCCAGCGTCAGGATCAAACCGACCGCACCCGCGTCCTTCGCCCGCCGCATCCGCTGCAGGATCTCGTCCTTGCCGCCGCACCAGTACAACTGGAAGAACGTCGCCGGGTTGGCCGCGATCACCTCTTCGATCGGCTTGCTGGCGAACGAACTCAGGCCCATCGCGATGCCGCGCGCCGCGGCTGCCCGGGCGACGGCCACCTCGCCGTCGGGGTGCACCGCCTGCACACCGGTCGGCGAGATCAGCACCGGCATCGAAAGATGCTGTCCCAGTACGGTCGTCGACTGGTCACGCGCGCCGATCGGCCCGGCCACGTGCGGCGCGAAACCCAGTTCGGTGAACGCCCGCTGGTTGTCCTCGATGGTCTGGCCGCGCTCCGAGCCGGCGATCAACGCTCCGTACACCGATTTCGGCAGCCGCTTCTTCGCCCGCCGCTGCGCTTCGGCGACGGTCTCGAACCACGGGTTCATGTTCCGGTCCTTTCCGGGGGATTCTCCGGCCACCAGAGCCGGGTTCGGTCGATCAGGTCGGTGCTCAGGTGCGCGAGCAGGGCCGCGCCCTCGGCGGCGGTCGCGCCCGCCGGGTCGCCGAGCACGCCGTTGGCGCTCACCGCGCGTACTCCGCCGCGACGCAGCAGCGGCAGCAGTTCGGCCAATGGGCGGGTGTCCCCCGCTGCGGCACGGTCGTCGCGTACGCGCGCGGGCGCCAGCGCCAGTTGCAGCGCCGTCTCCGACCGGCCCGCGTGCGGGTCGCCGTCGAAGCGCGGCAAGAACAGCCGCACGTCGCGTGACTCGGCGCGCAGCAGTTCCGTCGCCCGGCGCAACGCTTCGATGTTGCCGCCGTGCCAGTTGACCAGCAGGACGCGGTCGAAGGTGTCGGTCGCGGAGCGGCACAGCTCGACCACCAGCAGTTCCAGCGCCGCCTGCCCGATCGACAGCGTGCCGGGGAAGCCGGCGTGCTCGCCGCTGGCGCCGTACGGGATCGCGGGGCCGACGAGCACGTCCGCGCGCGCGGCGGCCAGCCGGGCGCACAGCGCCGCGGCGACGTCGGTGTCGGTGGACAGCGGCAGATGCGGGCCATGCTGCTCGGTCGCCCCGACCGCCACGGCGAGGATCGCACCCGCGGCGGCGCGCGCGCCCGCCTCGGGCCAGGTGAGATCCGCCAACATGTCGCGAGATTATCGTCAGTCACTGACATAATCAATAGTTCCGGTGGGCGAGCACAATCGAACGATGCTGGAGAACCGGCCCACGCGCGGCCGCCCACGAGGCACCACCAAGCGCGAACTCGAAGTGATCGCCATGCGGCTGTTCAGTGAACAGGGCTTCGACGAGACCACCGTCGAGCAGATCGCGGCCGCCGCGGGCATCAGCGGACGCACCTTCTTCCGGTACTTCCCCACCAAGGCGGAGGTGCTGTGGTGGCAGTTCGACGACGAGGTCGCCGCCCTGCGCGCCGCGTTCGCGACGGTGCCGGACGACGTGCCGATGATGACCGCCGTGCGCCGAATCGTAGTGAGCGCCAACCAATATCGTGCCGAAGACGTTCCGGAACTGCGCACCCGTATGCAACTGGTCGCCACCGTCCCCGCGCTCGCCGCCACCGCCGGTGCGCACTACGACGCCTGGGAGCGCGCCGTGAGCGCGTTCGCGGCGAGCCGGCTCGGCGAACCGGAGGACGGGCTCATCCCGCTCGCCGTCGGACGGACCACGCTGGCGGCGGCGCGCGCCGCGTTCGACGCCTGGCTGGCCCGTGCCGACGCCGACCTCACCGTGTATTTGGACGAGGCGCTCGCAGCGCTGGAACGCGGGTTCGCTACGGTGCCGTAAGGCCCGTCACACTCGAACATCCGGCGAACAAGCGGTAGGTTTCGCCGGTGACGCGGGTGGGGTATGACTAGGCTCGGAATCGGCTAGCGCCGAATGCACGAAGATCCCGACTAACCCGTCGAAAGGGGCAGGAGTTTCCATGTCCGAGGTGTCCATGAGCCTTTCGGCGGATTCCCTGACCGCGGGACCGGTCGACAACCTGCTCCCGCAGCTGGTCGAGCACCTGCGCCAGAACCGCACCGCGCTGCGTGAGGAATGGGCCCGGCGCATCACCGACGCGCAATTGCTGACCGCGATGACGCCCGAAGAAATCTTCTCCGAGGCCACCTCGGTCTACGACAACTACGTCGAGGTGCTCGAGACCGGTAGCGTCGAGGCGCTGCAGGCCTACGCGCGCGACCTGTCCGAGCGCATCATTCCGCGTGGCGTCGAGACCGACGAGGTGCTCGGCATCGTGCTGCTGCTGCGCGACGTGCTGGCCCGGTCGCTGTTCGAGAAGTACCAGGCGGACTTCGAACTGCTCAACGCGGTGCTCGACGCCTACGAACCGGCCGCCAACCGCATCGCCAACACCGTGGGCGTGTCCTTCGTCCAGGAGCGCGAGCGCGTCATCCGCCAGCAGCAGGAAGCGATCCGCGAGCTGTCCACCCCGGTGCTCCAGGTGCGTGAGCAGCTGCTGATCCTTCCCATCATCGGCGTGCTGGACAGCCAGCGCGCCCGCCAGCTCACCGAGCAGCTGCTGCGCGCGATCCGGGCCAACCGCGCGAAGGTGGTCGTCATCGACATCACCGGTGTGCCGCAGATCGACTCCACCGTCGCCAACCACTTGGTGCAGACCGTCGACGCGTCCGGGCTGATGGGCGCGAACGTGATCATCACCGGCTTGTCCTCGGAGATCGCGCTCACCCTGGTCACCATCGGTTTGGATCTGTCGAAGATGAACGCGGTCGGCGACCTGCAAGGCGGTATCGAGGAGGCGGAACGGCTGCTGGGCTACGAGGTTTCCCGCGTCACCGAACGGGTGACCGAACGCGACGGCCGCTGATCAGGCGCATCACATGCCGGTTCCGATTCTCAAACAGGGGACATATCTCATCGCGTCGGTGCAGTCCGCGCTGACCGATGCCGATACCGAACGCCTACAGGACGACCTGATGAAACAGGTCAGCAAGTATCGGGCCCACGGCATCATCGTCGATGTCACCGCCATCGACGTGATGGATTCGTTCGCCGCGAGATCGTTGCGTACCATCGCGCACATGACGCAGCTGCGCGGCGCCGAAACGGTGATCGTCGGTCTGCAACCGGAAGTCGCGTTCGCCATGGTGCAGCTCGGGCTCACCTTCGAGGACATGCACACCGCCCTCGATCTGGAAGAGGGACTCGCCTGGTTGGACCGCAAGATCCCAGCCCGTCGCCAGCGAGACGGTCGTGACAGTGGCCGCTGAGAACGTGGTGATCGCGGTCAGGGTGTCCGGGGACATCGTGACCGCACGTCAAGCCGGACGCGAACTGGCAGCAAAACTCGGATTCACCCTGACCGACCGCACGATGATCTCGACGGCGATCTCCGAGATCGCCCGCAACATCACCAGTTACGCGGGCAGCGGCGAGATCCGCCTGCTCGTCGACGACCGGGAGGGTCGGCAAGCCCTGGTGGTGCAGGCCGAGGATCAGGGGCCCGGCATCCTCGACATCGCCAGGGCGCTGGAGGACGGCTATTCCACCGGACGCGGGCTCGGCCTCGGTCTCCCCGGTGCCCGGCGATTGATGGACCGGCTGACCGTGGATTCGGCGCCGGGCCGCGGCACGCTGGTGGAAATGTGGAAGTGGGTGCCGAACGGTGCATGAGGACGGGCTCATCGGCCGGATCGAGTGGGCGGTGGCCGGTCGTGCACTGCCTGGTCAACAGGTCTCCGGTGACCGCGGCGTCGTCCTCGACGCCGGCGGCGGCACCGTTCTGTTCGCGGTCCTGGATGGGCTCGGCCACGGCGCCGCCGCGGCGGACGCGGCCGATCGCGCCGCGCGGGTGCTGTCGGAGAACCGCGCCGAACCGCTGGACGTGCTGATGGTGCTGTGCCACCGCGCGATGGCCGACACCCGGGGAGCGGCGATCTCGCTCGCCCTGTTCGACGAGGGCGACACGGTGCGCTGGCTCGGGGTCGGCAATGTCGAGTCCCAGGTGCTGACCGCGGGCCCCGCGGGTCTGCGGGTGCACGCGACCGTCCTGCTGACCGCGGGCATCGTCGGCTATCGGCTCCCGGCCACGCTTCAGCCGCAGTCCATCGCGGTCCGTCCCGGCGACCTGCTGCTGATGTCCACCGACGGCATCGTCACCGAATCCACCAGCGACATCGACCTTTCCAAGTCCACCGCCGACATCACCGCCGAGATGCTCGCCCGGCACGCCAAGGACACCGACGACGCGCTGGTGCTCGCCGCGCGGCACCGCGGTGCGAGAGGGGCGGCCAGATGAGCGCCCTGCTGGCCGACTTCCTCGACGACTACGCCGATGCGCTACGGCGGCACGTCGCTTCGCCCACCCAGGCCGGCCTCGCCGAGGGGTACGAACTGGGCAGGCGTGCCCTGGTCGAAGGCATCAGCCTGCTCGATCTCACCGAGAACCACTTCCGGGTCGTGCAGGACGTGGAGGAACGGCGGCAGCAGGACAGTTCCGCCGAGGGCGGCGAATCCCGGTCCCGCCTGCCGGAGACCGCGCTGGAATTCCTGTTGCAGACCCTCGTTCCGCTGGACATCGCCACCCGTGGCTACCTCGACGGCACCCGCCGCTACGAACAGCAGCGTTCCCGCGCCGACGACCTCGCCGGACGCGACGCCTTCCGGACCGCGCTGGTGGAATCGCTGCAGGACGGCTTCTTCGTCGCCGACGCGCAGGGCACCATCATCGAGGTCAACACCGCCTTCGGCGCGTTGACCGGCTACGGCGCCGCGGGCCTCCCCTACGCGCTGCCGCATCCGTGGTCGAGCCCGGAGGGTCCGCGCTATCCCGACCTGGGCACCGAGGCGCAGCGCTTCGTCATCCCGATCCGCCACCGCGACGGCCGCAACGTGTGGCTCGCGGTGAGCACCAGCGCGCTGATCAAGCCGGAGGGCAACGAGCGGATCTTCGTCGGCACGCTCCGCGATATCACCGCCGAACACGATGCGCAGGCGCGTGACCAGGCCGCCTCCCGCCTCGCCACCGCTGTCGGTGCGGCCACCAGTGTGGTGGAAGTCCTCGCCGTCGGGCTCGACGAGGTGCGCCGCACGGTGGGGGCGGAGACCGCGGTGGTGGCCGTGTGGCCGAGCCGCAACGCCGTGCCGGAGGTGTACGTCTCCGGGGTGGGCGCCGACGGCGCGTCGCACGACGGCGCCGCGTCCCTCGACGACCGGTCGCGCGCGCTGCTGGATCGGGCCAGGCGCAGGCCACCGCGCAGCCTGCTCGCCATTCCGGACGGCGCCGAGAGCTCCGAGGGCATCGTCGCGCCGCTCGGCGAGACCGGCGACGCGGCGATGTGGTTGCGCTTCGCCGCGCCGCGGGCGATCAGCGCCGCGGACTGGACGCTGTTCTCCCTGTTGATCGGCCATCTCAGTCTCGCCGTTCAGCGGGCCCGCAACTTCGACCAGGCCCGCGCCACCTCGCTGACCCTGCAGCGCGCCATGCTCGGCCCGATCGATCTGCCGCCGCGTTTCTCGGTGCACTACGAACCCGCGCTGCCGCCGCTGGAGATCGGCGGCGACTGGTACGACGTGGTGCCGCTGCGCGACGGCACCATCGGCGTGGTGGTCGGCGACTGCGTCGGGCGTGGTCTGTCCGCCGCGGTGGTGATGGGCCAGTTGCGCACCGCCGCCCGTGCGCTGCTGCTGCGCGGTGCTGGGCCGGCGCAGTTGCTCGCCGAACTCGACACCGTCGCCGCGCGCATCCCCGGCGCCATGTGCACCACGGTCTGCGCCGCCGTGCTGGACCCGGTGCGCGGACTGGTCCGCTACAGCAACGCCGGTCACATGCCACCGATCCTCGCCGACGTCGGCAAGACCGGCCGGATGCTGGAAGGCGGACGCGCGGTGCCGCTGGCGACCTTCGATACGCCGCGCCGGCCGGAGGCCACCACGGCGCTGACGCCGGGTTCCACTCTGGTGCTGTTCACCGACGGCTTGGTCGAACAGCGCGGCGTCGACATCGACGAAGGATTCGCCAAGATCGCCGCCGTCCTGGCCGAGACCTCGGGGCGGCTGCCGCGCGAGGTGGCCGACGCGGTGCTCTCGCGGCTTCGGCCGGATGCGGGCTACGACGACGACGTGGCCATGGTGGTCTACCGCCAGCCGCCCGCGCCGCTGCGGCTGGACGTGCCCGCGCGCGCGGACGAACTCGCGGCGCTGCGGCGCACGCTGAAGGGGTGGCTGGCCGCCGCGGCGGTGCCGCACGATCTGGCCGCCGATCTGGTCGCCGCGGCCAACGAGGCGTGCAGCAACAGCATCGAGCACGCCTACCGCAACGACGACAACGGCCGGGTGCGGATGTCGGCCACCTGCGACATCGACACCGTCGTCATCGTGGTCACCGACACCGGCGACTGGAAGCCACGGGCGTCCGATCCCGGCTATCGTGGCCGTGGCATCGACATGATGCGCGCGCTGACCGAGCAACTCGACATCGACAACTCGGAAGCGGGTACGACCGTGCGCATGTCGGTGACACTGCCCGCGATCACGTTCCCGGTGGCCAATCCGTTGCGCGGGACGAACCGCCGCGTGGCCGGCTGATGACTCGTGCCGCAGTGATCGGAGCGACCGACCGGACCCCGTAGATCCGGAATTGCATACCGCGATATGGCATTCCGGATTCCGCCCATTCGCTGACGATCAGGCAGAATGCACCGTCGAATCTACTGTCCGGGTGGACATAGCAGCCATAGAGACGCGGCACGATGTCCGGCCCGCCCGGTGCCCAGAAAGACCCTTTCACGGGACGGTAGGTCGGGGCCGTGCGCCAGTTGTCGGTGATTCTCGCGGCGACTTTGACGAAAGCGCCGTAAGCCCCGGCGTCGAAGCCGGACATCACCCAATTCCCCTGAACCCGCCGCAATCCGATTTCGCCGAGCTTTGTGCCGTCGGCCAGGATGCCGAAACGTGGATCGCTGCCGGGATCGCGGCCCCATCCCCAGTCCCAGCCGTTCCACCCCCATCCCTGCCAGGCCGCCGGATCGGTGAGCGCCGTATGACTTTCCCGCACCCGCCACAGCAGCATGTTCTTGTTGCGGGCGAGTCCGCCGGTGGAGATGACGTAAACGAAGCCGTCGCCGCCGCGTTCCCAGGAAATCATGGTGCGTTTTCCACCGTAGGCGCTGGTCGACCACCGGACTGCGGTGTCGGTCCAGCTCTCGCCGTTGTCGTCGGAGTAACGGATCTCGCACCAGCGCTCGTTCGCCAATCCCTGGGTGACCATCACCCACAGATAGATTCGGCCGCCGATGGTGAGGGCGTCACAAGGCAGGATCGTGGAGTACTCCGGGTTGTCGTGCACATAATCCCAGAGTTGTCGAGCGCCCCGCGCGGCCGAGCCGAATTCGATCGGCACCGACATGTCGTGGGTACTGCTGCGCAGCAGCATCGGGGAACGCCAATTCGGGCCACCCACTCTCGGTTCGGTTCCGGAGAACGTGTCACCGAGCAGGTATCCGATTTCTCCACTCGGCATTCGGAAGGGGATGAACAGATCCGAGCCGCCGATGTCGGCCATGGGGAGCGGGTTCAAATTCTTGATCTTGGGCATCGCCGGATCCTGTCGATTCTCGGAGCGTCGCTTACCAGATCGGCTCGTAGGGATCACCGCGAAGTGCGGAGAAGTTGCTCGTCCAGTATCAGGCGACGATGGCTGTGCCGTTGCTGGTTCCGGTGAACGAAGGCAGGTGAAAATGCGGAAACCGACTGCACAGCTTGTGTTTCGGCAGCTGAGCGGGCTGGATTCCTGGATACGACCGGTGCCCGAGAGTCGATGCCGAGTGCGGCATCGGATGTGCACGATGTTCGCCGCTGACGCTCCCTCGCGACGATGCGATCACATAGCCGTCTTCATCTTCCGGCGCGTATCGGCCGGGGCGGTGTCATCGCATCCGGCGGAGCATACGGATTACGGCGCTGTCGATGATCGCCCGCTCCGCATCGGCCGACTCGGCTCGCCTCGCGCGCCGCAGTGCCGCGGCGACGGTCGTGCCGTTCTCGAATGCCGTCACGACCCGTGGGTCGACATAGGAGGCCTGGGCGACCGCGGGGGTATTGCCGAGAGCGGCGGCGACCTCGTCCATGACTTCCCGCACCGCGGTCCTGCGCGCCCGGCGTGCGGGTGGGCGTTCGATCGAACCGAACGCGGCAGCCGCGAGGACGGTGGCCTGCCAGGTGCGCAGATCTTTGACGCTGCACTCGCAGGCGGCTAGTTCGCGGAAGCGCGAGTTGATGTCGTCGGCGCGCAGTTCGCCGTAACGGCTACCGTACCGGTACACCAAGAACCGATCGGAATCCGCTTTGCTGCGCAGCAGCAATCGAACCGCTTTGGCGAGCAGCGGATCTCGGACGCTCACGCGGCGCCGGATGCCGCCCTTGGCGAGATAGTCGAAAAGCATGCGATCCCCGGACACCTCGACCTGCTCGCGTAGCAGCGTCGCGACGCCCCGGGTGCCGTGCTCCTCGGCGTACTCCTCGCCTCCGACCCGGAACACTCCGCGATCGACCAAGTCTACCGCCACCGCCTCCACCCGCCGCCGGGCGAGGCCACGCAACGCGAGGTCTTCCCGCACCTGGGCGCGGATCTCCGGCAAGCGCCCGGCCAGGGCCAGGACCCGGTCGAACTTCTCCTCGTCGCGCTCTTTGCGCCACTGTTCGTGGTACAGGTACTGACGCCGCCCCGCGGCGTCGACGCCGACGGCCTGGATGTGGCCGTTGTCGTGTGGGCAGATCCACACCTTGCGCCAGGCCGGTGGGATCGCCAGCCCGCGGATGCGCTCCAACGTCTCCTCGTGCACGGGTGCGCCCTGCGGGGTGCGGTAACTGAATCCGCGCCCGCGCCGGACGCGCTCGACTCCGCCGTCGTACGGTCGGCTACGGCGCAGTCGCATTCAGTCACCGCCGGTGACCGCGGTCCGGTCCCCACGCGGTCGCTCGTGTTCTGTCCTCACATCAGATAGCTGCCCCGTCCGGCACCGGTGAAACAACCCGAGCCGCCAGGACCCGGCAGTTCGGCCTGGCGGCGCGCTGGGCGAGAGTTCACCGGCGAGCTATTTGGCCGGCGGGACGAAGGGCTGATTGATCGTGGTGAAGTACTGCACCAGCGCGGCGACGGCCACGGGTGCGGTGACGAAGAGCTGACCGGCGAGCGTGCCCAGTGCGCCCACGGCCAGGATGCCGCCCAGGCAGCCGACGGCGGCGGCCGGGATGAACGGCCCGAACATGCCGACGATCGTCGCGGCGGCGACCGTGGCGCCTGCGATGCCGCCCAGCACGCAACCGACCAGGCCGCCGCCGAGCCCGCCGACGACGGTGCCGATCGCGGCGCCGCTGGCGATGGTGTCCTTGAGCCGGGTGAAGGCCGCGACTTCACGCTCGTACGGCGTTCGCCAATGCGCCGAGTCTTCGAACGGCAGAGCGACCGGGCGGTACTGGGCGTGGGCGATGTCGAAGCGTGGTGTGAGCGTCGCCGTTCGGCCGCTGATATCGGCCGCGATGGGGAAGACGAAGTCGTCGACCCGGAACTCGAGGGGCGTGCCCGCGAGTACGGTGCCGTCGGTCGCCTCGATCGCGAATATCCCGTTCTCGGCCCGCATCGAGCCCGAGTCGATCCGGACGACGACGTGCTCGGCGGAGGTGGTGGCGGTGTAGTTGACGACTTGGGCACCGGCATCCTGCGGTGCGGCGCCCGCGTTGCCGGCCGAGATGCCGGTCAGCGCGACAGCGAGCGTCGATATCGTGGCGATCTTGCGCAGATTCATGTCTTCGGAAACCTTGACCTTCGTTGTGTCGCTGTCAGTCCTGGCGCACGGTGCCGAGCACGGCCCCGCTGGTCGCGTCGATCGTCACCTCGTGCTCCACGCCGTCGGGTGTCCGGAGTTCGACATCCCACACCGTCGTCCTTCCCTCGTCGTCGAGTTCGGCGGAGACCACGGTGCTCCCCGGCACGGCTTCGCGCGCTTTGTCGCCGGCTTGCTCCCTGCCGATCGCGGGCGCCGCGGTGAGGGCCCACTCGTGGTCCGGTACGGCGGCGGCGACGGCCTGCCGGGCGGGCGATTGCGGACTCGCGGCAGCGTACAGCGCCACGGGGCCACCGACGAGGAGCGCGGCGGCAACGGCGCCCGCGAGCAGTCCGCGCCGACCGGACAGGCTACGGCGAAGAGTGGCTTTCATAGCGAACCTCCTGTGGGAATTGTGATCTCGAAGCTGAAGATCACCTTCGCAGCAGGGGGCTTAAGGCAGCCTGAAGGCGCCTGAAATCCGCTTCAGGAATGGCGAATTGCGATTTCTCCCGCCATTGCCGGGCCGCGGGAGTTAAGGTCGGTCACGGGTCGGGGGTTTCCGGGGGTTTTCGCATCGTCTCCGTCGGTCAGTCCCGACGCTGCCCGCGTCGGCCGTGCCCGCTGCTCGGTTGTCGCCGAGGCGCGAGGGTGGGTGTGCTCGATCCCCTCCGACTGCACCCACCTTCCCGGATCGCTGCGAGCGGCGTCGGTCGGTAGTGGCCCGACGATCAAGTGGCGTCGAGCCCGATACGCCGGGCGAGAAGGGAGATTCGGTATGCGAAGTGTTCGAGGACTCCCCCGATCTGCGCATGGCCGGACGGATATTCGGCGATGCCGGCTGATCGGCATCGGCGGCGCGCGAAATCATTCGGCGACGAACTCCGCCTCGCGCTCCACCGCCTCGATGGCCGGTCGCGGCACCCGAATCGGACCCGGCGTGTAGGTGATCGCGCGCAGCGCGCCGGTGTAGCGGAATGTACCGCGGCGTTCCCGCAGGTCCCAGGACACCGGGCCGCGGGCGTCGACGCCGACGGAGATCCCGGTCCACGGTGACATGCCGACCAGCTGCACCTGATCGAGCAGCCGCGCGAGGGGCGCGCCGTCGACCTCGAGAGTGAAATCCCATCGCAGCCGGGGTCGCACGATCGCGCGCACGGTGATCTGCCGCGCGCCGGCCGGGAGGGGTGATGTGGTGACGCTGTCGTAGCGGCCGTAGCTGTTGAGTACGAAGGTCGCCCGGCCGTCCTCGACGGAGAGGACATAACCACCCAGCGGATCACCGTGTGCGACCAGAACCCCTTCGTCACCGGAGGCGTAACCGGCGAGTTCCGCCTCGATGGCGAAGTCCCGGTAGGCGATCAGTCGCTGCGAGCGATACCGTTCCAGGGTCGGCGTGCCGGGCAGCAGCCGGACGGGAGCCGAGAAGCGTTCTTCTCCTGGCCGCCGCCGTGCCAGATGTTCGCGGGTCAGCAGCGGAAACACGGTGTTCGCCCAGGCGGATTCGTCCCATGCGGCGGCCAGTTCCGCGACCTTCTCCGGGAACCGCTCGGCGAGGTCGTGTAGCTCCGTCGGATCGGTGCGGACGTCGAACAACTGCCACTTCGGCTCGTCGATGTCGGTCCCCGGCTCGTACAGCGACAGCAGCTTCCATCCGTCGCGATAGAAGCCCCGGTTGCCGACCATCTCCGAGTACTGCTCGATGTGCTCGGACTCCGCCCGCGGATCACGCAGCGTCCGCACCGCCGAGACGCCGTCGAAATCCTTGGCCGGCAGCCCGTTGCGCACACTCGGCCGCCGCAATCCGGCCAGCTCCAGCAATGTCGGCGCGAGATCGGTGACGTAGGTGTACTCGTGGCGGATACCGTCGTCGCCCTCGCCGCGCGGCAGCCCCTCGGGCCAAGAGATCACGAATGGCACGCGCACACCACCTGCGAAAGTTTGGCCTTTGTAGAAACGGAACGGCGTATTCGATGCCTGGCCCCACCCGCGCGGATAGTGCACGCCCAGCTTCGCGGTGCCGATCAACTCCTCGTCGTGCGGGACGTCGCCGATCCAATCCGGATCCGTGATGTGGGCGAATTCCGCGAAATAGGTGCGGGTGCCCTCCGGCCCGCCCTCGGCGGTGCCGCCGTTGTCCGAGGTGAACACCACGATGGTGTTGTCGAGTTCGCCGAGTTGCTCGAGCGTGTCGACGATGCGCCCCAGGCTCTGGTCGATGCTGTCCACCATGCCCGCGTACACCTCCATGTACCGGGCGAAGCGGCGCTGCTGCGCGGGAGTCAGCGAATCCCACTCCGCGGCCTCGTAACCGGGTTCGGTGTTGCGGGGTTTCTGCTGCGTACCGGCGGGGAAGAGGCCCTGGGCGAGTTGCGCGGCGAACCGGCTGCGCCGCAGTTCGTCCCATCCCTTCGCGTAGCGACCGCGGTACTTGGCCAGGTCCGCGGGTTTCGCCTGCAGGGGGCCGTGCATGGCCACGTGGGCGAAGTACAGGAAGAACGGTTTGGCTGCGTCGTGCGCGCGGAGATCCTTGATGTAGGCGATGGCCTTGTCGGTCAGGTCGTCGGTGAGGTAATACCCCGGCGGATACTCCTCGATGTCGACGACCGAGGAGTCCGAGATCAGCTGATTCGGATAGTAGAAAGAGTTCAGCCCCTCGAGCGAGCCGTAGTAGCGGTCGAACCCACGCTGAGTCGGCCAGCAATCCCGAGGTGCGGCGGGGTTCATCGTGGCGTCGCGCACGAGGTGCCACTTGCCGACCGCGTAGGTGGCGTAACCATTGCCGCGCAAGATTTCCGGCAGGGTCAGCACATCGTCCGCGAGTTCCAGGCGCAGACCGGGATAGCCTGGGTCGGCGTTGGCGACGAAGCCGAACCCGGCGCGGTGGGCATTGATCCCGGTGAGCAGCGATGCCCGCGACGGCGAGCACAGCGGGGTCGTGTGGTAGTTGGTCAGCCGAAGTCCGTCGGCGGCCAGCCGGTCCAGCGTCGGCGTCTCGATCTCCGAGCCGAACGGGCCGATGTCGCTGTATCCCATGTCGTCGATCAGCACCACGACGATGTTCGGAGCACCCTCGGGGGCGGTGGGCGGGAAGCGCCAATCCGGCGTCGAATCGGCCGTGGTGCGACCGACGGAGCCGCCGAAGTCCTCGTAGCCGCGAGCATGGGGTGGAACAGGCATCTGTGCAGTCAAGCCAGCCGATCCCCTGCTCACTACTCTTTCGCGCACCCTGCGCCGAACGAGTGACCGGGTGATCCGGTGTCGCTACCGTCGCGGGCGAACCTTGCCGCCGCGCACCCCGGTCGGCGCGGTTGCGTCCCGGCGCTCGTGCAACGCGTCCACCAAGTCGGCGACATCCGCCATATCCGGCGGGTAGCCAGGGAAATAGCAGCACACCTCCTCGATGCCGACGCCGAAGCGGGTGGCGATCTGTGTCGCGCACTCTTCCGGAGTCCCGACCACTCCGATCATGCGGACCATCTCGTCGGTGACCAACGCCCGCATCTCGGCGAAGCCGCCCGCCTTCAACGCGTTGAGCCGGGAGTGCACCTGCGCCCATCCCTCGACCTCGGGAACCGGACGATACGCGGGGGTCGACCCGTAGAACGCGATCAGGGCGCCCACCCCACCGATCGCGGCAGACAGCGCTTCCTCGGTGCGTCCGAGTGCGACCATGACCTGAGCGATCACCGGGAAATCGTCCGCGGTCCGGCCGGAACGGCGCAGACCGTCGGTGAGCGCGGGCAGCGTGCGCTCGGTGAAGTGGCGAGCGCTGTCGAACGGCATCACCAGCAGCCCATCGGCGACCTCGGCGGCCTTGCGGGTCATCACCGGTCCGAGCGCGCGCCCATCGGCACCGGCGGTGGCCCGAACGGGTTCGGGCCGGGATCGAAAGTGGGCGGCATCAGGGTGTGTGTGAAGTACTCCGTCGGCCCCTCGGTGCGTCACGCCTTCCGCGACACGACCCATCGTATGGACAGCACTCCGTGCACTTGTCCAGTACGACCGGATTCCGCTCGTGCGTCCCGCGAATTCGCTGCACGGTCCGGCACTTCGGATGATTACGGCCCCCGGGTCGGCCGCACCTGCCCCGAAGTACTGGTTCGCCCCTCGGCAGCCGGGCCGGGGCCGAGGGCGAGCCGTGACGCGACGTTGATCGGAGCGCGAACTCACAGGCCGAGAACCCGGTTTTCGTGGACCGTGACCACGACCACGATGTCGCCATAGGGAGCCGCACCCATGGCCAATCGGTGGGTCAGCCGCGCCAAGCCGACCCGTTTGCCATATTTGACCTGCATACCGGTTCGCACCTGGTCGAACAGCGCCCCGGTCCGCAGCAATTCGGCGGTGCCTTGATGCTGTCGCGACCCGAGGGCCGGCTCGCCCCGCCAGTCCGCGGCTTGCACGATGACCCGGCGGTCGCCCTCCAGATGCCGAGCTTCGCTCGAATGTGACGAGATCCGGAAGGCCAGACGCCCGTGACCGACCGGCAACACCAGGTGCGGCACGGTGTTCCAGTATCCGCCGGCCTGCGGCTGCGGATATGTCACCAGAACTGTGCCGGCGTCCCACCACAGCATCCCCGGGTGCCATTCGCTGGGACGGTCCGGTACGGCGAGACCGCGGTGCGCCGCCGCGCGTGTACTGTCGTGCAGCGGGGTGTGACCGTGGACTCCGCCACCGAGCGGCGAAACACCGTGCGCGGGGTATGTCATTGCGTGGAACCTCCAGGCCAGTTGCTACTTCAGGGATTACCGATTCGATCTCCGTACTGCGATCGGCGCTGCGGCGCCGCGGATCCGGCAGCTGGGTGCACACCCGGATGCCGTTTTCTCGGGAGGAAATCTAACTAAGTTGTCATAGATTTTGTGTACCACCGGGCTCATACCGGTGCAAGGACATGGTCGTGTCGCCGCGCAATGGAGAGCGAATCGTCACGCTCCGCGCCCGGCCGGGGAGGCGCGGCGACCGTCCGGCTGCGCAAGGCGTGCGCGCACCGCGTTCGCGGCCGCGAACAGCACGCCGAAGCCGATCAGGATCGAACCGCGCAACCACACCTCCGCGTCGATCCGGGTGAACAGGAACAGGCAGGAGACCAGACCCAGCCACGGCGCCACGACGGGCACGCGGAAATGTTCCCCTTCGTGCGGCTCCCGCCGCAGGATCAACACCGACACGTTGACCGCCGCGAAGACGACCAGCAACAACAGCACCAACGTCTCGGCCAGTGCGGCCACCTCACCGGTCAGTGCGAGCAGCAACGACACGACCGTTGTCACCACGATCGCCACCCACGGCGTCCGGCGGCCCGGCAAGACCCGGCTCAGCACCCGCGGCAGCAGTCCCTCGCGAGCCATGCCGTAGGCCAACCGCGAGGACATGATCCCGGTCAGCAGGGCTCCGTTCGCCACGGCGACCAAGGCGACCACCGCGAACAACTCGTCCGGAACGCCTCCGGCCGAGCGCACTACTTCCAGGAGCGGACCGCTCGAGTTCGCCAGCCGCTCGGTGGGCACCACCGCACCGGCCACCGACCCGATGAGCAGATACACGCCACCGGCGGTGAGCAGCGCCGCGAAGAGCGCGCGCGGATAGGACCTGCGCGGCTCGGTGACTTCCTCCGCCAGATTCACCGAGGTCTCGAACCCGACGAAGGAGTAGAAGGCCAAGACGGCGCCCGCGAGGGTCGCGCCGACAACGCCGTGCTCCGCCGTCCCCACCTCGGTGAGCCGGCCCGGGTCGGCGTCTCCCCGGAAGATCACCCACGCTCCGAGCCCGATCACGACGACGAGCCCGCCGACTTCGACCAGTGTCGCGGCCACGTTGGCGCGCAGCGACTCCTTGATCCCGTAGACGTTGAGCAATGCCAGCGTGGTGAGGAACACCACGACAACGACCGCGGTCGGCAACGTCACCAAGGCGCGTAGGTAGTCCGCGGCGAAAGCCCTGCTCAGCGCCGCTACCGACACGACACCGGCGGCGAGCATGCAGAAACCGACGAGCGATCCGGCCGCGGGCCCGAGCGCACGGCTCGCGTAGTGGGCCGAGCCGCCTGTCTTGGGGTACTTGGTCGCCAACTCGGCATAGGAGCCTGCGGTGAGGCAGGCGAGACCGAGCGCCACCAGCAGCGGCAACCAGACCGCGCCGCCCGACTCCCCCGCGATGGAGCCGACCAGCACATAGATGCCCGCGCCCAGGATGTCACCGAGGATGAAGAAATACAGCAGGGGCGTGCTCACGGCCCGTCGCAGAGAATCCACCACGAAGCGGCGGATACCCGCGTGATCGGCGCCGAAGCTGTCGGCGACCGCACCCCCGGTTGCGATCATCCTCACGTCGGTGCCGGGGCGATCGCCCGCACGGCACCGTGAGAGAAGTAACGGCCGAGTCCGACGGTGAAGACGAGAATCCCGTAGACCGAGCGCTCCACCGAAGCGGTGAACAGCGACCGGGGCCGCAGATACCGGGATGCGAAGATCCAGGCGCACACCGTCGGCGACGACCGAAAACCAACTGCCGAAGACGATGTGCGCGAAGCCGAAGGGGCCCGCTGGGTAGCCTCGGGGCGACGCCGCGGACACCGCTCCCCGCCGCGATGTTCGCAGCGGGAGTGCGGGAGCGGCTCGGTGAGGCGGTTCACGGCCACCGGTGCGGTGATGGCGCATACCGGCCCGGCGGCGGGGAATGCAGAGGCCGTGAACGACAACGCGCCATCGGGACCGGCGCCCACGGTCCCACTCTCGAAGCGGACCGGACGTTTCCAGTTCTGGTTCGCCGATCAACGCTGGGAATGGTCGCACGAGGTCGCGGCCGTGCATGGTTACGCGCCGGGCGAGGTGACGCCGACGACGGAGTTGCTGTTGGCGCACAAACATCCCGACGATCGAGCCGAGGTCGCCGACACCCTGGCCACGACGGTGCGGACCGGGCTGCCTTTCAGCGGCCGCCATCGCATCATCGATACCGAAGGGGTGGTGCACCACGTGCTGGTGGTGAGCGACCAGATGCGTGATTCCACCGGGGCGGTGGTCGGCACGGCGGGCTTCTATATCGATGTCACCGATACCGTCGATGAGGAGCGCCAGGAAACCATCGATGAGACGCTGCCGGAAATGGTCGCTGCGCGTGAGGTGATCGAGCAGGCGAAGGGCGCTTTGATGCTGGTGTACGGAATCTCGGCCGATCAAGCTTTTCGTGTGCTGATTTGGCGCTCGCAAGAAACGAACACGAAATTGCGTGTCTTGGCCGAGGAATTGGTGGCGGCACTGACCGATTTCGGCGGCGCCGGAGTGCACACGCGCACCCGCTTCGACCACGTACTGCTCACCTTGCACGAACGTCGCCGTTGACCGGCCACGCCGGTCTGTTATCCCGCGACCACGGTGACCGCGACGAAGCGGACGACGTGTGAAGTGGACCGCGGCGGGTAGATCGAAGCCACAAGAAAGGGGTTTGCCATGGCACGCGAGAAAGACAGGGACGAGAAGACCGACGAGCCCAAGGGAGGCAGGCCGGGCCCGACCGATCAAGACCGCCACGGCGGAATGGCGACCCGGGAGATAGCTCCCGAACTGACCACCGACGAGGCGCAGGAACCACCGGACTGATTCGTTCGGCCACTCCTCCGGCACGGGAACGGGCGGTCATACCAGACACGATGACGGCGGCTCGACAGCGTTGGGGCCATCACCCGCGCACGCCCGGAGCACCCGAAGACCACAGGAACCAACCGAGCCCCGAACCGGTCTGCATCGGTTCGGGGCTCGCTCGGGGGTATTCGTGCCTGTCCACCGATCGCTCGGTAGCTTGACAAGACGAATGTACCGGGTGGCGCGCGAAATCGCCAAATCCCAGTCCCGCAGTGGCCGAACGGTATAGCGAGCAACTGCTCAGATCAGGTTTTTCTGCTTCCGGATGCGCCGTCGCAGGTCGACCATCAGCGCGTGCGATCCGCCATGACGAACGAAGCGCGGAATGAAGCGGTTGACGAAGGAGACGAACACGAAAAGATGCTCGAAACGCCGCTGGTCGGCGGCGGTCCACTCGACCCGGAGTTGTTCCCGGAAGATCGGGGCCAGGAATCCGATGGTGAGGAATCGCAGCAGGTTCCGGAAAGGCAGCCGCAGGTACCAGTGGATCATACGAAGCTCGAGCAAGGCTTCGAGGTAGCCTCGGACGTAGTCGTCCAGCACGACCTGCCCGCAGGCGGCGTTCCAATATTCGTCGAATTCGGCTCGGGTGGCGGGCCACATGTCCTCGGTGACCTGCAGGGTGGTGCCCAGTGTGGACGAGGAGGTGTAGAACGCCTCGGCCTGCGCGTCGTTCATTCTTCCGTGCAGCAGCTGATAGGTGTCTTCGAATCCGATGTACAGGCAGGCGGCGACCCACAATTGGAGATTGCGGTCGAAGGCGTTGTACTTGACCGGGGCGCCCGGGGCCGAATGCACCTGCCGGTGCGCCACATTCACCGCCTCGCGATATGCCTTGCGCTCATCGTCGGTGCCGAGGATGGCGACCGCGAGATATTGCGTGGTGGTACGCGCGCGTTTCCACGGATGCTTCATCAGCGAGCCCGATTCCACCTTGCTTTCGGCCACACCGTAACCGACGCCGGGCCGGGCCATCTGCATGACCACGTTCGCCGCGGCGCCGGCGAACGACCAGAAATCCAGCGCGTCGGTCAGTTCGATCGGCCGCTTGGTGAACGGCCGATGCGTGACGCTGATACCGATGCGGGTGCGATCCTTGGTCAGCGGCACTTCGTGGCCGGGCTCGGGTTGATGAGCGACTGCGGTCATCGGGATGTCCTTCCATCTGCGTGCACACGTCGAACGACGGGGCGAATCAGCCGGGTCGACGCCAGCCGGACGCCGCCTTCTCCGGAGTCTCCCGCGTTCGATGACCGGGTGGACCACCTCGGATTTATGTTAATGCCTATTCTAGTCAAATTGCCGAGTTGGGCAAGGCATTTTCATGACTTTACACCGCATAAGGCTTGATATCGACCGTAAGATGTTGTTTACAATTCTTTCTAGTTGGCGTTGGTGGCGGCCTGCCCCGCAGAGCATCCGGCGACACGACGAACGATCAGTCCGATCCACGCCCCGGAAGTAGAAGACGCGAGGCGGGCAGCGCGGTCACGCCATGCCGAACGCCGGGCGAACCGCATACGCGCTCAGGGCTGCGCGGGCAACGTCAACGGTGAGTTCACCTTGTTCACCAGCCACCGGTCCCCGACCTTCTCCAAGCGCATCACCATCGACAGCTGCCCCGGCGCGGGCTTGCCCTTGGTGCCGAGACTGGTGATGGTCTGGCCGATGACCACGATCGCTTCGGCGGAGTGCTCGTCACCGGCGCGGATCGCGCATTGCACGTCGCGCGCGGCCGAGGTGACCTGCCCCTCCCCGAGCACGGCACGCAGCTCGGTGCTGGTGGACTCGAACTGTTTCTTCCAGTCGCCGGTGGCGCCGTCACCGACAGCGGCGAAGTACGCGTCGAGGTTCTTCGAGTCGTAGTTCGCCAGAATGGGCGCGTAGCGGCAGGCCGCGGTGCGTGCATCCTCGTGGGCCGCCAGCAGATCCTCGCTGTTGGCGTTCTGCGCATACCAGTAACCGGCCGACGCCACCGATACGCCCACAAGGACCGCTGCCGCCGAGCGCAGCACGATCGGCGCGGGGCGTCCGATCGGCAGGCGGCGCAGCCTTTCAGACCAGCCGGGGATTCTCACGGCTTCGGAGCCGGCGGTCACGCCGGGATCCGCACCGCCGTCCCCGTCCCCGTCCACGGGCGCCGGGGCGCCGGAGCCGGCTTGCACCGGGACGGTCTGCTCTTCCGGTCGTGTTGCGGACGAGTCGGTTTCAGCGGCCGGATCGACGTCTTCACTCTTCATCGGAATCTCCTAGTTGCCGGGGACCGGGCGAGACAGCTCATCGCCACCGACGCCCGGAGGTCGGGTGGACCCGTTGTCCGGGATGTCGGGGCGCGGCGCATTCGCCGAACCGCGCACCTGCAGAGCTGGATCGTTGGTGACGCAGTAGTTGTAGAGCCGGACCCGGGTGTCGGTCATCTTGTCCGTAGGCACCAGCGGGATGGTGTCGTATTCACAGGTGGGCCGCGGCCAGATGTCGACCAGTGTGTGGAAGGCGTCGTCGTGGGCGGGTATCCCCAGCGCCTGCGACCCGACCCGCAATGCCGGGAACAGCGCCGCGATCGCCGGTGCGCGCAGCTTGGCGGCCTTGGTGATGGCGACGAAGTTCGTGACCAGGTTGGTCAGCGGGTCTTCGGTGCGGGACACGAAGCCGCCGAGGGTGCGGAGCTGGACCCGCCCTTCGTCCAGGAGATGACGGAGTTCCCGGTCCGCCGCGGTCAGCTGCTCGAACAACACCCCGCCGGTGCGGGTGAGTGTCGCGAGGTCCGGCTGTGCGTGCGATGTCGTCTCCGCGATCACTCCGAGGTTCTCGATCAGTTGCCGTGTCTGGGGAAGCAAGTCACTCAGCCCGGCCATGGCGCGGCTGATGCCCGACACCATGTTCCGCAGCTGGTCCGGGCCGCCGGCCAGGGCCTTGTCGAGTTCGTCGACGATGACGTTCAACCGGTCCGGGTTCAGGCCCCCGATGAAGCCGCTGAGGTTGGTCAGCACCGACTGCACCGTGACCGGGACGGTGGTCTGGGACCGTTCCACCAGCGCCCCGTCGGTGAGGTAGGGACCGGTGTCGGAATTCGGACGGAAGTCGAGATATTGCTCGCCCGCTGCCGACAACCGGCCCACGGCGACCGTCCCGCCCACCGGGATCTTCGCCGACGAGTCGATCTCGGCGACGGCCGCGACGCCGCTGCCCGCCACCTTCACTTCGCGGACCTTGCCCACCCGGGTACCCCGGAATGTGACGTCGTTGCCCGCCGACAGTCCGCCCGAGGACTGGAGCTCCACCGTCACCGAGTAATTGGTGGGCAAGGGATTGATGCGCAGGACTTCGGCTCCGAGATAGGCCGCGCCGACGATCAGCACGACGACCAATCCGAAGTTCGCGACCACGATGCGGCGGCGCACCAGCCATTGCCACAGCGGAGGATTCACCGGTCCCCTCCTTGCTGCTGGGGTTGCTGCGGTTGCTGGGGCGGACTGGTGACCCGGCCGATCACCTTCTCGATGACCTGCGCCAAGCTGCCGACGAACGCGGGCACGTCACCGAGTTCGGGCGGCCTGCTGCCGCTGGGATCGGTCAAGGCGCCGACGCTGAGGTAGGACACCGTCGCCGCGACGGCCAGGGTGGGGCCGTCCAGGCTCGCCATCAGCCCGGGGTAAATGGTGTGCAGACCGTTCAACGTCCCGCCCAGGTCGTCGCCCATGCGGGTGAAGCCCGCCATCAACCGCTGGATGCTGTCGAACAGGCTGACCGCCTGCGGCCCGGTCGTCTCGGTGAAATCACCGAGTGCGGTCATCGTGGTCGCGACCTTGTCGAGCAGGTCGACGATGGACTGGTTGTTCTCGGCCAACAGCGCCAGCAGCGCCGGAAAGGTGTCCGCGGCGTCGCCGAGTTCGGCTTTGCGCCGGGCCAATTCGCCGGTCAGCACGTTGAGGCCGGTCAGCACGTTGTCGATGTCGCCGGTGCGCTGGTTGAGCGCGGCGATGACTTGGGTGAGCTCGCTGAGCAGGTGTGCCAGTTGCGGCGCGCGCCCGGCGAACATCGAATCGAGTTCGGAGGTGATCTTCGCGGCCTGATTGATGCCACCGCCGTTGATCAGCATCGAGACCGACATCATCAGCTGCTCGACGGACGCGGCGGCCGACGTGTGCTCGGTGTCGATGACGTCCCCCGCGCGCAGATTCACTGCGCCCGGTGCGGTCGCGGGCAAGGTCATCGCCACGAAGATGTCTCCCAGCGGCGTCGCCTGGCGCAGTTCCGCGGTGGTGCCCCGGGGCAACTGGATGTCTTCCCTGATCAGCATGTCCACTTCCGCGATGAAGTTGGTCGTGCTGATCGCGGTGACGACGCCGATATCGGTGCCGCCGATCTTCACGTGCGCGTGATCGGGCAGATTGAGCGCGTCACGGAAGGCCGCGCGGATGGTGTAGCCGGGGGCTCCGATGCCGGGTTTCGGCATCGGCAGATTCGCCACCGTCACACTGCAGCCGGTCGCGGTGCTCATCGCCGCGACCAGCGCGGCCGCCACCGTCGTGCGCCGAAGCGCTTTCGTGCCGGTCATTTCGTGATCCCCAGTAGTGCCGCGGTCAGACCGAAGTCGGGCCCGAAATCCTGCGGTTTCCCGGTGCGGCAACCATCGAGGCGCATCTGGATGCGTTCGCAGAACTGCGACACGACCTCGTTGTCGAGCAGGACCTTGTCGGTGAGCGCGTGCAGCCGCAGCGCTTGATGTTCCCGGCTGACGGCGTTGGACAGGTTCTCGAACAGCAGCGGCCCGACGTCGACGATCTCGGTGAGGCCGCGGGAGTTGGCCCGCATCTGTTCGGTGATGGTCGTGAATCGCTCCAGCGCGCCCGCGAGCTGATCGGAGTTCTCGCCGACCAGCGTGCCGGTATTGGTGACGAACTGGTCCAGCTGCTGCAGCACCGCTTGCAGGCCGGGCGCCTGGTCACCCATCAGTTGCACCAATTCGGTGAGGCGGCCGCTGAAATCGCGCACCGTCTGGTCGTTCTGGGCGATGATCTGGGTGATCTCGTTGAGTTCGATGATGGTGTTCGAGATCTGGTCCTTGTTGGCGAGAGTCACTTCGAAGGCCGAGGACAAGGCGTCCAATGTCGCGCGCAGCCGGTCGCCGTTGCCGTCCAGCAGCGGGAACAGCACGCGGCTGGCCATCGGCCCGTTCTGGTCGTCGCCTTTGAGCGCGGCTCCGAGCTGGTCGAAATTCTCCAGAATGCGGTCGAGTTCGACCGGTGTCCGCGTCCTGGACAGCGGAATGTGCATTCCGTCGGTGAGAACGGGCCCGTCGCCGCTGTAGGCGGGGGCGAGTTCGACATGGCGGTTGGTGATCAGCTGCGGCGACACCAGGGCGGCGACCGCATCGGCCGGGACCTTGGTCCCCTTCTCCAAGCTCATGGTGACCTGGACGTAACTGCCCTTGGCCGCCACGGTGTCGACCTGGCCGACCGGGACGCCCAGCACCGCCACCTCGTTGCCCGCGTAGAGCCCCGCGACGTTCTCGAAATCGGCGCTGATGCGAATGTGCTCGCCGAGGTACTGCCGCGGCAGCGCGGTCAGGCTGTCGGGCACGAGCGCGCAGCTCGCGGTGACCAGCGCGGCCACGATCAGGCCGCCGACCTGCGCGAATCGTCGTGTTCTCATCAGTTGCACCCCTGTACGGCTCGGGCGGAACACAGCCAGTTGTCCGGGATGAACCAGGGCGCCCACACGTCGCCGTACGGCCCGTTGCCGACGGCGTTGTTGAACTGCCGCAACGCGATCGGCATGCTCTCGTAGAGCCGGTCCAGATTGTCGCGATTCTTCTGCAAACCCTCCGACATGGTGTTCAGATCGTGGATCAACGGCGCGAGCCGACCGTTGTTCTCCACTCCCATCTCCTGTAGCAGTCGCGACAGGGCCGCGACGTTGTCGAGCAGCTGCTGCAGCAGATCCTGCCGCTGCCGCACCGCGTTGCCGATCGCTTCGCCGCGGGTCAGCAACAGCAGCACGCTGTTCTGATTGTCGGAGACGAGCCGGGATACCTGATCCATGCTCTTCAGCAGCGCGTCCACCTCGTCCCGGCGATCGGTGACCACTTCGGCGAGCGCGCCGATGCTGTCGAGCGCCTGGACCGCCAGCTGCGGGGAATCCCCCAGCTGCTGGTCGACCAGATCCAGCGCTTGGCGCAGTTTCTGCGGGTCGAGGCGTTCGATGCGTTCGAAGGAGTTCTTGTACTTCGGGTCCTGGATGACCTTGCTCAGGTTGTACGGCACCGAGGTGTTCTCCAGCCGGATGCGGTTGCCCGGCAGTCCCTTGCCGTCGCCGGGGGCGAGGTCGACGTGCAATCGGCCGAGGATCGTCGACATCTCGATCGCGGCACGCGCGTCCGCGCCCAAGCGAAGATCGCGCCGAACCTTCAGATCCACCAGGACTTTGGTGCCCTCGAGGCGCACGGAGTGCACCTCGCCGACTTCGATCCCGGAGACGTCCACCGTCGCGCCGGGACGGAGACCGGCCGCTTGGGCGAATTCGGCGTGAATCGTCTTGTCGCCCAGACGTGCCTGGGTCAGGACACTCGAACCGATCAGCAGAGCCGCCACCGAGGCGGCCGCGGTCATGCCGAGCCGCAGGTACCGATTCCGCAGGAAGCCCAGGGTCGGAAGGCGCCCGATCACCGGCACACCTCCGAGTGCGAATTGCCGCCCACCTGGGAGAACAATCCCGGCGGCAACACCACGCCCCACAACGACACGTCCAGGCTGCACAGGTACGCGTTTCCGTAGGCGCCGTTGCTGGTGAAGCGGGCGACGCCGTTGAGGACGGCGGGCAGTTCGACCGCGGCCCGATCCAGGGACGCGCCGTTGAGCAGCAGCAACGCGACGCCCGTGGTGGCGTCGTGCTGCGCCCCCGCCAGGCCCGGCTTGACCTGCATGATCAACCGGGTCAGCGAGTCGGTCGTGTCGGCCACCCGGTCGACCGAGTGCTTCAAGCTCTCTCCTTGCGAGTAGAGGGCCTCCACCAGCGCCCTGGCCTGCGTGATCAACGTTTCCAGCTCGCCGCTGCGGTGAGCCAGACCGCTGACCACCGAGCTGAGATTGCCCAGTACCTCCCCCAGGATCTCGTCGCGCTGCCCGAAGGTGCCCGCGAGCTCGGAGGCTTGCACGATGAGGCTGCGCAGGGACACCTGATTGCCCTGCAGCGCCTGGATCAACGTCTCCGACAGCGAATTGACCTGATCCGGCTGCAGCACGCTGAACAGCGGTTCGAATCCGGACAGCAACGCGGACACGTCGAACGACGGCTCGGTGCGCTCCAGGGGGATCTGCGAACCGGCTTCGACGACGGCGCCCGCCTCCTTGCCCGGCGCCAGGGCGATATAGCGCTGGCCGATCAGGTTCTGGTAGCGCACCAGCGCCTTCGTCGTCGTGGTGAGATGCTGGCGTTCGTCGATCCGGAAATCGACCCTGGCCCGGTAGCCGTCGGTGAAATCGATCTCGTCCACGCGTCCGACCCGCACGCCCGCCATCCGCACGTCGTCCCCGACCCGCAGGCCGAGCACATCGGAGAAGATCGCCGAATAGCGGTGGGTGTCCCCGTCGACCGACCGTTGCAGCGTGGACCAGATCGTGAAGGTGAGCGCGACCGCCACCACCGCGAAGAAGCTGAAGCCCGCCAGCGCCTTTCCCGATTTCATTCGCCCCGCCCTTCGTCGTGGGCGGACACGGTGACCGATCCGCCCGCCAGTACCGGACTCAACAGCAGGTACTGCGCCACGGTGGGTCTCGTTCCCACGATCGCCGCGACGGCATCGGATCCGCGCAGCGCGATCGGCTGGACCTCGGCGCCGGGGTTCTTCGGGCCGGGCTCCGCCGGCGCGACGGCGTCCGGCGTCGGCGCAAGGCCGGGGACGGCCGGCAGGCCCGGGATGAAGGGAAGACCCGGAATCGCCGGTAGCCCAGGAAGCACCAGGCCCATCGCACCGAGGGGTGTGGGCGCCGCCGGTACCGGCGGCGGTCCTGCCGCGTCGAGCCACTTCGGCATCAGTTGCGGCGGATAGTTCTGCTCCGGAGCCACCTCGGGCACCGTGGCGCCGCCGCACCTAGGGCCGTATTGATCGCCGTAGTGCGGGCAGTCCTTCGCCGTGTACTGCTGGAACGGCGTGAACGACACGTCCATCTTCCACACCATCTGTTCGGCCGGTCCGTAGCGGAACGTCGTGGCCAGCCGTTGCAGCGCCACGTTCAGGTTCGCGGCCGTGTAGGGGATGGCATCCGGGTCTTCGGCCAGACCACCGAACAGATCGTCCAGCCCGGCGACGAGGAACTTCCCCGCGTCCGGATTGCGGGCGAACAGGGCGTTGACCGTATCGACCGTGGCGTTCCCGGTGGCCAGCAGATCGATGAGTTTCGCTCGTCGTTCGGCCAGGGTGCGCGCCGTGGTCACCGACTCCGACAGCACCCCGACCAGCTCCGGCGCCGACTGGCTCAGCGCGATCGAGGCCCGCCCCAGATCGCCGAGCAGCGTGTCGACACCGGGTGTCCCCCGAATCTCCGTCAGCCAGACGTCCAGGCGCTCCACCGTCGAGCCGGGCGCGCGGGCAGCGGGATCCAGCGCCGCCGCCAGGGTGGCCAGCACCCGGCCCAATTTCTCGGGCTGGATGTTGTCGAGCACGTTGCGCAGGACGTTCAACGTGGTCTGCAACGCCACCGTCTCGCTGCCGGTGTCCTCCGGGATGGTCGCACCGGCGCGCAGGGTCGTCGCTTCCGGCCCGTTGTCGACGAGTTCGATCGCGGTGACGCCGAACAGATTGTTCGGGATCACCCGGGCGGTCACGTTCACCGGAATGGTCGAGGCCACCTCCGGTCTCAAGTCCACGTGCGCTTCCTGGCGGGCGCCGCGCGCCACCACGTCCACCGCGGCCACCCGGCCCACGACCATGCCGCGGAACTTGACGTCCGCCCGTCCGGGCAAGCCGTCGCCGGTGCCGGTGAGCACGACGGTCACCGGGACCTTGTCCTCGAAATAGCCGGTGTAGCGCAGCGCCAGCAGGTACAGCAGCACCGCGATCGTGGTCAGCACGGCAAGCCCGGCGAAGGTCGACTGCCTGGCGCTCGGTCCACGGCCACTGGGGTCAAGAATCATCGTCGGCCCTACCCCGAAATCCGGAATCCGGGATCGATGCCCCAGATGCTCAGGGTCAGAAAGAGATTCGCGAAGACCATCACGACGATCACCATCTTGATGGCACGCCCGGCCGCGACTCCGACGCCTTCCGGGCCACCGGTGGCGACATAGCCGTAGTAGCACTGGATGAACGTCGAGAGCATTACGAACACCACGACTTTGAGCAAAGAGAAGAAGACGTCCGTGCCGACCAGGAACTGGAAGAAGTAGTGGTCGTAGGTGCCCGCCGCCGTTCCGCCCAGGAACAGCACCGTGATCTCGGTGGTCAGATACGCGGTGGCGAGGCCGATGCTGTACAGCGGGATGATCGTCAGGGTCGAGACGATCATGCGCGTGCTGATCAGGTACGGAAGCGGGCGGATGGCGATGGACTCCAGCGCGTCGATCTCCTCGGAGATCCGCATCGCGCCCAGTTGCGCGGTGAACCGGCAACCCGCCTGGATCGCGAATGCCAAAGTCGCCAGGATCGGAGCGAGTTCCCTGGTGGTGGCGAATCCGGAGATCGCGCCGGTGAGCGGAGACATCGTGAGGAGGTTCAGCGCCGTGAACGACTCCATCCCGACGATGATGCCGCCGAACGCGCACAAGATGACGACGACGCCGATAGTGCCGCCGCCGACGATGAGCGAGCCGTTGCCCCAGCCGACGTCGGCCGTCAACCGCGCCACCTCACGGCGGTAATGCCGCAGCACGAACGGGATGGCGCCGAGAGCCTGGAAGAACGTGATGGCCTGATGCCCGAGGCGCTGGTTGGCGTGCACCGGCGCCAGCGCGGTTTTTCCGACACTGCGCAGCGGCTTCAGCGCCGGAGGTGTGTAGGTGCTCGCCATCTTCACACCACCTTCGCCGGGAACACGGTGTTGTACAGCTGGGTGAGGATGATGTTGGTGGCGAACAACATCAGCGCGGAACTGACCACCGCCGAGTTGACCGCGTTCGCCACACCGCCCGGGCCACCGTGCGCGTGCAAGCCGATGTCACAGGCGATCACCGCGGTGAGCACGCCGAAGATCGCGGCCTTGACCAAGGCGATGAGCAGGTCGTTCGCCACCGCGAAGGAGGCGAACGAGCTGATGAACGAGCCCGGCGTCCCGGATTGCGCGTACACGTTGAACATGTACGCGGTCGCGAATCCGACGAAGACGACGAAACCGCAGAGCAAGACGCTCACCAGCACCGCCGCCGCCAGCCGCGGCGCGACCAGGCGGCGCACCGGATCGACGCCCATCACCATCATCGCGTCGATCTCTTCCCGGATGGTCCGCGATCCCAGATCGGCGCAGATCGCCGACCCGACCGCACCGGCCACCATCAACGCCGACACCAAGGGCGCACCCTGGCGGATGATGCCCAATCCCGCCACCGCGCCGATGAATGTCGTCGCGCCCACTTGGTTCACCAGAGCGCCGACCTGAATGGAGACCACGACGGCGATCGGAATGGCCACGAACACGGTCGGCGCTGCCGACACGTTCGCCATGAACGCGCACTGCTTGATGAACTCCTGATAGGGAAAGCGCCCCCGCACCAGCGAGACGACGAGTTGGACGATCGCTTCGCGGCCCAAAGTGACCTGCCGGCCGAGGGTTTCCAGTGACCGCTGGGGGTGGCGCCGCCACAACCCCGAAGCGCCGGCGATCATCTTCTCGACTTCGCCCGGTTCCGGTGTCGGTTGCTTGTCGGCCGGCGTTCGCAGCGAGGCAGTCACTGGTGGCCGTTCCTTTCGATTTCTCGTCCGCCGCGCCGGCGGCCGCCCCTTCGATGGCGCGGAGCGTGTGCAGTGTTGCACACCTCACAGACGTCATACAAGAGACAAGTGATTGACAATTATTTCGCTTTAGCGAAGCGGCGAGCCTCGCCTCGACCTCAGCGATCCCTCCGTTTACCCGTGTTGAAGTGCTCATATGGGTCAATAGGCAGGTCGACACCGCTAGACAATCGAGCTCATGATGCAGACATGTAACTCACTATTCCGATCCTCATGAACCTGTTGCGAGACGGTCAGGCGAGAGCTTCCAGCCACCGTTGCAGCAACACCACGAGCGCGACGAGCCCCGCACACCCGGCCAGGAACAGACTCAGCACAGCCACCCACAACCCGGCACGAAGTACGGGATTCACGTTCATCTGCCCACCGAGGATCTTGACCACGATCACGAGAACGTCGATGAGCCACACCAGCGCCATCATCAGGTCATGCACACGTTCGAGAAGGTGAGCACCGGCCAGCACACGATCGATCCCAGGAACGAGATCACCAGATCGATGCCGTGCATGTCGCGCAGATGACCGGTGTGCGTGAGGGTCCAGACCACCCCGGCCAGCCCGTAGGGAACGCCGATGATGACGAGGGTGCCGAGGAACTCGGAGACCGTCATCTCATAACCGAGTATTCGGTCGAGTCTCTTGAGCATGCGTCGATGCATCCTTTCGCTTCGATCCACGCGCCGCGTATCGATCGGCACCCGCGCCGGGCAGGCGCCCAGCCGCACGGGTCTGCCGAGGGAATCCGAGCGATATGTTAGTCACTATTCTCCCAAGAATGGAAGACTTCTCGGCGAACACATCCTGAACCACGCAATATGAGCAGGAGATCGACTCATCGCGTCGAGGTATTCACCGTGTCATGTTGACGGCTATTCTCACGTAGATCTCATGGCAACCGGTCACCCGACTATCCCCGTCTTCCCGCCCTCGCCGACCGCACCCGGAGCTGGTTCGCGAACCGTCACAACCGTTGCGAGACCGATCCGGCCGCCAACCCCGCTATGGCTCGATTGGCAGCGCAGTCCTTGCCCGGCGCTTCCTCTCCGGCGTGGGACCGCCTCGCCCGACTCGTGCAGGGCTGACTTGCGCCGTTCGCCGCGGGATGTGCCGCAGACCCACGATCGAGGTCCCGGTCCGTGCGGTGGCCGCTAGGCTGACGCCAGCCCAGGCGAGCGTTTCCGGTTCGGCGCCGGTGGCCGGGTGCGGAAGCAGTGAGGTATGCGCGATGCGGAAAAGTCGGTGGGCAAGGACGATTGCGGCCGTCGTGTGCGGAATCGGGCTGTCGGCGGGCTCGTCGGTGAGCGCGGCGGCGGACCCGCTCGACGACGTCGGCGTCGTCTGGTTGTGCCGACCGGATCGACCCGATGATCCGTGCCGAGTGAGCTCGGCGACGACAGTGCGGCGGGCCGGGCAACCCGATGCGCGCGAAGACCCCGCTGTCCCCACGGATTCCGGCGTGGACTGCTTCTATGTCTACCCGACGGCGTCCTTGGAGCCGACGCCCAACTCCGGCACCGCGGTGACGCCGGAAGTGCGGGCCGTCGCCGAACAGCAGGCCGCCCGATTCTCGCAAGTGTGTCAGGTCTTCGCGCCGGTGTATCGGCAGCGGACCCTGACCGCGTTGGCGGCCGAGCGGATGTACACCCCCGAGCAGCGCGCGGAGATGGCGCGAATCGCCTACGGGGACGTGCTGCGGGCGTGGCGTCAGTTCCTCGCGGAGCGCGAGAGCGGAAGGCCGGTCGTGCTGATCGGGCATTCGCAGGGTGCGCGCATGCTGCGCCAATTGATCCGGGAGGAGATCGAACCGCAGCAGGCGGTGCGCGACCGGATCCTGTCGGCGATCCTGCTCGGCGGCAATGTGGTGGTGCCCAGAGACGGCGACGTCGGCGGCGACTTCCGGTATCTGCCGCTGTGCCGCAGCCGGCTGCAGACGCGATGCGTGCTCGCGTGGCAGACTTTCGGCGCGACCCCGCCGCCGGACAGCCGATTCGGCCGCAACCCGGCGACCCCCGAACCGCTGCCGCGGCCGTACGGTCCGGACTACAAGATCGCCTGCACCAACCCTGCTTCGCTGGACCGCAACGAAGCGCGCGTCGCGGCGACCGTACTTCGTACGGGCCCCGTGCCCAGTCCGCTGGGCGTCGAAGTGGCGCTGCGCCGAGGACCGTCCGCCGTCGCCGCCCCGACCCCATGGCTGATTCCCGCCGAGCGGTACCGGCTCCAGTGCGTGCGCGACGGGGGTGTGACGGCACTGATGGCGACGCCGGAACCGGGCAGCCCGCAGCTGTATCCCGTCCCGGATGCCACGTGGGGCCTGCACTTGACCGACGTGGAGATCGCACTGGGCGATCTCGTGCGCATCGTGGCATCCCAGAGCAGCGTCCATCGGGCAGCGCACCGCTGAACCGAGCGATACCCCTGCGATCCGAGCAGCCCGGAATGCGGGTGGGTCTACCGCGGGCCCCTGGTGTGCAGGTAGAGATCGCGCAGCAGGCAGACCTCGGACAGGTGGTGGATCAGCTCACGGTGGATGTGCAGCACCAGATCGGCCATCGGCGCCTCGGGGAAGGGCTCCTTCGGTCCGATCGGGACACGGAGTCCGTCCTCGCCGAGCCCCCGCACTCCGGCCAGCCAGGCGTCGAGCTGCCCCTCCAGCTGTTCCAGCGCGGTGGCCGCGTCACCGGCGTATTCCCAGGTCTCGTACGACGCGACGGGCCCGCCGAAGTGGGCCGCGTTGCGCGCGGCCAGCACGCCGACGATGACGTGACCGAGCCGCCAGGCGATCGTGGTGAACGGCGCGGGCACCGGCGTCGGGAAGGCGTAATCGATCGTGAATTTCCCCGACCCGGCCTGCATCTGCGCCGTCGAGCTGCCGCGCGGCCGCACGCTCCATGTGTCCGGCACGGGCTCCCAGAAGTACTCGTCGTCGGTGAGGCCGCGCAGCCGGTCCCGCAGCTGACGGTTCCAGTGCGCCTCCCACTGCTCGCGCAGCGTCCTGTTCCAGTCGAGCTGGTCTGTGTCCATGCCGTCACCCTGACATACCGAGCGGACAGAATCGGTCCGCTATTTCTGGCAGGCTGACGACATGGGCGCAGCGGGCGGCGAGGAGCGGGGCACCACCGAACGGGTGCTGACCCTGCTCGGGCTGCTCCAGCAACGCCAGGTCTGGACCGGTCCCGAACTCGCCGAACGGCTCGGCGTCACCGCGCGTACGGTACGCCGTGATGTCGAGCGCCTGCGCGCTCTCGGTTATCCCGTGCACGCCTGTCAAGGCGTCGGCGGCGGCTACCACCTCGGCCCCGGGCAGGACCTGCCGCCCCTGCTGCTCGACGACGAGGAGGCGATCGTCACCGCGGTCTCGCTGCTGGTGGGCGCGGGTGGTGCGGTCGCGGGCGCAGGCGACGCCGCACTCCGGGCGCTGGCCAAACTGGACCGGGTACTGCCCATCCGCTTGCGGCACGAAGTGCACGCCCTCTCCGGCTCGGTGGAGTCCTTCGGCGCGGGACGAACCCCGGTCGATCCCGATGTCCTCATGACGCTGGCCAGAGCCTGCCGCGACGAGGTCGAGGCCGGCTTCGGCTACCCCGCGGGGAGCACGGTGCGACCGCGGCGAGTCGAGCCCTACCGTCTGGTCGCCTCCGACCGGCGCTGGTATCTGCTGGCCTTCGATCTCGATCGCGACGATTGGCGCAGCTTCCGCGTCGACCGGATGACCGACGTGTCGGCCAGGACGTGGCGCTTCCGCCCACGCACGGCGCCCGAGGCGGCGGCGTACGTGCAGGAGGGTGTGGCGAGCCGGGTCTATCCGAACCGGGCCCGCTTCCTGGTGCACGCTTCCGCCGACACGGTGCGCGCGCAGATCCCCGCCTCGGCCGCCGTCGTACGACCGCGAGGCGGTGACCGATGCGAGGTCCTCAGCGGCGCCGCCGACAGCCTCGACTTCGTACTCATGCACATGGCGCTGCTGGGGCACGACTTCGAGATACTCGAACCTCCCGAACTCGGGCCGCGCAGTCGCGCGCTGGCACGGCGACTGCTGTCGGCCGGTGCGACGATCGCACCGTCACCGGACCTCGAGAAGTCGTGAACTCTTCATCGCCGGACGAGCGCATCCGGCTCGCCGCCGGAACTCGCCGGTGTCCCGGTACACGCGGCCGGTAAGTCCGTGCGCGGCACCGGCCGCGAGCTGTAGGCGACGCATGCCGCCGATGCCTCGTCCACGGCCGCGAAGACCATGGTGGTATCGGGATCGAAGCCGCTGTCCAGTGCGTGCAGATAGGCATGCACCGGAGCCGCGGTGTACGGGTCTCCGACGGAGGCGTCGAAACCCACGACCGACCGCGTCGGCAAGGCCAGCGCGCCCGCCAATCGGGCGCGGAATCCGGCGGCCGGATCCGGCGCCAGCAGCAGCGCCTCCCCTGCGGCGAAGCGACCGCCGTCGAGCCCTTCCTCGGCCAGACACGCACGCACAACCGCGGCCGCCGCATCCACTCGGTCCCCCGCGCCGGTGCGGACGCACATGGCGTTGCGGCCGCCGGCCCCCGCTTCGTCCAGCGCGACCCAGGCGATCGGATCGGCCGAGCCGGTGGTGTCGCGGGTGTGCAGCCGCCCGAATCCTGCTGCGGTGGGCGAAGTTCCGAGCAACAGGGCGGCGCCGCTGGCGCTGTAGGGAAAGTCGGCGACGTCACGCTCGGTCGACGGGTGGGCGTCGCCCGCGACGAGCAATGCGTACTTCACCATGCCGGTGGCGAGAAAGGCGTCGGCGGTCGCGATGGCGTGCAGCAGACCGGAGGCGCCGTGCATCAGGTCGAAGGACAGGACCGGGGTACGCCCGGGCGCATAGGACAGCCCGAGACCGATCCGCTTCTGCAGGAGCGCGGCCACCGCAGGCTCGGAGATATTGCTGTCCCGGAAGACGCCCGCGTTGATCAGCATCCCGATCTCGTCGAGGCCGACCTCCGCGCGCTCGACGCAGGTCCGCGCTGCCCGCGCGGCCAGTTCGAGGTAGCTGCCGGTGTCGAGATCGCGGTTCGTCGCGGCCGCGACGATCGTCGTCGCCATGCTCATGCCTCCAAACGCGAGACGGTGGCGGCCAGATACCCCGAGACGATGCCCGATGCCGCCGGGATCATGAGGATCTTCGATCCGCGCGGGATCTTCTGTTGGGCGAGGTGCTCGTGCAGGACCAGGAAGTGGGAGGTCGAGGCGGTGTTGCCGTAGTCGCGCAGGACGTTGAGCGCTTGTGGCATCGGCGTGCCGAAATGCCGTTCGGTCAGGTCCGAGATGTACTCGATGGCGGGCGCGCTGAACTGGTGGTGGATCCAGTAGTCGTATTTCTCGCTCTCCCAGGTCCGTCCGGTCTCGGCGAGGAAGTCGGCCATGCGGTTGATGCCCTGCCGGTAGCGGGCTTCGTTCTGCATCGCCCGGTTGTCGGTGTACATCGCGATCCCGCCGGTACGGTCGCTGGGCATGCCGAGGCAGTGCTCGGCCCCGTCGGCCGCGGTCATCAGCTCGACGTAGTGCAGTTCGTCGTTGTCGTCGCCACGGTCATCGAGCACGACCGCGACCGCCGCGTCCCCCACCGTCAGCGCCGCGAACTGCGGGTCGTAGGGCTCGCTGATCTCGCGCAGCGCTGTCTCGGCGATCGGCGTGATCTGCTCGCCGCTGACCACCATGCCGTTGCGCACGGCACCGGCCTTGATCATGCGGTCGAGCACCATCACGCCGGTGATCATCCCGGCGCAGGCGTTGGAGACGTCGAAGTGCCTGGCCGCCTTCGTGCCGATCGCGTTACCCAGCATGAGCGCGAAAGACGGTGCGTAACAGAAGATTCCTGCGCCGCGGGTGCGCGTGATGGAGGCCGATATGACGACGTCCAGCTCGTCGGCCCGGTAGCCGGAATGCCGCAGGCAGTCCTCGATCGCGCGCAACGCCAGCTCGAACGACGATTCGTACCGGTCCGGATTCGAGTCGTACACCCGCCGATTCTCGATGCCGGTGATGCGCTGCAGATCGAGTGATCTCGGCACCGCCAGCGCGGCGATCAGATCTTCGGTGGAGCGGGCGGTCGTCGGCGTGTACGCGCCGATCGACTCGAAACGAGTACGAAGCATGGTCCCCTGCTTTCCGCTTCAGTCGGCGACGATGGTCGTGTGGTGCGCCGCGGCTACGCTGTCGCGGGTCCTGTGTGCGCCCTACCCGGTCAGCCCGACCAGACCGGCGCTGACCTCACACAGCTGCTGTCCGAGTGCGTCGTCCTGCGCCAGACGCGACGGGGTCTTGACGCGGTTCTTCTGGAAGTAGCAGCCGCTGACCTCGGCGACTTCGGGATCGGTGGCCAAGTACGTCAGCGCCCGGCCGCCGTCCGCGGCGGAGATCATGAACAGCCGCTTGGCGAGCGCTACGAAAGGTCGGCCGAACCACGGCATGGCATCCCAGATTCCGGTCGCCACGGCGCCCGGATGGAAGGCGTTGACCGTTACTCCGGTTCCTTCCAGACGCCGTGCCAGTGCCCGGGCGTAGAGGACATTCGCCAGTTTGGAGCGGCTGTAGGCCTTCTCTCCCGAATACCCCTGCCGGAACTGCACATCGGTGAGATCCATGGTGGCGCCGAACTGCATCACCGACGAGGTGAACACGATGCGCGACGGGGCGCTGCGCACCATCAGATCCGTCAGCAGTTCGGTGAGCAGGAATCCACCGAGGTGGTTGACCGCGAACGTGGCCTCGATGCCGTCCACGGTCTCCGTCCGGGTCTCGTGGTAACCGCCGGCGTTGTTGGCCAGCACGTCCAACCGGTCGTACCCGGCCAGCACCTCCTTCGCCAGCTGCCGGACCGAGGCCTGCGACGCGAAGTCGCACTCCAGGGTGTCCACCCCCGCCGCCCCCGCGCACCGCACCAGCTCCGCCGCCTCGGCGAGCTTCCGCGGATTGCGTCCGACCAGGACGAGCCGGTTGCCCTGCGCCGCCAGCTGCCGAGCCGATTCGAGACCGATACCCGATGTCGCCCCCGTGATCAGGATTGTCCGCACAGCCGAACACCCTGCCACAGAAGTTTCCTCGCAGATTGCTGACACGAGCCACCCGGACCGAGATTTCCCCTGTTCGAGCAGGCGTAACCCGAGCTACGGAGGGCGGGGATACCCAGCGAGGATCAGGAGCCGCTACCGCTCGAGCCTCGATCTGGCAATCTTCGGGCCACTCTCGCCGAGGCGCTCGTACCGCGGACGGCGCGACACCCGCACCGGCCGGCGAGGCGGGATCCGCCCCCACGTGAGCGGCGTCATCCGGTACACCGCGCGTGCCGCGACCTCCGCTCGGTTCACGTCCCGGAGGTATTGTTCGAGTCTGTGAACACTACGAGGTTGCGGATTCTTGGCTATTTGTGTGGGGTGGTGGGGTGACCAATACTTCCGGAGACGCGTATCCCCTCGCGGACACGATGACCACCACGGTCGCGGCGCACGACGGCGCGACTGTGCTGACGGTGGCCGGCGAGGTCGACCTGGCGACCGCCCCTGCGCTGGAGAACGCGATCGATGCCATCCTCAGCGGCAAACCCGCGGCGCTGATCATCGACCTCACCTCGGTGAGCTTCCTCGCCTCGGCGGGCATGGCGACGCTCGTGGCGGCCCACCAGCGCGCGGGCTCGACCACCGCGATCGCCGTCGTGGCCGAGGGCCCGGCGACCAGCAGGCAGCTGAAGATGACCAGCTTGGATCAGGTGTTCGCGCTGCATTCGACGCTGGACGCCGCGCTGGCGGCGCTCCGCCAGAGATGACCCGTGCCGCTGCCGCCGTCGCACCCGCCGACGGCGGCAGCGCCGTGTCTCACACCAGTTCGCGCAGCTGTTCGATCAGCTTGACGCGCTCGGCGGCGGTCGCCGCCATCGGCACCACGTTCAGCACCGTGACGCCCGCTTCGCGGAAGGCCGCGATCCGCTCCTTGACGTAGCCGGCCGGCCCGACCAGGGAGATGTCCCGGACGAGCTGGTCCGGCACCGCTTTGGTCGCGGCCTCCTTCTCGCCCGCCAGGTACAGCTCCTGGATGCGATCGGCCTCGGCGCCGTAGCCGTACTTCGTGGCCAGGGTGTGGTAGAAGTTCTTGCCTTTGGCGCCCATGCCGCCGATGTACAACGCCAGATGCGGCTTCACGAACTCCAGCAGCGGTTCGACGTTGTCCCCGATGGCCAGGGCCGGGCCCGCGTACACGTCCAAGTCGCCGAGGGCGGGGTCGCGCTTGGCGAGCCCGGCGGCGAGCGAGTCCGCCCACACGTCGTTCGCCTTCTCGGGCAGGAAGAAGATCGGCTGCCAGCCCTCCGCGATCTCGGCGGCCAGTTCCACGTTCTTCGGTCCGAGCGCGGCAAGCAAGACCGGGATCCGCTCGCGCACCGGGTGATTGATCAGCTTCAGCGGCTTGCCCAGGCCGGTGCCCTGCCCGGCGGGCAGTGGGATCTGGTAGTACTTGCCCTGGTACTCCAGGCGCTCGCGCCGCCAGACCTTCCGGCAGATCTCCACCAGTTCCCGGGTGCGGCCGATCGGCGCGTCGTAGGGCACGCCGTGGAAGCCCTCGATCACCTGCGGACCCGACGCGCCCAGCCCGAGCACGTAGCGTCCGTCGGAGACGAAGTCCAGGCCCGCCGCGGTCATGGCGGTCAGGCTCGGGGTGCGCGTGTAGAGCTGCAGGATGCCGGAGGCCAGCTGCAGGCGCGTGGTCTTGGCGGCCAGGTAGCCGAGCGCGCTCACCGCGTCGAACGAGTACGCCTCGGGCACGAACACGATGTCCAGGCCCGCCCGCTCGAGGTCGGCGACTTCGGTCGCCGCCTCTTTGAAGCCCCCCGAGTAGTTGATGCTCAATCCGATCCGCATGGCACTCAACATAACGGCGGGTACGTTCGGGGCGCGCACCGGCCACCTGGGGAACGCCCCGGCACGGCATGGTCGCGGCCAGGTGCCGGGCGCCACGGGGTAGCGTCTACTCGTAGTCCTCCTCGCCGATGAACGAAAGGCAACATCCTCGTGTCGCAGCCCAGCTCGTCGTCCACGGAAACTGCGCCGTCCTTCGGCGGGGCCGCCCTGGCGCAGTACCTGAGCGATCTGGCCGCCAAGATTCCCGCACCCGGCGGCGGTGCGGTGGCCGCGCTGCACGCCGCCCAGGCCGCCGCGCTCGTCGCGATGGTCGCGCGTTACACCACTCGCGCCAAGGATGCCGAGAACCGGCCGGTCGTCGATCGGATCATCGAGGCCGCAGACGCGGCCCGCGAGCGCGCTCTCGCGCTGGCCGACGCCGACGCCGCCGCGTTCACGGCCGTCGGCGCCGCCTACAAGCTGCCCAAGGACACTCCGGAGGAGCTCGCCGCCCGCACCGCGGCGATCAATGCCGCGCTGATCGAGGCCGCCCGCGTGCCCGCCGCCGTCGTCGACGAGGCGGACGAGGTGCTGTCGCTGGCCACGGAGCTGTTCCCGATCGGGAATCCGAACGTCGTCACCGACATCGGCGCGGCCGCCGACGCCTGCCGAGCCGCCGCGACCAGCTCGCAGCTCAACATCGAGATCAACGTGGCCTCGCTGCCCGCCGCCGAGGGTGGCCGGTTCGCCGCGGTGCTGCTGCGGATCGACGGTCTCACCGCGCGAGCGGACGCTCTGCACGCCGACGTCGTGCACGCCCTTCGGCGCTGACCACGCCTCACTCCGAGCGCGGACGGCGCGTTCAGGCGGGCGGCTCCCAGGCGACCAGCACGATCTTGCCGCGCACCCGCCCCGCTTCGCTGAGCTCGTGCGCCTTCGCCGCTTCCGGAAGCGGCAGGATCCGATCGATCGTCACGCGCAGCCGACCGCGTTCGACCATTGTGGTGATCTCGCGCAGTGACGCCCCGGACGGCTCGACGTAGAACCGCTCGTAACGGGGGTCTGCTTCCGCGTCCGAGCCCTGGGTGTCGATCAGCCGGCCGTCGGGACGCAACACCGCGAGCGAGCGGGAACCGTAGGCGCCGCCGACCAGGTCGAGCACGATATCCACGTCGCGGACCGCGGCGGCGAAATCCGTTGCGGTGTAGTCGATGACCTCGTCGGCCCCGAGCTCGCGCAGATACTCGTGGTTGACCGCGCGCGCAGTGCCGATCACGTACGCCCCGCGATGCCGGGCTATCTGTACCGCCAGATGTCCGACGCCGCCCGCGGCCGCGTGCACCAGCACCCGCTGCCCGGCGCCGAGCGCGGCCAGTGCCTGCCACGCGGTGAGCGCCGCCGTCGGCAGCGCGGCGGCGTGGACGAGGTCGACGTTCCTCGGCTTCGGCGCCAGCGTCTGCGCTGGCGCCACGACGTATTCCGCGTTCGCGCCGCCGAACACCATGCCGTACACCGGATCACCCACCGCGAAGCGGTCGGCGCCGGGCCCGAGTTCGGCTACGACGCCCGACACGTCGAGCCCGAGCGTCAGCGGTGGATCGCCCAACTGTCCGAGCAGCCCGGCGCGCACTTTCCAGTCGGCGGCGTTGACGCTGGTCGCGGCGACCCGGACCAGCACCTCCCCTGGACCGGGCCGTGGCCGATCCACCTCGACCACTTGGAGCACTTCCGGGCCACCGAACGCGTATTGCGTGATTGCGAGCATGCACCGATTCTCAGCAGCGATGGTATCTTTCGGAAAGAAGGCACCTTCTTGATACCGAGGTTCCCAATGGATACTGCCTGCGCACCGCCCGTGGCCGACGGCCTGGTAGACAACTACCTCCACCACTGCCCCGCACGAGAAGTACTGACCGTCCTCGCCGACAAGTGGGTGATGCTGGTACTCGCCGTGCTGCGGGACCACGACCGGCCGATCCGGTTCAACGAGTTGCGCCGCCGCCTGGACGGCATCACGCAGAAGATGCTCACCCGGACACTGCGCGACCTGGAACGGGAGGGCATGGTGCGCCGCGCGGTCTATCCCACGGTGCCGCCCCGAGTGGAGTACTCGCTCACCGAAATGGGCGCGAGCATCGGCGCGATCACCCACGCCATGGGCGTGTGGGCCGTCGAGAACCAGGACCGGATCGTCACCGCCCGAGCGGCATTCGACGCGCGTGCGGCGGCCGCACCGCAACCGCTGCCCACCGAACTCGCACACTGACCGAATTGTCCGGCTCCACCGGCCGCGAGCCGAGTGGAGCGTCCCCGTTTCGGCCGTATCCGGCTGGGTAAGCGATCTGTGGTGGGCGTGTCCCCGATCGCAAACGGACCGCGGACCGGTTCGCTTCGAGTGGCCGAGTTGATCATGGGGACTTAAACTGTTTCCTGCCTACCACACCATTTCGAAGGGGTGGACGCCATGAGGAGCGCCATTCGGTATCTGTTCCTCGCGACCGTGATCGTGGCACTGGCCGCGTTCGGGTCGGGCGCGGCGGCAGCGACGATGATCGGAAAGCCATCGACGCCTCGAGCGGCGTCGATCGGACCGTCGAACGGCCAGGTGGTGGGCGTGGCTCATCCCGTGACCATTCGCTTCACCGCACCTGTCACCGACCGCGCCCGGACGGAACAATCCATCGACATCAGATCGACCCGCCCGTTGCCGGGCACGTTCGCGTGGACCGACGACCGCGAAGCGGTGTGGACGCCGTCCGGGTTCCTGCCCGCCGACGCCACCATCCTCGTATCGGTCGGCGGCACGCGCACGGAATTTCGCACCAACGCAGGCGTTTTCGGCGAGGCGGACATGTCGGCGCACACGTTCACGCTGACCGTCGGCGGCACGGTCGTCCGGACGATGCCCGCCTCGATGGGCAAACCGGGATACGAGACGCCGACCGGCACCTATCCGGTGCTGGAGAAGTTCCGTTCCGTCGTGTTCGACTCCCGCACCATCGGCATTCCGCTGAGCTCGCCCGAGGGCTACATCATCAACGGCGAGTTCGCCGAACGACTCACGTGGGGCGGCGTTTTCATCCACTCGGCCCCGTGGTCGGTGGATCAGCAGGGTTATGCGAATGTGAGCCACGGCTGCATCAACCTCGCGCCCGATGACGCCGAATGGGTCTATCGCACGATCGGCATCGGCGACCCGGTCGTCACGCACTGGTGAGCGGCGCCCTCCCGCGGGTAGTGTCGGCAGACGTACTCGAGGGGAGGGCCGTCGTTGCGCGAGTTCCCGATCCCGCCACCGCGTGACGCGCAGGCAGCCGAGTTCCAGAACCTCTGGGGTGCTTGGGCATTGGTCACGCCCGTCGATGTCGCCGAGATCCTCGGCGACATCGACGCTCCGTGGTGGATCGCGGGCGGCTGGGCGATCGATGCCTGGACCGGCACCCGGCGCGAGCACAGTGACGTCGACGCGTCGATGTTCCGCAGCCATCTGCCCGTTCTGCGCGCCGCTGCGCGCGGCCGCCTGCATATCTGGGCGGCGGGCTCGGACGGCATCCGCCCTGTCGACGACCGCTTGCCCGATTTGCCCGCAAGCGCCGATGGCGTCTGGCTGCGGGCCGATGCCCGCTCCCCATGGCTGATCGATATCCTGCTGAATCCCGATCGGCACGGACAATGGGTCAACCGGCGGGATCCCACCATGGTCGCGCCGCTCGACGAGGTCACCTGGATCGCGGGCGACGGCATCCGCTACCTCAAGCCGGAATTCGTACTGATCTTCAAGGCCAAGCAGGGCCGGCCGAAAGACCGCGTGGACCTGGAGCGAACCTGGCCGGAGTTGAACGCCGCCCAGCGCGCGGCGGTGCGGAATTACGTGTCCGGCCACTATCCCGAGCACGAATGGCTTCCGCTCGTTCGGTGATGCGCGCCGACGGTATCCGAGCGATGGGAACCGCCGAGATGGACGTCACGATCTGCGCGTGCGAACACTTCTCGAACCGCGTCCGCGCTCGACCGTTCGGCACATCCCCGGGTAGCTTGGTCCCGATCGGCGGAGGCCGCGAGCCGGAGTGCGACCGCGCGGCGCGTCACACGTGCGCCGGATCGACGCATCGGCCGGCGCACTCCGGGCCACGGCACGGCTCAATTGCGCACGCGGCCGGGCGTTCCGGCGTCGTGGCGATGCGGTTAATCTGACGGGGACCTGACGAAGGGTGGGGCGATGGATCGACCGGAGATGAGCGCGCGACCCGGCTATGACCGGGGCGATCCGTACAGCGCCGGGGGGCCGGGGCAGGCGCCTGCCGGTGAGGAGTACCGCGGTGAGTGGGCCGCATGGGTGGACCGGCAGCCCGCCGAGGCCCCAGCCGCCGAACCCGAGTACACGCCGCAGCCCGATCCGGACGGGTACGAGGATCGATTCGCGGGACTGATCGACCGCTCCCCCGCGCCGCGCGCGAGGCGGCGGTGGGCGGTACCCGTGCTGGGGACGCTCGGCGTCGTCGCGCTTGGCTTCGCAGCCGTCATGCAATTCGGGATCGGCGGCTCCGACCAGCAACCCGCCGCGCCGGCCCCGTCCGCCCCGGCCGCCGCCCCCGCGGCACCGGCCGCGCAGTGCCCGGCCGAACGGGTCGGCAACCGGATCCAGGGGAATGGCGCGGGCGGTTTCGATTCCGGTCCGGCGGTGATCCTCGCCTTCCAGTACGCCTACTACGTGGACCGGTCCGGCGAGCACGTCCGTGCCACCACCACCGCGGATGCCGCCGTCCAGGCCGCCGACGCCATCCAGCGCGGCATCGACAGCATCCCCTCGGGCACCACCCACTGCGTGGCGATCACTCCTGGCGCGTTCGCGGGCCAGTACCTCGTGGTGGTGACCGAATATCGGCCCGGGCAGCAACCGGTCACCTACAACCCGCAGATCGTCACCACCACCAAGGACGGCAGCCGCACGCTCATCAGCGCCATCGCCCGCGGGTGAGGCCGCTCTTCGCCGGAACCTGCGCAGAGAGCGATCAGTCGGTTTCGGCCGCGGTGACGACGTGGCGCATGAGCAGGGCCGTGGTGACCGGGCCCACGCCGCCGGGGACCGGGCTGAGTCCGGCGGCCTTGCCGCGCACCGACTCCGCCTCGACATCACCGACGATCTTGCCGTCGGGGGCCTCGTTGGTGCCGACGTCGATGACCACCGCGCCCTCCCGCACGTGCTTGCCGGAGATCAGGCCGATGCGGCCCGCCGCGGCGACGACGATGTCCGCGGTGGCGGTGACGGCGGCGAGGTCGGCCGTGCGGGAGTGGCACACCGTGACCGTCGCGTCCTTCGCCAGCAGCAGCTGGGCGAGCGGCTTCCCGACGACGTTCGAGCGGCCGACGACCGCGACGTGGCGGCCGGCCAGCGGGATCTCGTGATGTTCGAGCAGTTCCACCACGGCCTCGGAGGTGGCGGGGACGAAACCGTCCAGCCCGGCCGCCAGCAGGCCGAGCGACAACGGGCTGACGCCGTCCACGTCCTTCGACGCGACGATCGCCGAACTCACGTCGTCGAGCGTGACACCCGCCGGGAGGGGCGTCTGCAGCATGATCGCGTCGGTCGCCGGATCCGCGCCGCGCGCGGTGAGCTCGTCGCGAATCTCCGCCACGCTCGCTTCGGGGCCGAGATCGACCGTGTCGCAAGCGATGCCGAGTCGTTCGGCCGTTTTGCGCAGCGAGTTCACATACCAGGCGCTCGCTGGGTCGTCGTTCGCCACGACCAAGGCAAGGCGCGCAGCGGCACCGCCGTCGGTGAGCGCGGCGGCGCGGGCCTTGGTGTCGGCGTTGATGGCGGCGGCGAGTTCCTTGCCGGACAGCGAAACGGTATCCACGTTGACACAGCCTAACGGGCCCGGCCGCGCACACCCGGCCCCAACCCGTCCCGAATCGCGCACACGTGAAGCAACCCGTTCGCGGGTTGCCGGGTAGCCGGGACATTCGGCCGTATCGTGATTGCTGCTTGCCCCAGCTGACTGCTAGCACGTGCCATCCCGTTCCACGGCGGAAAGGTGACGACTGTAGTGATGATCTCGAGGCATTGGAAACTTCTCGTCGCGGCGTCGTTCGCCGCGTTCTCGCTCACCGGGCTCGCCGGAGTCCCCGCGTACGCGGCGCCGGAAACGGACGCGCTGTACAACTCCGCCCAGCGCCACTTCGCCGACGGCGACGACGCCGCAGGCCGCGCCGACCTGCGCAACCTGATCGGAGCAGACCCCGCGGACGCCGAAGCGCTGGCCTTGCAGGCGATCTGGTCCGACTACGCCGGTGACCTGCCCGCGCTGGTGGACGCCATGGCACGGCTGCACGTGGTCGATCCGGGCCTGGCGCAGGGCACCGACAACGTGCTCGGCGCCATCCGCGCGGCGGTGGGCACCCTGCCGAACCCGTTGCCCGCGCTGGCCGGCCCGCAGACCGGCATCGTCGTGCTCGGCTACGGCCTGCTCCCGGACGGGGCGCTGCGCCCCGAACTGGTGAACCGGCTCACCGCGGCCTGGTTGCAGTCGATCGCCGCGCCGCTGTCGCCGATCGTCGTCACCGGCGGGAATCCGCAGAACGGGATCACCGAAGCCGAGGCCATGCGGGACTGGCTGGTGGCGCACGCCGTGCCGCCCACGCGCATCCACGTGGAGAGCCGCGCGGGCTCGACCGTGCAGAATGCCCTGTTCAGCACCAGGCTGCTGCGCGATGTCGGGGCGACCAGCGCGATCGTGGTCACCTCCCCCAACCACATCCGCCGTGCCGTCGCCGATTTCATCGTCGCGGGCACCAGGGTCGTCGGCGCGACGACCTCACTCGAGCAGCTGGTCGCGCAACTCCCACCGCCCGGCCGGGCGGGCCAGCGCGGCATCTATCTCGACGCGACCCGGACTTTCCAGCTCAGCACGGCGCGCTGACCTCGCCCGACGCCGCCGGTCCCGGCCACCCGGGAAATTCATTGGCGGCATCCATCGTGCGCACGGCAGGATGGCCCGGTGACCCCACCCGCGAGTACCGATGTGGTGGCCCTGCTGCGGGCGGCGGGCTGCGTGTTCGCCGAGGACGAGGGGCGGCTGCTGGCGGCCGCCGCCGCGGAGACCGGCGTGGCCCTCGATGCGCTCGTCGCCCAGCGCGTCGCGGGCAGCCCGCTCGAGCACCTGCTCGGCTGGGCGGAATTCCACGGGCTGCGCGTCGCGGTGGCCCCCGGCGTCTTCGTACCGCGGCAGCGCACCGCGTTCCTCGTCGATCAGGCGGTCGAGTCGATCCGCGAACGCACCGGGCATCCGGTGGTGGTCGATCTGTGTTGCGGCTGCGGCGCGCTCGGCCTGGCGACGGCGCGAACCGCCGCCGACGAAGGTCGTGCGGTCACGCTGGCGGCCGCCGACATCGATCCGATCGCGGTGGAGTGCGCCCGCCGCAACCTCACCCCGCTCGGCGCGCCGGTCTACCAAGGGGATCTGTTCGATCCCTTGCCTGCGGAATTGCGCGGCTGCATCGACATCTTGCTCTGCAACACCCCCTACGTGCCCTCGGAGATGATCGCGCGGATGCCGCCGGAGGCCCGCGACCACGAACCGCGCACCGCTCTCGACGGCGGCCCGGACGGCCTGGACGTCTTCCGGCGTGTGGCTGCCGAAGCGGCCGAGTGGCTGTCCCCGGGGGGACATCTTTTCGTCGAAGTCGGCGAGGACCAGGCCCCGATCGCGCTCGCCGTGCTGGCGGAGCACGGTCTCGCAGGCCGGGTCGCGGCATCCGCCGAGCACTACGCGACCGTGGTCATCGGCACCCGCCCACGCTGACGGGCGCGCCGCTTCGCTCGGCCCGCTCGCAGGGTCCGTATGGCGCTCTACTTCTTGCGGCCGGTGAACTGATCCATCGAGTGGTAGACGCCGACCGTGTCGAGGAACAGGTCACGCAACTTGATCGGCAGCAGGCCGGAGATCGCCTTGTTCAAACGCGACGTCCAAGGCAGCACCACCAGCGGTGTGCCGTTCTTCATCTCACGCCAGGAAGTGTCGATCACCTTGTCCTGTTCGAGGATCGGGGTGAACAGGAATCCTTTCGCGCCTTCGAACATCCCGGTATTGATGTAGGTCGGGCAGACCGTGGTGACCTTCACGTGCTCGTGACCGGCCTGCTCCAGTTCGATGCGCACCGAGTCCGACCAGCCCAGCGCCGCCCACTTCGACGCGGCGTAGACGCTCATGCGCGGGTTGGACACCAGGCCCGCCGACGACGCGATCGTGAGCACCCGCGCCTCGGTGGCCCCGGCGACCATGGCGGGCAGGAACTCCAGCGTGACGTACATCGGGGCGAGCGAGTTGATCGCCATCGTCTTGTCGATGTCGGCGCGGTCCCCCGTCTCCCAGAAGTAGTTGTTGCCGCGCACGATGCCCGCGTTGTTGACCAGGATGTCGATGCCGCCGACCTGCTCGCGCACGCTCGCCGCCGCCTCGGTGATCGCCTCGGGCGAGGCCACGTCGACCACGTGGTGGTGCACGGCGCTGCCCCGGCCGGCCAGCTCGGCGGCGGTCTCCTTCAGCACGGCCTCGTTGATGTCCCACAGCACCACCGCCGCGGCGCCTTCGTCCACCGCGCGCTCGGCGAACAGCTTGCCCAAGCCCATCGCGGCTCCCGTGACCAGGACCCTCTTGCCCGCCACCGTGTCCAGTTTCATCCGTACCGCTTCCTGATCCGTGAGTCGTGCGAGTTACTTCTGCCGGAGCGCTTTCATGACGCCGAAGTACAGCGTCATCGTCTTGGCCCAGAGCGCTTCGGACATGCCGGGCAGCGGCGCGATCGGCAACACCCGCTGCACCGCGATGGTCTGGGTGTCGATGTACTTGAGCAGGCCTTCGGGACCGTGCCTGCGTCCGGTGCCGGAGATGCCGAGCCCGCCGGACGGCGCGTCGGCGCTGCCCCAGGCGGCGATGAAGCCCTCGTTGACGTTCACCGAGCCCGCCTGGATCCGCGCCGCCACCGCGCGGCCGCGGGCGGTGTCCTTGGTCCAGACGCTGGCGTTCAAGCCGTAGGCGGTGTCGTTGGCCTGCTCGACGGCTTCGTCGTCGCTGCTCACGCGATAGATCGAGACCACGGGGCCGAAGGTCTCCTCACGGTGCACCGTCATGCCCGGCCGCACCCCGGCCAGCACGGTGGGTTCGTAGAAGTACGGTCCGAGGTCCGGACGCGCGCGACCGCCCGCCAGAACCTTCGCGCCCTTGGCGACCGCGTCGTTCACGTGCGCCACCACGGTGTCCAGCTGACGCCGGAAGGTCAGCGACCCCATGTCGCTGTCGTAGTCCAGCCCGCCGCCGAGCCGGATGGCTTCGACGTGCCCGACGAATTCGGTGACGAAGCGGTCGTAGACGCTGTCGTGCACGTAGATCCGCTCCATCGACTCGCACAGCTGCCCGGCCGAGGCGAAGCAGGCGCGGATGGCGATCTTGGCGGCGCGCGAGACGTCGGCGTCGGCCAGCACCAGCAGCGGATTCTTGCCACCGAGTTCGAGCGAGTAGCCGATCAGCCGCTCCCCGGCCTGCTGGGCGATGGTCCGCCCGGTCGCGCTGGAACCGGTGTAGTCGACATAGTCGGCGCGGGCGATCACCTCGCCGCCGATCACCGAACCGCGGCCCAGCACCGCTTGCCACAGCCCGCGCGGCAATCCGGCGCGCACGGCGGCGTCGATCGCCCACAACGCGGTGAGGGCGGTCTGGTTGTCCGGTCGCGCCACCACCGCGTTGCCCGCGACGAGGGCGGGTAGCGCGTCGGAGGCGGCCAGGGCCAGCGGATAGTTCCACGGCGAGATCACCGCGACCACGCCCTTGGGCCGGTGCCGCACGTCGACCTGGGTGAGCACGGGCAGCACCCCGCGCGGCTTGCGCGTGGCCAGCAGCCGGCCGGCCACCGAGGCGTAGTACCTGGCGTTCACGGCCACGTCGCCGACTTCGTCGAAGGCGTGCGCCCGAGCCTTGCCGGTCTCGGTCTGCACGATGTCGAGGATGGTGTCCTGCTCGGCCAGCACGATGTCGTGGAAGCGGCGCAGCACCGCCACCCGCTCCCGCACCGGACGCGCCGCCCACCGGCGCTGCGCCTCGCGCGCGGTGGCGAACGCGGTCTCGATGTCGTCGGTGGAGGACTGCGGCAGGTCGGTGATCTTCGCACCGGTCGCGGGCGCGAACACCTCGACCGCGGGGGCCCCGCCCGCGACGGCGTGCGCGAGCAACGACTGCACCAGCGACGAGGGCAGCGCGTCGGCGGTGGCCGGTGGGGAGGCGGTCGTCATGGTCGGCCCTCTCGAGGACGATGGCCGCGCCGCGCGCGCCCAATTAAATGAACAGTGGTGTTAGATTAATGTCTATGTCACTGCTCGTGTCAAGCTGTTCGTCGTGGCGCACAGAACCCTCGGGGGCCGCGTTGTGAGGCGGCACCATGCAGGCTGAGCCGACGGCCGCGCGGCGTGGCAGACCGCCCCAGACGCAGGAACAGGCCGAGGAGGTTCGCGCCCGGATCGTGCTCGCGACCGCGGAAGTGTTCACCCGCACCGGTTCCCGCGGACTGAGCGTCGCGCAGATCATCGAGCAGGCTGGGTTGGCCCGGCCCACCTTCTACCGCTATTTCGCGAACGCGAACGAACCCCTGCTGGCCGTGCTCGACAGCTCCAACGACGGGTTGGTCGGCGGCATCCGCGCGGCGCTGACCGGGACCGACGAACCGGTCGAGCTGGGCATCCGGCTGATCGACGCGTACCTGGACTGGGCTCGCGGGCACGGCCCCATGCTGCGGCCGTTGTTCGCCGAGCTGCACGATCCGGGCTCGCCGGTGTCGGCCTACCGGGAGCGCGCGCTCGACGACATCCGCGACCTGGTGCGCGAGACGTTCGCCGAACTGGGCCGTCCGGTGCCGAGCCCGCTCGACCTGGACGCCGCGCTACACCTGTGCGAGTACGTGGTCTACCGGATCTCCGCGGGTACCGCCCCCGGAGCCGAACCGGACGCGGACACCGTCGCCGCGGCACGTCTGACCATGATCCGGGTGCTGCTCACGACGCTCGGCACCAGGATGGACGTGGAGTACGCGTTGACGTTGCCCACGATCTTTCCCGCCGAGCCGTGAACCGGGCCCGCCCGCGTCAGCGCGGCACGGGCGTGACGGGATGCCTGTCGCGGACCCGCTGTTCGACCCGGTGGATCAGGTCGTGCACGCGCGGGTCGCGTGCCAGCCTGCTGTCCAGCACCACGTTGACGACGCCGCGGAACAACGCGTAGGGCTCCCATTGCGGCGGCGCGATGGTGCGCGCCGCGCGGCGGGCGATGCCGTCCGCGATGGATTCCGCCGCGTCGCGCACGGTGATGCGCAGATTGAGCGGCCAGGGCAGCAACGCGCCGAGGTCGGCGCCCAGCTCGTCCTCGTCGAGAGTGCCGTGGGTCATCGCGGTGTCGACGATGCCGAAGTACGCCACGCCCGCCGTCGCGCCGACCGCGGCCAGCTCCACCCGCAACGCCCGCCCGAATTGCTCGACGGCGGCCTTGCTCACCATGTAGGGCGAACCGGCCATGCCCGGCGCGAACGCGGCCGCGGAGGAGACCACGACGACGTGCCCTTTCGCGGCGACGATGTCGTCCAGCGCGGGATGCACGGTGTTGAACACGCCGGTCACGTTGATGCCGATCACCCGGTCGAAGTCCCCGGGGTTCATCGTCCGGATGGTCGCGGGCTCGGGCACCACGCCCGCGTTGGCCACGACGACATCGATCCGCCCGAAACGTTCGCGCACGCGGGAGATGGCTTCCCGCATGCCGATTCGATCGGAGACGTCCGCGCGCACGACCAGCGCGCGCTCCCCCATCGAACGTCCGACGGCCGCGGCGGCGGCCTCGTCGATGTCGATGAGCGCCACCGAAGCGCCGGAGGCATAGAGCTTCTCGGCCAGCGCCCGGCCGATGCCGGTGCCCGCGCCGGTGATCACGACCGCCCGGTCGCGGACGTCGAGGCGGTTCTCCGCGGGCGGGGACAGCAACTGCCGCAGCAGGTCGGCGACCACGGCGTTCACCCCGCTCGCAGCCGGTAGGACTCCGGGTCGAAACGGCTTGTTCGACGGCGGTATTCGAAACTCCAGTTCGGATACAGGCCCGCGTTGCCGCCGTCGGCGGTCTGGTAGTAGCTGCGACACCCGCCGGTCAGCCAGGCGGTGTCGCGGCTGCGCTCGGTCACCTCGTCGAGGAAGGCGCGTTGCGCCTCCTCGCGCACATCGATCCGCTGGATGTTCTGCGCACGCATGGTGGTCACGGCATCGACGATATAGCGCACCTGCGCCTCGATCATATAGATGGCGGACTGATTGCCCGCCGCTCCGAACGGTCCCAGCGTGCAGAAGAAGTTCGGGAAGCCCGTCATGGCCGCACCGAGGTAGCTGCTGGGCCGCTGCCGGTACATGTCGCCGATCGAGCGCCCGCCCATCCCGTACACGCGGTCGAAAACGGCGGGCGGAACGCCGAATCCGGTGCCCCAGATGATCGTGTCCACGGGATGCTCCGCGCCGTCGGCGGTGACGATCGAGCGGGCGCGGATCTCCTGGATTCCCGCGGTCACCACCTCGACGTTCGGCCGGGTCAGCGCCGGGTAGTACGCGTCGGAGAAGATCGCCCGCTTGCAGCCGATCACATAATCCGGGGTGAGTTTGCGGCGCAGCTCCGGATCGCGGACCTGGCGCAGCAGTTGCAGCCTGCCCAGCGCCTCGTACGGATGCCGGAATCGCTTGTCCACGAAGCCGACCAGGCCGAACCCTTCGATGCCGGTGTAGTACAGGCCGCGGATGGCCTTGCCGAGCGCGGGCACCCGGCGCAGCAGCGCGCGCTCCGCGGGCAGCGTGCGCCGATCCAGCCGCGACACGATCCACGGCGCCGAACGCTGGAATACCGTCAGCTCGCCCACCACCGGCTGGATCTCGGGGATGAACTGCACGGCGGAGGCGCCCGTACCGATCACCGCGACGCGCTCGCCGGTGAGATCGTGCTCATGGTCCCAGTGCAGCGAATGGAATTGCGTTCCTTCGAAGGTTTCCGCGCCCGGCACCCGCGGGATCTGGGCCTCGCTGAACGGCCCGACGGCGGAAACGAGCACGTCCGCGGTCAGATCACCGCGACCGGTGTGAAGCCGCCACAGCGTGGCCGCGTCGTCCCAGCGCGCCTCGAGCAACTCGGCCCCGAACCGCATGTGCCGCACCACGTCGTTGCGCACCGCGACCGACCGGAGATAATCGAGAATCTCCTGCTGCGTGCCGTAGGTGCGCGACCAATTCGGATTGGGCGCGAAGGAATACGAATACAGATGCGAGGGCACATCGCAGGCGCAGCCCGGATAGGTGTTCGCCCGCCAGGTGCCACCGAGATCACCCGCGCGCTCGAGCAGCAGGAAATCGTGGATCCCCGCCTCGCGCAGCGATACCGCCAGTCCGATCCCGGCTATACCCGCACCGATCACGGCGATCGGCACGTGCTCCGGATCCGCAGCTTCGGTCATGTCTTCCTCCCACCCGCGGGCGCCGTTGCCCGCCGAGTTCACAGATCCAATTCGAGTTCGCCGCCGCGCGCCCGGGAGACGCAGGTCAGCATCGCCTCCGCGCGCTCGGATTCGAGCAGCGACCGGTCCCGGTGGTCCACCGGGCCGGCGAGCACCCGGGTCTTGCAGGTGCCGCAGAATCCCTGCTGACAGGAATAGGTCACGCCGGGCAGCACCCGCCGGATCGCGCTGAGCGCGGACTCGTCGGCGGCGACCTCCACGTCGAACCCACTGCGATGCAGCCTGATCCGGAACGGCTCGCCGTCCCGCACGGGCAGCGGCGAGAACCGCTCGGTGTGCAGCGAGGCCGTCGGCTCGTGCAGGGCGAGCACCGCACGCGCGGCCTCGGCCAGCGGCGGCGGCCCGCAGACGTACACCGCCGCGCCGGGCGGCGTCTGCTCGAAGATCATCCGCGCGTCGGGTACGCCGAACTCGTCATCCGGCCGCACCACCACGTCACCGCCGGTGTAGCGGGCCAAGTCGTACAAGAACGGCATGCGCGAGCGGGCCCGGCCCAGGTACATCAGCCGCCACGGCACTCCGGCGCGCTCGGCCGCGGCGACCATGGGCAGGATCGGGGTGATCCCGATACCGCCCGCGACGAACAGGTAGCACGGCGCCGCGACGAAGGGGAACGCGTTGCGCGGACCGCGTACGCCGAGCCGGTCACCCACCCGCAGATCCCGATGGATCTCCGCGGAGCCGCCCTCGCCGTCGGCGATGAGGCGCACTGCGATGCGATAGAACCCACGGTCGGCGGGATCGTTGGTGAGCGAATACTGACGCTGGCGACCCGAGGGCAAGAAGACGTCCAGGTGCGCGCCGGGCGTCCACGCCGGCAGCGGACCGCCCTCCGGGTGGCGCAGCCACAAGCTGACCACCCCGTCGGCCTCGTGCCCGATCCGGTCGACCACCACCTCGAAGTCGTAGCCGCTGCGCCGTACCGGACGGGGCCGTGAAAGCAGCCGCGCGGCTTCGCCTTCGACGAACAGGCGCTTGTAGGCGTCGGCCGCCGAGCCGATCAACCGCAGCGCGGCGCCGGGCTCGAACCGCTCCCCGACGGCGGTCACGCCTTCGCCGCCCGTGCCGCGGGCGACTGGGCGAGGTAGCGCAGCGCGTTGTCCATCGGGCCGAGCTGCGAGGGGTGGAAGCCCGGTCGCAGATAGCGCGGGATCTCGGTGAGGAAGGTGGTGAAGCTCGGTACCACACCGCGTACCGACGCGCTGGCCAGCTGGAGCGGCCAGAATCGTCCCTTGTGCTTCGACGGGTCCTTGTGGAACAGATAGCCGCCGGAGATGACGAACAGCACGAGCAAGCCCCCGCTCGCGATGAGCGCCTGCCTCGCCTTGCGGGCGTATCCGCCGTCGACGTGCATGTACGCGTCGTAGACGACGCTGCGGTGCTCGACCTCCTCGGCGCCGTGCCAGCGGATCAGGTCGAGCATCGCCGGATGCATGCCCTTGGCTTCGAGTTTGTCGTTGGTCAGCAGCCACTCGCCGATCACCGCGGTGTAGTGCTCCATGCCCGCGAACAGCGCCAGCCGCTCGCACAGCCACTCCCGCTTGGCCCGCCCGCTCAGTCCGTGGTCGCCGAGGACCCGGTCGACCAGCCAGGTCACGCGGTCGACCATCGGTCCGACGTCGAGACCGAGCCGCTGCAGTTGCTCGCGCGCCTTCTCGTGCGAACTGGCGTGCATGGATTCCTGGCCGACGAAGCCGCGGACTTCTTCGCGTAGCCGCTCGTCCTCGATCAGCGGTAGCGCTTCGGCCAGCGCCTGCGCCATCGCGCGCTCGCCTTCGGGCAGCACCAGGTGCATCACATTGATTATGTGGGTGGCCATCGCCTCGCCGGGGATGTAATGCATCGGCACCGTGGCGAAGTCGAACTCCACGGCTCGCGCGTTGATGGCGTGAGTCTGGTCGGCATATGCGGCAGAGCCCATCTCGCACCCCTCGTAGTCGATCGGTGTCTTCGCAATGTATTGGTGACATCACATGCTGTCAACATCACATGATGTCAATTCGATCGCTATGAGAGGATGGCGCCATGGACGAAGCCGACGGGTCGATTCCGGGCATGCGCCGCTGGCGCGGGCAATCCCCCGCCGATCGCGTCGCCGCCCGCCGGGAGCAGTTGATCGAGGCGTGCACGGAGCTGATGTCGTCCGTCGGCGCCGCCGAGACGTCCATGCGCGGAGTCTGCCGCCAGGCCGGACTGACCGAGCGATACTTCTACGAGAGCTTCCAGAACCTGGACACGCTGCTGACGACGGTACTGGACACGGTGGTCCTCGGCGCGCGCGACCGACTGCTCGACGAGTTGCCCAACGCGCCCATCGAACGAGACGCGATGTTCCGCCACATGGTCGCCGTCTTCAGCGACTATCTGCTGGAGGATCGCCGCCGCGGGCGGATCATGTTCATCGAGTCGCAGGCCACTCCGGTGCTGATGCCACGCGCCAACGAACTCATCGGCTTGTTCACCGCGCCGATCGCGCTGACCATCAGCGCGGGCGACTACACCCAACCGGTCCCCGACGAGCACGACTACGCGCTGAACGCCAGCGCCATCTTCGGCGCGCTGGCCTACCTCTATCGCCCCTGGCTCGACGGCGAGATCCCGGTATCGCGGGAACGTTTCGACGCGCACGCCGCCGACGTCATCGAGCGGATCGCCACGGCGCGCTCGTCGCTGAGCACCGAGGCCTAGTCGCGGGCGCCTGCTCGAACCGCATGACCCGGTCCGCGATCCGGCCGTAACGCAAGGTGACCAGATCGCGCAGTAGTTCATGCGCAGTCGCCACGGCGCCCGATCACCCTTGCACCGGAAACAGGTTCGCGGCGCGCCGACCAGAGGTTATCGGCGTCGACCATTCCGCGCCGACCACCCGATGGCGGAAGCGGATCCCGCGCTCGATGCCGTCTTCCGCCGCGGTCTCGCGCAGACAGGCGAGGATGTCATCTCCCTGGGCGATCAACTCCTCGCCCAGCCACGGCTCGAACCGGTAGCCGAGGGTGTACATATCGGAGTCGGAGCGAATGCCGGGGTAGCGGAGCAGGTCCCACCTACCGCCCAGGGCGGCCCGGCTCTCCAGGAGCAGGTAGGTCCGCTGGGGCAACGACCGGCTCAGATGACAGGCCGCGCCGATGCCCGAGAGACCGGCGCCGACGATGAGGACGTCGACATGCTCCACACCGGTCGCCACAACCTCTTCCTTCGATCGCCGACGAACGTCCGGGCACACCGCAGGCGCTGCACCCGCCTGCACTGAGCCTGTCGGGCCAGGTAAAAGGTTCGAGACACGCATCGGAGACGAGCCATCCTGGTTGCGTGTTCCCTTACGCCGCAACAGTGTTCGTCCAGCGCACAGGAGGGACACAGGCGCGATACCGACCGGTCACACGCTCCCCGAGCGTAGTGAACTCACTCACATCCACCGAGGGAGCCGCCCCGGCGACCACTCAGGAATTGCCACCATCCGGCAATAGCCGATCGGTTGCAGTTCCGAAAGCGTCGCATTCGCCCCCCGGACCCCTCCACCCGGCCGGGAACCCGAAAAGCGGCGACAAACCGAAACGGGGAATCACATCGCAATACTGCGAACGCCATAGCCAGCCGATCACCAGTTGGTGATACCTCACGAAACAGGTACTTCCGGAGGTGATTTCCGTCTCAGGCGCACAGCCCGCAAGCGCCATAGCCATTTGTTGTTACTGTCGGGTAGTGTTCAATGCACCGACGATCAGAGTCGATCCGGAACCGTATCTCTCAACGATTTCAGGAGCGCTCGTGTCTCCCCATTCTCGTTTCGAAGCCATCGGCGCATATCTGCCCTCGAATGTGGTTACCACCGAGGAGTTGCTGTCCCGAATGAAGGAGCCCCCTTCGTTCGATCTGGAGAAAATCACCGGCGTCCACGAGCGCCGGGTACGCGACACTCGACCGGAAAGTTACGAAGACTCGTTCACGCTGGCCATGAAGGCTGTCGAGGACTGTCTGTCCAGGTCACAGTACGGTCCAGAAGATATTGACGTGATCATCTCCACCTCGATCTCGCGAGGCAAGCATGGCACCCGCATGTATATGGAGCCTTCGTTCGCGATGTCGATAAGCCGTCTCATCGGCGCTAAGAACGCCATTGCGTTCGATATTTCCAACGCATGCGCCGGAATGCTCACCGGCACCTACATCCTGGACCGGATGATCCGATCCGGAGCTGTCCGGAACGGACTCGTGGTCAGTGGCGAGGCGATTACCGAAATTGCCGACACCGCGGTCCGTGAGATTTCCGAGAAATACGATCCGCAGTTCGCGGCGCTGACCGTCGGCGACTCCGGATGTGCGATCGTGCTGGACGAGGCCATCGATGAAAACGATGTCATCCACTACATCGAGATGATGACCGCCGCGGAATACTCGCACCTGTGCCTCGGCATGCCGAGCGACAAATCCCAGGGCGTCGCGATGTACACCGACAACCGCAGGATGCACAACGAGGACCGCTTCCTGCTCGGCACCAATACCCAGCGCAAATTCCTCGAGGCGCGGGGCAAGACCTTCGCCGACGAGAAGTTCGACTACGTCATCCATCACCAGTTCGGCGCCGCCGCCATTCCGTGGATGAACGCCATCGCCGAACGGGAGTTCGGCAGCCCGATGCCGCCGGATCTGCGGGTCATCGAGAAGTACGGAAACACTTCCACCACTTCGCATTTCATCGTCCTGCACGATCAGCTCAGCGAGCAGAACATTCCCGCGGGGTCGAAGCTGCTGCTGGTACCCGCTGCCTCCGGCATCGTCACCGGGTTCGTGTCCACCACCATCTCGTCGCTGAAAGTCTGAGGTCGGTCATGAGCGTGCGCATCAAGTCCACCGCCATCAGCCGGTCCGACGACACCTACAGCATCGTCGAGCACACCGCCCGCGCCGCCAGGCAGAGTCTGGAGCGCGCCGGAATCCGTTCCGATCAGGTAGGCCTACTGATCAACACGGGCATCTTCCGCGACTCGAATACCGTCGAACCGGCGGTGTCGGCGCTGATCCAGAAGGCGGCCGGGATCGGCTTGGAATACGCCAAAGACGACCCGAGGACCTTCTCGTTCGATCTGATGAACGGGGCGGTCAGTGTCCTCAACGCGGTCCAGGTGGCCACCTCGGTCCTGGAGACCGGTAGCGCCGAGCACGTGCTGATCGTGTCCGGCGACACTCATCCGTCGATGACCCGCTCGGTCGCCGACGACGAGTTCCCCTACTCCACCTGCGGCGCGGCGCTGCTGCTCGAGCGCACCGACGAACCGGAAGGCTTCGGCACGGTGCATACCGTGAAGGGCGAGGGCACGCCGGCGGTCGAGGGATATCTCGACATCTCGACGATGGGCGCCCGCGGCCGCGATCTGATCACCGTGGAGCGGGAGCCCGGTTTCGAGGACCGCCTGCTGGAGGTGGCTTTCGACGCAGCGCGCCAAGCGCTCGCCGGGTCGGACCACGCCGCGCTGAGCGAGATCGCGTTGATCGCGTCGACGCCGAGCCCGGAGTTCCCGAAGAAGCTGGCCGCCGCCCTAGGCATCGACCAGCGTTCGGTCCGCGTTCCGGATCTGCGGGATGGCGACCCGCACACCGCGGCGCTCACCGCGGCGTACGACTCGGCGATCACGGACGATGGCCTCGCCGAGTACCGGCAGGTGCTGTTCGTCGCGGCGGGCGCGGGTCCGGCGGCCGCGGCGGTGCTGTACCGGTTGCCCGTGTTCGCCGGGGCGCCTGCGTGACAACGGGAACATACCGGCAGGCCATCGATCGGTTTCGTGCGGTCGTCCGCACCGATCCCAACCGTGTGGCGGTTCGCTACGCGCACGGGGTCGACCCCGATGGCCTGCCGGCCTACCGGCATCTCACGTATCGCGAACTGGGTCTGTGGTCGGAAACGATCGCTGGACGACTGTCCGCGGCGGGTGTCGGCTCCGGAACGCGCACGATCGTGCTGGTGCTACCGAGCCCGGAGCTGTACGCGATCATGTTCGGGCTGCTCCAGATCGGGGCGGTGCCGGTGGTGATCGACCCGGGCATGGGCGTGCGGAAGATGTTGCGCTGCCTGCGCGCCGTGGATGCCGAGGCGTTCATCGGCATCCCGCAGGCGCACGCGCTGCGGGTGCTGTTCCGGCCCAGTCTCCGCACTGTCCGTACCGCGGTCACGGTCGGCAGACGGTGGTTCTGGCGGGGCGAATCGCTGCGGGCATGGGGCCGGACACCGACGGGTCCGGTCCGGCCCCGCCGCCCGGCCACCGACGAGGACCTGTCGCTGATCGCGTTCACCACCGGCAGCACGGGACCGGCCAAAGCCGTGCAGATGACGTACGGAAACCTGGCCGCGATGGTGGACCAGGTGCACATGGCGCGCGGGGAGATCACGCCGGAGGCCTCGCTGATCACCCTTCCCCTGGTCGGCGTGCTCGACCTGCTGCTCGGCTCGCGATGTGTGCTGCCGCCGCTGATCCCGAGCAAGGTCGGCGCGACCGATCCCGCGCACGTGGTCGACGCGATCCAGAAGTTCGGCGTGCGAACCATGTTCGCCTCCCCCGCCGTGCTGATCCCGCTGCTCGAGCACCTGCGTGCGCACCCGGTCGCGCTGACCTCGCTGGAGAGTATCTATTCCGGCGGGGCTCCGGTACCGGACTGGTGCATCGCGGGACTGCGCGAGGTGCTCGACGAGGACACGAAGGTCGTCACCGGGTACGGATCCACCGAAGCACTGCCGATGTCCACCATCGAATCCCGCGAACTGCTGGACGGACCTGTCGAGCGGGCACACCACGGCGAGGGCACCTGCGTCGGCAGGCCCGCCTACCAGGTGCAGGCGCGGATCGTGGCGATCACCGACGAGTCGATTCCGACCATGGCTCGGGCCGAGGAACTGGCCGGTGAGCTGGAAACCACCCGCGGCATCGGCGAACTCGTCGTCGCGGGGCCGAACGTCAGCACCAGGTACTACTGGCCGGAGCAGGCGAACACGCTGGGCAAGATCGTCGACGGCGATCGGATCTGGCACCGCACCGGCGATCTCGCGTGGATCGATGAGCAGGGCCGGATCTGGTTCTGCGGACGCAAGAGCCAGCGAGTGATCACCGCGCACGGACCGATGTTCACCGTTCAGGTCGAGCAGGTGTTCAACGTCGTCGCGGGCGTGGCCCGTACCGCTCTGGTCGGGGTCGGCCCACGTGGGGCGCAGCGGCCGGTGCTCTGCGTCGAAGTGGAGCCGGGCGCCGACCCGGACATTGTCGAACCCGCGCTGCGGGCCCACGGCGCACGGTTCGACCTCACCAGGACGATCGCCGACTTCCTGGTCCATCCGTCCTTCCCGGTCGATATCCGGCACAACGCCAAGATCGGGCGCGAACGACTCGCGGTGTGGGCCGCCGAACGGCTCGGAACGGACGCATAACAAATGAAAACGATCGTATTTCGGGCGATTCCCGTCATCGGGTGGCTGTATTTGGCCGGCGGAGCGCTGGCCGCGGCAACCGACCGTGTCCCGGACAGCCGGCTTCTGCGCACGGTGTGGTGGATCGACGCGTTCCTCAGCATCGTTGTGCACGCGGCCCAGATTCCGGCGGCGCTGCGTGCCGCCGAGGGCTCGGGCCGCGACCGGTGGGAGACCGCGGTGTTGACGCAGATCTTCGGCTTGACCTGGTGGCGGACCCAGCCCGGCAAGGAGAGAGTGCAATGAGCAAAATACTGGTAACCGGCGCGTCCGGGTTTCTGGGCGGGGCGCTGGTGCGCAGGCTCGTACGCGACGGCGAGCACGACGTGTCGATCCTGGTGCGCCGCACCAGCAACCTGGCCGACCTGCGCGACGACATCGACAAGATCGAGCTGATCTACGGCGATCTGACCGACCCCGCCTCGCTCGAGGAGGCGACCCGCGGCGTCGACATCGTGTTCCACAGCGCGGCGCGGGTGGACGAGCGTGGCACCAGGGAACAGTTCTGGAACGAGAACGTCCGGGCCACCGAACGGCTGCTCGATGCGGCCCGCCGAGGCGGAGCAGGACGGTTCGTGTTCATCTCCAGCCCGAGCGCGATGATGGACTACTACGGCGGCGACCAGGTCGACGTCGATGAATCGGTGCCGTATCCGCGGCGCTACCTGAACCTGTACTCGGAGACCAAGGCCGCGGCCGAACGAGCCGTCCTGGCCGCCGACGGCCCGGGATTCCGCACCTGTGCCCTGCGCCCACGGGCGATCTGGGGCGCGGGCGACCGGTCCGGTCCGATCGTGCGGATGCTCGGCCGCGCCGGTATGGGGAAGTTGCCGGACCTGTCCTTCGGACGCACCGTCTACGCCTCGCTCTGCCACGTCGACAACATCGTCGACGCCTGTGTGAAGGCGGCGGGCTCGGACGCGGTGGGCGGCAAGGCGTATTTCGTCGCCGATGCCGAGAAGACGGATGTCTGGGGCTTCCTCGGTGAGGTCGCCACCCGGCTCGGATACCGGCCCCCGACCCGGAAACCCAACCCCACGGTGATCAACGCTGCGGTCCGGGTCGTCGAGACGATTTGGCGCATCCCCGCCGTCGCGACCCGCTGGTCGCCTCCGCTGTCGCGCTATGCCGTCGCGCTGCTGTCCCGCAGCGCCACCTACGACACCACCGCCGCCACAAGAGATTTCGGCTACCGGCCGGTCGTGGACCGCGACCGCGGACTGGCCGACCTCCTGGCGTGGCTGGAAACCCAGGGCGGAGCGGTCGAGCTCACCCGGAATCTGCGCTGAACACCCCACCGGTATCGGAGGCCAGCATGAGCAACGCCACCGTCTTCCGCAGGAAGATCACCCCGACCGAACGTCTGTACTTCTTCACGCGCGCGGTGACTCCACCGTTCGTCATGCACTTGGCCGTCCACGGCGACGGCAGCCTGGATCCGGCGGCGTTGCAGCGGGCCGTCGACGTGGCTTCGGCGGCCAACCCCGGTGCGCGCTTGGTCCGCGACGGCGACGACTGGGTGGACTGCGGTCTGGCCGCCACCGTGCGCCATGTGCCCGGCTGGTCGCTGAACTACGCCGCGCTGGAGAACGACGCGGTGCTGAACACACCTATCGGTCCCACGCCGGACCGCACCACCGAAGTGCTGCTGCTCACCGGCGAACAGACCACCATCGTGTTCCGCGCCTTCCACGGCGTGATGGACGGGATGGGCCTGCGCCTGTGGGTCGACGACGTCTTCCGCGTGCTGCGCGGATACCCGCCGCTCGGCGCAGCCGATCCCATCGCCGACGCCGAACTCGTGGCCCGGATCGGCGCGCCGGGTAAACCGACGCTGGTGCTACCCGCCTTCAAGGCGGCGACCGGGCGCGGACGCCAGAACCGGGCTGCCCCGCGCTGGCTGCTGCGCCACCGATCGATCAACGCGACCGGTAAGGGCATCGTCGCACGGGTGGCGGCGATTCTGGCCGCGGAGTCTGGAGCGAAGTCGCGCTTCATGATTCCGGTCGACCTCCGCAGGCACGACCCCGTCCTGCGCTCCACCGCCAACCTGGCCCTGCCGCTGTTCCTCGACGTCACCCCCGGTGAGAACTGGGAGACGATCAGCGGCCGGATGCGCGGCGGGCTGCGGGAGCGCAAGGAGCTGAACCAACTCGACAATGGCCGACTGTCGAAATTCCCACCCGGCGTGATCCGCGGGGTCCTGCGGACGAGCAACTGGCTCGGGGCACGACTGAACCGGAACATGGTGTCGGCCATCGTCTCCCACATGGGCGCGTTCGATCTGGACGAGATGGCGCTGCCGGGCTGGACACCCACCGACGTGCGGCTGCTGCCTCAGCACAGCGGCGCGATGCCGCTGCTGTTCGTCATGGCCGAAGTGGGCGGGAGGCTGGAGCTGACCGTCTCCTGCCGCAACGGCGCTGGTATCGAGGTCCGGTTGGAGGCGCTGCTGGACAAGATCACCGCGCGGCTGGAGGCCGAGCTCGCGGCGCCCGAGGTGGTCGCGCGATGACCGGCCCGATTCGCGTCGTCCTCGCCCGGCCCCGCATCGTGCTCGCGGTCGTGGCCGGAGTGATGCTGCTGGCCGGGTTGCTCGGCCTCGGAGCGTCCGACAAGGTCACCGCAGCCGGATTCGTTGATCCCGGAAGCGAGTCGGCGCGGGTGGACGAGTTGGTGACCGAGCACTTCGGCCCGCAGAATCCCGACGTGGTCGTGCGGTACACCGCACCCGAGGGACAGACGGTCGACGACATCGGCCCCCGCGTTCAAGAGACGCTGGCCCGTATCGACCCGGCCATGCTGCAACGACCCATCGAGACCTATTGGAACGCCGGTCTCGCGCGTAGGCAGTTCCTGCGGTCGGCGGACAATCGGCACGCTCTGGCGGTGGTGTACCTCGCCGGTGACGCCAATCAGCGCGTCAGCGCGTATCCGGACATCGAGCCCCAGCTCCGGGTTCCGGGTATCGCCACCGATCTGTCCGGCTACAGCGCGATCTCCACCGAGATCAACGAGCAGTCCCGCAGTGATCTGATCCGGGCCGAATCCCTCTCGCTGCCACTGACCTTGGTGATCCTGGTGGCGGTGTTCGGCGGACTCGTCGCCGCGTCCTTCCCGGTGGTGGTCGGCGGACTGACGGTGCTCGGCGCCATGGGCGCGATCCGCGTGCTGGCCGAGGTCACCGAGGTGAGCACATTCGCGGTGAACGTCGCCTCGCTGCTCGGGCTGGGCATGGCCATCGACTACGGGCTGTTCCTGGTCACCCGCTTCCGTGAGGAGGTCGCCGCCGGGCACGACACGAAGACCGCGATCATCCGCACCTACGCCACGGCCGGCCGCACGGTCGCGTTCTCGGCACTACTGCTGATCTGCGCGTTCGCAGGCACGTTCGTCTTTCCGCAGGCGGTGCTGCGGTCTCTGGGCATCGGCGCGATCACCGCGGTGGCGCTGGCGGCCACGCTCTCGCTCACCGTGCTGCCCGCCCTGCTGGTGCTGTTCGGCGCGCGCATCGGCTCGGCGCGGGCTACCGATCGCGCCGAGCGGTTCTGGGGACGCCTGGTCGACCGCGTGCTGCGCAGGCCGGGTCTGGTGACCGTGGTCGTCGGCGCCGTCCTGCTGGTGCTGGCGGCTCCGCTGGCCGGACTGCGGCTCGGCGACATCGATCATCGCGCGCTGCCCGAGGGCAACGAGATGCGCACAGTCGTCGAGGAACTCACCGCCCAGTTTCCCGCGGCGGGTAGCGGGGTCACCGCCGTGCTGCACGGGGTGCACGGGCCACCGCAGTCCGCCGCCGTCGACGCGGCCGTGTCGGCACTCGGCGACGTCGAGGGGGTACGGCAGGTGGTGCAAGTGGGTCGCGCGGAGGACTTCGTGGTCTTCCACGCGTTCCTGAGCAACACCGACCGCACCGAAGCGGCGGGCGACACCGTTCGTGGCATCCGCGAACTGACTCCACCGGAGGGCACCGCCCTGTGGATCGGCGGCGATACGGCGGCGACCGTCGACAGCGTGCGCTCGATCGTCGCGCGGCTGCCGTTGATGATCCTCGTCATGGTCGCGGCGACGATAGTGCTGCTGTTCGCGGCGTTCCACTCGATCGTGTTGCCGCTCAAGGCCGTCGCCATGGCATTCCTGAGTTTGGCGGCCACGTTCGGTGTACTCGCCTGGATCTTCTGCGGCGGGCATCTGTCCGGCCTGCTCGGCGTGAGCACCGGACCGATCACCGCGGGCATGCTGGTGCTGATCATCGCGGTCGTCTTCGGCCTGTCCACCGACTACGAAGTTTTCCTGCTGTCCCGCATGGTCGAGGCGCACGACGCGGGCGCCGACACCGCCGCGGCGGTGCGGGCCGGGACGGTCAAGACCGCCCGCGTGATCACCGCCGCGGCAACCCTGCTGGTGATCGTCACCGGAGCGTTCACCCTGTCCCCGCTCACCCCCATGCGCTTCCTCGGCCTCGGCATGATCATCGCCCTCGTCGTGGACGCGACCCTCGTCCGGATGCTTCTGGTCCCCGCGCTGGTCCAGCTGATGGGCCCCGCCAACTGGTGGTCGCCGCGCCGCCCCCGCATCATCCCCACCACCGTCCGGGAACGCACGCCTACCCCGACCTGACTCATCCGAGTGGCACATGGCCGAGAGGTCCGCCTCGACTATGTGCCACTCGCCGGTCCGCAGCTAGGCGACCAGTTCCAGGAGGCCGCGCGGATCCCATGGCATCGGGCCGGTCGGGAAGGTGAGGCGGATCAGGCGGTGGGGCGGGTCCGCGTCGAAGTGTGCCACCGCGGGTGGGAGGAACCCGCCGAGCACCTTTTCCAGCATCGTGTTCAGTCCGGACAACCGTGGCCGCAGCCGGACCTGCCAGCTGGTGATGCGCCCCGCCGGTACCTCGACGACGGTGCGCTGCTCCACCTTCGCACCGAGCGGAACGTGCACCGAGAAGGCCAGCCACAGATCCACGCACTCTTCGGCGCCCTCGGCGAAGTCCAGGCCGCGCAGCAGTGTCAGGCCACCGGCCAGCGGCATCACGTTGGCCGGAAAGGGCGCGATCCCGCCGCCGAACTGCAGATGGGCGGTGCCGATGAAGTTCGCTTCCTCGCGGGTGACCACCATTGTGCCCGAGCGGGTTTCGGCGCGATAGTGCTCGGCCCGCAGCCGGTCTCCGGAGCGCTGGAACCGCTGCTCGATGGTCATCGCGAAATTCCCGTGTCCCAGTCCCGCCTCGAGGATCGAGCGGTAGCCGTCGCCGTCGTGGGCGACCACGCTGATCAGGTCGAGCTTCGGCGGCCGATCGGCGATGGTGACGCGGTAGACGGACTTCTCCCCGTCGGGGATTCCCGGATCACGAAACGCGGTGTGCACATGTCCTCCTCACAGTGTGGCCTCGGCCGCCGCCGCGAACACCGCTTCGAGCGTGGCCACATAGCGTTCGACGGAGCCGTGCGCCACCGGCGTGTCCGGGTAGATGACGCTCAGCGTGGTTTCCGACGCGAGCCGGTTGATCCAGATCAGTACCTGCTCGGACGCCGCACGATTGGCGTACAGCCCGCACGACGCCAGGTCGAACAGCTCGTTGCCGAGCAGCTCTCGGGCGTCCACGTACGAGATCATGGGCGTGGACCAGCCCGGTTCCAGGTCGAGATCGGAGTCGGCGGGCAGCAGTTCCACCACGCGCTGGAACGAGGTGGGGGCCAGGCGCAGGCCGTTCTCGTAGGCGCGCTGCGCGATTGCCGCGGCTCGCGCGAAGGTCGTGGTGGCGCCGATCGGGAAAGCCACCGGCAGCAACGTCACGTACCAGCCGACCGACGCGCGTTCCGCGGCGGTGCTTCGGGTGCTGACGGGTGTCATGCCGAAGTAGTAGTCGCTATCGATGAGTTCGCGCTCCGTCAGCGCCGCCGCGGCGAAGATGCCCCCGACGAATTCGGCGCCGTTGGCGCGGCAGACCCGCTCGAACCGTCGCGCGGTGTGCTCGTCGAACAACGTGACCGTGCGGTGAGCGCTGCGGTTGTACACATCGGTGCGCCTGCCCAGATCCAGCGGGAACGAGGGCAGTCGGCCGTCGTTCCCGCGGATCAGCTCCAGCCACTTCCGCACGCCGGGCGAGGCGAGGGTCATCCGGCCCGTGTACTCCCGCTCGGCGGTGCAGTAGTCGAGGTAGCTGGCCGTGGGGGCCAGCATGCCGATGTCTTCCCACACCTCGCGCAGATACAGCAGCGCGAGGTCGAATCCGGACAGGTACTGGCCGAATCCGTCGGTGTGCAGATGGTCGACCGCCAGGTAGACGGTGGTCGAATCGTCGCGTTCGATCGCTCCGAAAGTGAAGCAGTCCCAGTCGAAGGGCCCGGGCGTCGTCTTCTGGACATGATCGCGAACAGCCCTGGCCTCGTCGACGCGGCCGTAATCGATCGGGACGAATTCGACGTCCTCCACCGGCACGAGGTGCCGCTCGATCGCGCCGGTGGAGTCGATCCTGAACCAGGTCCGGAACGTGTCGTGGCGCAGCAGGAACGCGTTGACCGCACGCGTCATCGCGGCCAGGTCGAGGTCGCCGGTCGGGATCTCCGCGGTGACCAGGCACAGACCGGAGTACCGGAAATCCGCTCGGGCGTGCCGATCGGCGAGCCGAAGATACTGCTCCTGCTGGTGTGCGGGCGGGGCCGGGTAAACCGGCGCCCGCCGGGCGCGCGCCACCGATTCCGGTGACGCCGCCCAGCTGACCAGTCGGCCGGGTCCCGGCTCCCATTCATCGATCAGCCCGAAACTGACCACGGCGATACCTCGTTTCGACGACGGCGGTCGGTCACGGCCTGGCCTCGGCCCCCGCCAGCGCCAGGACCGGTTCGCCCGCCGCACCGTTCGAATCCACCCGCTCGGCCGGCGGCACGGCCGGGTCCGGAACCGACTGCGTCTGACCGGAATCCGCGGCCAAGATCAGCTCGGCCACCTTCGGGCCTGCCTGCTCCAGGCTGAACGACCGGCCCATCTGCAGCGACATCAGGTCGATACCGAGGGTCTTGGTGACCCGCGCACCGAGCTCGACCGCCATCAGCGAATCCAGCCCGAGTTCGGGCACCGGAACGGTCATATCGATGGACTCCACCGGCACGCCCATGACGACGGCGAGTTCCTCGGCCATCTTGCGGGCGACGAAGGCCCCGCGCTTGCTCTCCTCGATCGCGGCCACCTCGGCCCGCAGGCGGGCCAGTTCGGAGGTGTCCTTGGCGGAGGCCTGCGCGAGCGCGATGGTGCGGCCGGTACGGGTCAGCTGCGGAAAAGTGCCGGTCAGTTTGGCCCAATCGGTCGGGATGATCGCGGCGCGCGCCACCCCCAAGCGCAGCGTCTGCTCGAGGTAGGCGGTGGCGTCGGCCATGTCGATCGGGTCGAAGCCCACCAGATCGAGGTACTTCAGCGCCGTCTCGTCGGCGGCCATGCCGCCGGTCGCGCCGGACAGGTGACCCCAGCCGACGCACAGCGCCCGCTCGCCCGCCCGGGACCATTCCTCGGCCAGCGACTCCACCGCCACATTGGCCGCGCAGTAGTTGTACTGACCGTAGATGCCGTACATCGAACCGCCGGAGGAGCACAGCACGAACATGTCCAGCCGGATCCCGGCGTCGGCCACGGCTCGATGCAGGACCCGCGCGCCGTGCACCTTCGGGCGGTACACCTTGGCCAGCTCCTCGAACCGCATCGCGGCAAGCCGATTGTCGGCCACCGCACCCGCCGCGTGGAACACCCCTCGCAGCGGGTGCTCGGCGCTGTGCGATCGCGCGACGATCGCTGCGACCGCATCCGGATCGGTGACGTCGGCCAGTTCCTCGACCACTTCGACGCCCACGGTGCGCCACGCCTCGAGCTGACGGCGCGCCTCCTCCGTGCTCGCGCCGCCGCGACCGAGCAGGACCAGCCGCCGCGCCCCACGCAACACCAGCCAGCGACCGATGGCCATCCCGAACCCACCGAAGCCGCCGGTGACCAGATACGTGGCGGTGCCGTCGATCTCGATCCCGGCCAAATACGGCCGCACCGCCGGGGTGGGCGAATCCATGCGCAGCGCGATCCGGGCGAGCCCGGTCGACCGGATGGTTTCCTCGAAGGCCCTGGCCACCTCGTCGGTGTCGAACAGTTTGTAGGGCAGCGGCCGGTAGGTGCCCGCGAGCACCTTCTCGTAGACCCGCTGCAAGAGGCGGGCCAGCCGCTGTGCGTCGACGGCGACCAAACGGTCGAGATCCATCGAGAAGTACGCCAGGTTCTTGTCGAAGTTGGCCATCTCGAGCAGGCCGCCGGTGTAGATGTCGGCCTTGCCGACCTCGACGATCCGCCCGAATTCCGCGACGGCGTGGAAATTCTGGCGCAGGATCTCTCCGGGCGCGCTGCTGAGCACGACCTCGACGCCCTTGCCGCCGGTCAGCGCCAGCACGTCGTCGACGAAGTCGAGCGAACGTGAGTCGATGGCGTGATCGGCGCCGAGGGCGAGCACGTGGGCACGGCGCTCGTCGGTGCTCGCGGTGCCGATGATGCGCGCACCGCGATCCTTCGCGACCTGGATCGCGGCCGTGCCGACACCACCCGCAGCGCCGTGGATCAGCACCGTCTCGCCCGGTTCCAGCCGCGCCAGATCCAGCAGCGCGTACTCGGCCGTGCCGAAGGCGATGGTGCTCGTGCAATATCCGGGATCGGCGTCGGCCGGCAGCGGGATCGCCAGCCGGCGGTCGACCACGACGTAGCGCTGCATCATGCCCTTGGCGGCGACAGCGACCAGTTCGCCCACCGCGACATCGGTGATATCCGCGCCCACGCGCACCACCTCGCCGACGCCCTCCATCCCCGGCACGGTGCCGAAATAGGTGGGCGCGAGCTCCCGCTCACCGAGCAGGCCGATGACCTTGAGCGGATCCTTGTAGTTGAGGCCGATGATCTTCATCCGCACCTCGATCTGTCCCGGCCCGGGTTCGCGCCGCGGGCACTGCCGCCACGCCAACGCCGACAGCAGCCGGGTCCGGGGCAGTTCGAGCGTGAAGTTGGCCTCCGGGTCGGTCAGCGGTGCGGCGGTGTCCAGGGCGTCGAGACGTTCCTGCAGCGGCTTGGTCACCAGGGGGACCCAGCGCTTGCCGTCGCGCAGCACGACCTCGTCCAGGTTGTCGCTCCAGAACGCGCCCGGCACGGCGAGTTCGCGGATCAGATCGGTTGTCCCGGTATCGGGTTCCACGTCGATCAGCCGCCAGCGCAATGCCGATTGCTCGTTGAGCAGCACCCGCCGGGCGCCGGCCAGCGCGGCATGATTCGAGTTCGGCGGTATCGGGCTGTCCGGCAGTGCGAACGCCCGCTCGGTCACCAGGGTCGCATGACACCAGCCTTCACCGAAGACGCTCTTGGGCCCCTCGTCGGTGGTCTCGGGATGGACGAACTCGTCGAGGGCGACCGCGATCCGCTCCAGTACCCACAGATCGGCGACATCGTCCTCGACCGCGCCCGCGACCACGCAGACGTGCAACCGGTCGGCGCCCTCGGCCTTGGCGGCCGCCAATGTCGCGGCCAGGTCGGAGGCGAGTTCGCGACCCGCCACCCCGGCCACGTAGAGCCGGGAACCCGGGATCGCGGCGGCCAGCTGTCCGGCCCGGCGGCAGTCCGCGCCCAGCGCGACGAGCACCGTGGTCACCGAATCCTGTGGCAGCGCGGCGGGATCGAGCGGATCGCGCTGTTCCAGCGTTTCGGCGTAGTAGAAGTCGACCATCCGGTGCAGCGGATCCTGCCCCGGCGCCAGCGCACCGATCTGCACGCCGCTCAACCGCATGACCAGGTTCTGTTCGTCGTCGAGCAGATCCACGTCGGCGCGCAGCCGGGCCCGGGGATCGCGGCGCGCGACGACCGTGATCCGCTCGGGCAGCGGGGCGACCAGCCGCACCGCCGCGACGCCGACCGGCACCAGCGTGCCCTCGTCGATCCGGGCGTCGGCGAACAACAGCGCCGCCGACTGCATCGCCGCATCGACGACCGCCGGGTGGGCGAGGTGCCCGGAGTCCGCGGCGATGGAGCCGTCGACGGTGGCCACCACCGCGTCCGCGCCGACGCGCACGGAGATCACGCGACGGAAGGCCGGACCGTACTGCAGCCCCGCCGCGGCCAGGCCGCGGTAGAACATCTGCGGGTCGACGTCCAGACCGACGTCCAAGACCGGGACCGTGACCTTCGTGGGCTTGTGGCTGCCGGTCAGCGTGCGGCCGAACGCGTGCACCGTCCAGGCCGTGCCCGTCGCCGAGCGCGATCTGATCAGGAAGCGGCCGCTGGCCTCCTCGACGGTCAGCGCAACCAGCGGCACGTCCGGCGCGGCCATGATCAGCGGGGCCACGAACCGGACCTGTTCCAGCGCGACGCGTTCGACGCCCAACCGGGCGGCCGTGGCGCTCAGCGCGGCGTCCAGGTACGCCGCACCGGGCATGATCTTGACGCCGTTGACGACGTGATCGGCCAGCCACGGCAGCAGTTCGGTGCCGACCTGCAGCAACCAGTCCGGCCTGCCCTCGACGTCCGGGTCGCCCAGCATGGCGTAGGTACCGGGGGTGCCCAGCCGTGCCTGCTCGAACAGCGGCAGCGCCGAATGCAGCCGGGTCCGCTGCCACGGATAACGCGGCAGCGGCACGTGCGGCGTGGCGGGATGCCGCGCGGGGAACAGTGCGTCGAGGTCGAGCACGCCGGCGGCGTAGAGACCGATGAGGGTGCGGCGGATGCTCTCCGAGTCCGCCTGCTTGCGATCCAATGTCGCCACCGTCGTGCCGTTGACGTCCGCGCCCAGCAGGGCCTCGCGAATGTTGCCCGACAGCACCGGGTGCGGGCCGACCTCCAGGTAGACCCGGCTGTCGGCCCCGATCAGCTTCGTGATCGCGTCGGCGAACCGGACGGGTTCGCGCACGTTGGCGCACCAGTACCCGGCGTCCCAGTCGGGGCCGTGCACCGCCTCGCCCGTGACCGAGGAGTACAGCGGCACGGTCGGCGCCTGCGGCTGCAGCCCGGCCAGCGCCGCGCGCAGCTCGTCCAGGACGGGGTCCATCAACCGGCTGTGATAGGGCACTTCCACGCGCAGTCGGCGCGCGAAAACGCCGTCCTCGGTGAGCTTCTCGGCGATCTCGTCCAGTCGATCGACGTCACCGGACAACGTGAGCGAACTCGCACTGTTGATCGCGGCGACATCCACGCGCGGGTCGTCGCCGACGAGCTCGCGAGCCTGCTCGAGCGACATCCCGACCGCGAGCATGCCACCCGAGCCCGCAGTCGTCGCCTGCAACCTGGCCCGGTGGTAGGCCACCAGCACCGCGTCGCGCAACGACAGCATGCCGCTCACGTAAGCCGCCGACACCTCGCCGACGCTGTGACCCAAAACCGCCGCGGGCCGGACGCCGTACTCGGCCAGCTCCCGCACCAGCGCCACCTGCACCAGGAAATTGGCCGGCTGCGCCACCTCGGTGCTGGTGACCCGTGACTCGTCCTCGGGCCGCAGCAGTTCCTCGATGATCGACCAGCCCGCGATCGCGCGGAACTCCGCGTCTACCGTCTTCGCCGTATCCGCGAAGACGCCTTCGCCGCCGAGCAGCTCGCGGGCCATGCCCCACCACTGCGGACCCATGCCCGAGAACACGAACACCGGTTCGGCCGTGCGCGCCACGATCGTCCGCGCGGCGTCGCGACCCGCGCCCGCGGCGAACTCGCGCAGGTCCCGGACCAGGTCGGCGGTGTCGCCGACGAGCATGCCGGTGCGGAACTGGGGATGCGCCATGCGGGTCCAGGCGGCCTCGGCCAGCCGCCCCGGGTCGGCGCCCGCGGTGATCAGATCGGCGAACCGGCCGGCCAGCGCGCGGGCCGCGCCGGTACTGCGCGCCGAGATCGGCAGCACACCGAAATGCCGTGCCTGCTGCGCCGGTGGCCGGGAGACCTGCCGGAACTCCTGCAGGATGGTGTGGGCGTTGGTGCCGCCGTAGCCGAAACCGTTCACCGCGATCGTCATCGGCTCGGCGTCGTCGGGCAGCGCCTGCGCCTCCAGTTGGACGTGCAGTCCGAGCTCGTCGAAGGGAATGCCGGGATTGGGTTTGTCCAGCCAGCCCTGCGGCGGGATGGTGCGATGGTGGATCGCCAGCGCCGACTTGATCACGCCGGCGATACCGGCCGCGGCCTCGGTGTGGCCGAGTGTCGACTTGACCGAGCCGACGCCGAGCGATCGCGTGCGCCCCGCAGGCGCGCCGAACACCCGGCCCAGCGCCCGCAACTCGACCGGATCGCCGACCAGCGTGCCGGTGCCGTGTGCCTCGACGTAGGTGATGGTGTCCGGCGCGAGCCCCGCCCGGCTGCACACCGAACGAGCCAGAGCCTCTTGGGAGTCGGCGTTGGGCACGGTGATCGCGGTGGTGCGGCCGTCCTGGTTGACGCCGGTCGCCTTGACCACCGCGTAGATCCGGTCGCCGTCGCGGACCGCGTCGTCCAGCTTCTTCAACGCCACCATGCCCGCGCCCTCGCCGCGCCCGTAGCCGTCGGCCGAGGCGTCGAAGGACTTGCAGCGGCCGTCCGCGGCCAGGAAGCCGCCCTTGCACATCAAGACGAAGGTCTCCGGCTGCAGCATCACGTTGACACCGCCCGCGAGCGCCACCTCGCAATCGCCGTTCTCCAGCGCCTGGCAAGCGAGATGGAAGGCGACCAGCGACGACGAGCAGGCGGTGTCGACCGTGAGCGCGGGCCCGACCAGGTTCAGCGCGTAGGCGATCCGGTTGGACAGCATGGTGTACGACGCGCTGGCCGGAGTGTGCATGTCGGTGTGGAACAGGGCCGGGCCGACCACGCCGATCACCGACTGGTCCACCACGAATCCGCCGACGTAGACACCGATCGACGAGCCCGCCGCATGCCGCGCGATCCCGGCGTCGTCGAGCGCCTCCCAGGTCACCTCGAGCATCAGGCGCTGCTGCGGATCCAGCACGGTCGCCTCGCGGGCGGAGATGCCGAAGAAATCCGGGTCGAACTCCCACGGGTCGATCGTCATGAAAGCGGCGCGCTTGGTGTAGCTGCGCCCCGGCGTTCGCGGTTCCGGATCGTAGTAGCGGCGGTAATCCCAGCGATCGGCGGGCATATCGATCACGCCGTCGCGTTTGTCCAGGACGAATTCCCAAAAGGTGTCGGGTGAGTCGATTCCGCCTGCGAATCTGCAGCCGATGCCGACAATTGCAATATCCGACATGCACATCCTCCGGGTCGGATCTAGTTGATCGCCATTCTTGTCCGGCGATTCACGAATTGGCGTGTGCGCAGCTGGCGACCGCCCCAGCGTAACGGCGACCGCACCACCCGTCGCGGACTCAGGGAGACTTCACAATCCGGCCGAACATCGCTTTGTAACATTTCGAGATTCTGGCTTCTTCGTCGGCGAAATGCACTGAGATGACTAGGTTTTCAGCTCGTACGTGATCCTCGCCGGCATGCGATGTCATCGATCAGGAGGCGGCATTGTTCACGCGCTGGGCCGATACGCTCGTGCGACGGCGATTCATCGTCCTCGGGCTCGTCGTGGCCGGCCTGCTCGCCCTGGGTGGGTACGGCTTCGGCCTAGGTGATCACCTCAGCGTCAGCGGGTGGGACGATCCGACGTCGGAATCGGCGCGCGCGGCTCGGCTGAAGGACGAGGCGTTCGGGCGCGACCACATCGCCGACGTGCTGTTGTTGTTCCATGCCCCGGCCGGGAAGACGATCGACGATCCCGCCTTCGCCGCCACGGTCGTGAGCCACTTGAACAGCCTGCCGCGACGCTTCCCGGATCGGATCGGCAAGATCAACGCCGCCTACTGGCGCACCGACACCGGGCTCGAACTGCCGGATATCTTCGGCTCCCAGGACCACGCTCACGCCTTCGCCTCGATCGCCATCCGCGGCACCGACGACACCGAGGTGATGCGCAACTACCGAGCCGTCGCCGACGAGTTCCGGCTGCCCGGTGTCGAGATGGAGGTCGCAGGCGGACAGCCGGTCGCGGCCGCCCTCAACGACACGATGGCCCACGACCAGCGACGCATGGAGCTGTTCGCCGTCCCCGCCGTGGCGGTGCTGTTGTTCTTCCTGTTCGGCGGGGTCGTGGCGGCCGCGCTCCCGCTCGTCGTCGGCGGGCTGACCGTGCTGGGCGCCTGGGGGATCATTCGCGCCTTGACCACCGTCACCGAAGTGAATTCCTTCGTCTCGCCGGTGGTCTCGATGATCGGCCTCGGCTTGGCCATCGACTACGGGCTGTTCCTCGTGAGCCGGTTCCGTGAGGAGCTGGCCGACGGTCACGAGGTGCCCGACGCGGTACGGCGCGCGGTCGCGACCGCCGGGCGGACCGTAGTGTTCTCCGCCACCGTCGTGGTGGTCGCCGCGGGCGCGATCCTGCTGTTCCCGCAGGGCTTCCTGCGTTCGTTCGCCGTCGGTGCGATGGTGACGGTGACGCTGGCGGCGCTGATCTCGATCACGGTGCTGCCCGCCATGCTGGCTGTGCTCGGCCGGCGCGTGGACCGGCTGGGGTTCAACCGTTTCCACGCGCGCCGGGCGAGCGACCGCGAGCAGGACAACGGGTGGGGCCGCGTCGCCGGATGGGTCATGGGAAGGCCGCTGGCCGTCGCGGTTCCGCTGGTGGCCGTCCTGGTGGTGCTCATCGCGCCGGTGCGCGAGGTGGCATTCGGCGGCATCACCGAACGCTTCCTGCCGCCGCAGCATCCGGCCCGCACGGCGCAACAGCATTTCGACCAGATCTTCCCGCTGCGTCAGATCAACCCGATCGACCTGGTGCTGATCACCCATGACAGCGCCGCGATCGACGCGGTGGTCGCCCAGGCCGGTCGCGCCCCCGGGCTCGTCACGCCGTTTCCCCGCGCGGTGCCGGGACCGGGGCATCCCAACGTCTTCACCACCTCGACCGTCCTGCGTGACGCGCACGCTGCGAACGCGACCATCGACTATCTGCGCTCCATGTCCGTGCCGCAGAGCACGACCGTGCTGGTCGGCGGGCAGCCCGCGAAGCAACGCGACAGCGTCGACGCGTTGCTGCGCCGCATGCCGCTGATGATCGCGCTCGTCTTCCTCGTCACCACCGTGCTGATGGTGCTGGCTTTCGGCTCGGTGGTGCTGCCGCTGAAGGCCGCGCTGCTGAACCTGCTCGGACTCGGCTCCACGCTCGGCATCCTCACCTGGATCTTCGTCGAGGGCCACGGCGCGGGACTGCTGGAATTCACCCCGCAACCGATCATGGCACTGGTACTGGTGCTGATCGTCGCCGTGATCTACGGCTTGTCCACCGACTATGAGGTATTCCTGCTCGCCCGCATGGTGGAGGCGCGCGCGGCCGGCGCGACGACCACCGAGGCGGTCCGCGTCGGCATCGCCCGCACCGGGTGGATCATCACCGCCGCCGCCCTCATCCTGGCGGTGGTGACCGGCGCGTTCGCTCTGTCGGATCTGGTGATGATGCAATACATCGCCTACGGCATGGTCGCGGCGCTGTTCATCGACGCGACGATCCTGCGCATGCTGCTGGTGCCCGCGACCATGCGGTTGCTCGGCGACGCATGCTGGTGGACGCCGTCCTGGCTGCGCCGCGGCGGGCGTCGTCGTGCCGAGGCCGAGGATTTCCACACCGAAGCTCTCTCCGGACCCTCCCAGGTCCGGTAGGCAGGGGCCACGAAATCACGCATCTCCCCGCGCAGCAGCCAGGTGCCGCCGCCCGACGACCGGCTGTACACGGCGTCGAACACCCCGCCAAGCCCTCTTTCGGCGACTCATGGCCACGCGCTGAATCGCTCTCTGGTAAGCGTGCGCGATCACTGCGGGGCAGTCTTCGGGATGCCTCGGTGCCATCCGGACCACGGTTGCCGCCTGGACTGCGGTGCCCGAACCCCCGTTGCCGCGGAATCCGGCCTCGCACGCGAGGACCGTCGGCGCTGGAACGCCTCGTCGAAGGAGGGCGGAGCGGTCAGCTCGCGGTCGACCAGCTCCACCGGCTCGTTGCGGTCCGCGCGCGGTCCGGCAGCGCCAGCGTCAGGGCGGCGAGGCCGAGGGCGGCCGCGGCGATGGCCGAGAGCATGACCATGCTGCCCGACAACGTGTGCGCGCGGAAGAACAGCGCGCTGAGCACCGCCAGCCCGACCGAATTGCCGATCTGTTCGATCGTGGGCAGCACTCCCGACGCCTCCCCCATCGCGCGATCGTCCAGGTCGGCCAGCATCAGCGGCTGCAGCGGCACCCCGAACACCCCTACCCCGAAACCCGCCAGGAACACCGGCCCGGCCACCAGCGGCAGATTCACCGCGCCGGAGCCCACGTACAAGTAGCCCACTCCGACCACGACGCACCCCGCGAAGACGGCGATACCGGCGGCCGGTGCGCGAATCCCCCAGCGGCTGACAAGTACCGGTGACAGCACCGCGCCCGCCCCGGCTCCCAAGGCGAACGGCGTCATCGCGGCACCGGTACGCAGCGCGGAGAACCGCAGAACGTCCTGCAGCAGGATCGAGACGGTGAAAACGAACGCGGTGAACAGGCCGAAGAAGACCGTCACCAGCACCGATCCGACCGCGAATCCGCGGTCGGAGAACAGATCCAGTCGCACCAGCGCCCGGCCGCCGCGGCGGCGCGTCGCGCGTTCGCGGGCTACGAACACCGCGCCCAGCACCACCGCGGCCCCGATGCATGTCCCGTGCAGCGGCCGCCAGCCCGTCTGTTGACTGTCCGACAGCGCGAACAGCAGCAGGAACAGCGCCGCGGTGGCCACCACGGCTCCGCGCATATCCAGCGGGCCCCGATCCGTCGCCCGGCCCAGTCGCAGGTAGCGGGCGGCCAGCGCGATGGCCACCACGCCCAGCGGCAGGTTCATCAGGAAGATGGCGTGCCAGCCGAGCCCGAACGGATCCAGGGTGATCAGCCCGCCGCCGAGGATCGGCCCGAGCATCCCGGCGAAACCGGCAGTCGCGCCGTACACGGCGAAGGCGTACTGATGGTGCTCGCGCCGGAAACTCGCGGTGATGATGGCGATGGTCTGCGCGGCCATCCCCGCGCCCGCCACCCCCTGGACGATCCTGGCGATCACCAACTCCATTGCGGTGGATGACACTCCACACCACACCGAGGCCACCGTGAAGGCCGCCGCCGACCACAGGAACATCCGGCGGCGGCCGACGATCGCGCCGACACGAGCCGCGGTCAGCAGCACACAGGCGAACGCCAGGGAGTACCCGGCCACCACCCACAGTTGCTCCGACCGCGAGGCCCCCAGTTCCGCGGTGACCACCGGGAGCGCGGTGTTGACGATCGTCACGTCGATCATCTGCATGAAGACCGAAATCAGGCATGCCCCGAACGATCCGAGGGCGACCGCCGCCTCCTTGCGGGTCATCGAATCACCGTCTTCGTCGTCGGCCGCGAATCGTCCCGAAACTTGTGCCGACAGCTCCGAGAGCAGGTGTCGTTTTCCCTCGATCAAGGGTCGACGCTCGCAATTCCGCCTGTGCGTTCCGCGGCGGAGGGATTCGCTCGGTGCTGTTCATCGTGGCCGAATTCACCTCGCGTTTCGATCGCCGGTCGTAGTCGGCCGGTTTCCACTATCGGAGACGTCTGCCACCGCGACGGCCTGTTCGCCGGAAATATCGCGCAGTCCGGCTCCCGGCCCCGGATGAGAGGACTCGAATTCGCAGTAAATACCATCGCATGTCCGATGAGCAGCTTTTCGTGCGATTCTGTGCGCGATGACAATTCGGTTCGGCAACCATTGCCGGGAATTCCCAAACCGGTGGTGCGAGCGCCACCATCCGAGGCAGCGCAACGTGCGTCGAGCGGGGCGTCCTTGCGCAGGATCGGCTATGCCGTGACCGAGGCGTACGCCCAGGCGTCGGCAAGATTCGCCGGCCATGCGGCGCGTCATGGCTTCACCCGCGCCGGGTGTTGGAGTCCACGCAGAGGTTGCCCGGGCGCGGTCGAGCCAGGCCCGGTCGGCCGGATCACCGGCGCCGGAGGTGGGCACTACATCTGCGAGCAGCGCATCCCCGGCACGGACATGTTCTTTGACGTCGCGGAGCGGCGATGGTTGCCCGGCCCGCAACCGGCCGCCGGAACTGCCGCCGTCGCAGGCCCGACGTGCAGGAACATGCGCGGCGAAATAATTTTCGCCGCGACCGATGAATCCTCGCGAGGACCGCCGTCCTATCAGGTGAACGCGCTACCGAACAGCGCAACCGACCCTGGAGGAATGAACAATGACCACCATCGCCGCCGCGACCACCACCACCGCCCGCCCCGGCAAAGTCCGCAACCGCGTCCTGTGGGGACTGCAGATCTTCCTGGCCCTCTTCTTCATCGTCGCCTCGGGCATGCCGAAGGTGCTCGACCTGGTTCCGGAGGAGAACATGGCGGCGATGCGGGAGGCGGGCATCGGCTCGCCCTGGTTCATGTACTTCGTGGGCATCTGCGAGATCGCGGGCGGCATCGGCCTGCTCGTGCGCCGCCTGAGCGGGGCGGCCGCAGTAGGCCTGTCCGTCCTCACCCTGCTGGCCGCAGCCACCAACCTTTTCCTGACTCATATGCCTGCCTACGCTCCCTTCCCGCTCGTGCTGTCCGGGATCTTCGCCTGGATCGCCTACGAGCGCCGCGACTCCATCTTCGCGCTGCGCTCGTTGGTCACCCGGTGACCACGCGATAAACACGGAAACGATCGGCAGGCTCCGGCCCGCCGATCGTTTCCGACGTTGCCCGGCAGGGGTGTCCAGGGTCGGTCCACCCTCGCCCGGCAACACATTCGCACGCCACCAGGCCGTGACCTGCTGTCCTCCAGTACAACTTGACGGCCATACACCTGTCCACGCCACAGGTTCGATCGCACGTCCAGGGTGCACACCCATCGCCACCGGCAAACGAGACGAGTTTCAGGCTCGGTCACCACCGCCCACTCGACAGCCAACCGAGTGCCATTGCAGAACCGAGCCGTGCTCGTCTTGCGGTCAGCAGTGAAACGGGAAGCACGATCTCGGCGGGGCAGCCGGTCGCGCGGGCGCGAGAGTAGACGGCACGACGGCGGTGTCGGCCGGCTTGTCGGTATGGCGCGAGGGCCCGACGTAATCACGTAGTCGGCCCAGCGACAACGAAATTCGCGGCGCATTCCATGTCGCTGCGTCGTGCCACACTTCGCCGACAGATCCTGCCCGGCCCGACGACGGATTGCCACGACCGCGGTCCGCCGGCGTGGCCGGTGTCGATCACGGTGGCGGACCAGAGCTATCGGGCCACAGCAGAACCGACGAATGCCTGACACGCCGACCGACCGCGCCCGCCGTGCGTCACTCGTCGGATCGCTACGGGCGCAGGGCTTTCCACACGACGTATCGGGCGGGCAGGCAGACAGCGCAGGGGCGGTACCCGGCGGCGAGAGCGTCGAGTTCGGTGGCGAAGAAGACCCGATGTGGGCGGTAGGCGCCGCGTGCCAGCGCGCGCAGGCCCGAAGGGCAGTCGAGGCGACCGTAGATCCGGCTGCGGCGATGACCGCCGTAGCCGCCCGGCAGGGTACTGCGATACGGCCGGCCGTCACCATCGAGCAACGTGTACACCGGCGGCTACTGCGCGTCGTGCAGCACCAGCCCCAGCGTGTGCCGCAGACCGTCGCGCACACGGCTGACGCCGTGGCGGATCGGAGCCCGGGACCAGCCCCGGCTCGAGCGCGCCGGCCGGTCGCGGGTGGTGAAGATCAGCGCGCGGCCTTGCTCGAGCACGGAGGCGGTCGCTTTCGACTGGGCACGCGGACGCTGCTCGACGAGCACGAATTCGCCTCCTGTGTAGTCGATTCCGGGCCGGTCCAATCCGATGACGACCTGCATCGGGAAGACCAGGTCGCCGTACAGGTCGCGATGCAAGGCGTTCCAGTCGCCTGCGTCGTAGCGCAACAGAAGGGGGGTCGGCTCGGTCTGGCCCGCGGCGTGGCAGGCGGCGAGCCAATCCGCGAACTCGTCGGGCCACGGAGCCGGATCGCCGAGCCGCTCGGCCCAGGAACGCGCCAGTGGCAACAGTTTTCGGTAGAAGCACGCGCGCAGGGTCATGATCGACTCGGGCACGGGGGCCGCGAAGTACCGGTAGGTGCCTGCGCCGAATCGGTGACGTGCCATGTCGACGGTGGAACGGAACCGCGTGCGGTCGTCCCAGGCAGCGGTGAACTCGGCGCACTCGTCCGGGGTGAGGATCGGCCCGGTCGCCGCGCAGCCGTGGGCGTCGACTTCCTCGAGCAGCGCCTGCCACGGCTGGTCGTCGACTCGTTCTGCGAGGGAGGCGGCGGCTCTCGTCCCTCCTGGGATCGGCGCGGCCGGGTGACCGCGCCGATCGGTGCCGATGCGTCGCCCGCTCATGCCGCCGCCTCCAGATCCAACAGCGCGTGCTTGGCGGTGACGCCGCCGACGTACTGTCCGATCGACCCGTCACCGCGCACTACCCGGTGACACGGAAGCACCAACGGCAGCGGATTGCGCGCGCAAGCAGAACCGACCGCGCGCACGGCGCGCGGGTTCCCGACGGCGGCCGCCACCGCGCCGTAACTCGCGCGCTGTCCATAGCCGATGGCGGGCAGGTGCTCGATCACTTGGCGGCGGAAACCCGCGGCCAGCCGCAGATCCAAGGGCAGATCGAACTGCGTCCGGCTGCCGGCGAAGTATTCCGCGATCTGCCGCGCCGCCCCGTCCAGCCGGGCGGGCGCTGCGAGGATCCGCGGGCTGATCCGGGCGGCCAGCATGGCGAGCACCGCGTCGTGGTCCTCGGTGGGATAGGCGACGCGGACCAGCCCGGCGGGCGTGGCGGCCAGCAGCAGCGTCCCCACCGGGGTGTCCAGCAGGCGGTAGGCGACATCGAGCAGGCCCGCGGCTTCGGCCTCGGCGGTCAGTCGCGCGTGCAAGGTGGCGAGCAGATCGGCGTCGGGGGTCAGTGCGCGCGACAACCCGTCGCCGTGATCGAGAGTGGCCATCATGCTTCATCCTTCGGGTAGAGCTTGCGCAGGGTCTTCAGGCCGTCCGCGGCGGCACGGCGGGCGGCGTCGGGAGAATTGCCGAGCAATGCGGCGATCTCCGCGTGGGGAAGCCCGGCCAGATAGTGGTAGGCGACCGCCTGGCGCTGCTTGGTCGGCAGCGCCCGCAGGGCGGCCCACAGGTCGGGGTCGTAGTCGGCGGGTCCGGGGGCGGTGGCGGGGCGTTCCGGCAGCGTCTCGGCCGGGACCGGCGCGCGCGTGAGCGCCCGGCCGACATCGATCGCGCGGCGGTGCGCGATGGTGACCAGCCATGCCTCGACATTCGTGTCCGAGGGCAGGCCGGGAAACGCGCGCAGCGCCGAGAGAAACGTTTCCGACCAGGCGTCGGCCGCGTCGGACGGACCGAGCACCGCCCGGCAGACGCGCAACACCATCGGGCCGTATTCGGCCACTATTTCCTCGAACGGGGGCAGGCTCACACCCGGTAGACGCGGCAGGCGCCGCGAATGTGAGATGTCGTCACCGGACCTCTTCCCGCCGCGACAGCCCGCTGGCGCGCAACACCCGTCGTGCGATACCGGCGCGGATGGACTCGTCGGTGCCGATGATCCGGACGTGGCGGCGCGCCCTGGTGATCGCGGTGTACAGCAATTCCCGCGTCAGCAGCGTCGATTCCGGCTCGGGCAGGACGACGGAGACGGTGTCGTACTGGCTGCCCTGGCTGCGATGGATGGTCATGGCGAAGACGGTGACCACGGCGGGGAACTGCGTCGGATGCACCAGATACGGTTCGCTGCCGCGTTGCAGCGCCGCGCGCAGCGAGCCGTCGGGCATGCGAACGACCACGCCGGTGTCACCGTTGTAGATCCGCGCCTCGTGATCGTTCGCGGTGACCAGCAGCGGCTGGCCGGGATACCACGGCGCGTGGTGCGAATCGGGGCCCGCTCCCCCGGCGGCGGCCCACTCCGCGGCCATCCGGTCCCAGCGTTCGACGCCGAACGGCCCCTGCCGGTGCGCGCACAGCAAACGATGTGATTCCAGTGCCGTGAGCGCGCCGGCCGCGTCGCCGTCGAGCGCGGCGGCGGTGACCGCGGTGGCGGCCCGCACCACGTCGGCGCGCACCGCGAGCAGTTCGTCCGGCGCGTTGAGCGACAATTCGTCGCCGCCCCCGCGCAACAACTCGAGTGCGGCGTCCGCGTCTCCGGCCCGCACCGCGACGGCCAGGTCGGCGATCCGGCCGCCGAACCTGCGACCCCGGGTCAGCCGCACGATGCCGCCGCGCAGACGGGTGCGCTCCAGCGCGGTCAAGGACTCCGCGTGCTCGGTGGTCGGATCCGGGCCGAGGATCTCGTCCAGGACGGGGTTCGCCGTGGCGGCGACCGGTCCGGCGACCAGGTCGGCGAGTACCGCGCCCGCGTCGACCGAGGCGAGCTGGTCCGGGTCGCCGACCAGGACCAGGCGGGTGTCCGGGCGCAGCGCGGCCAGCAGCCTGCTCATCATCGTCAACGAGACCATCGAGGTCTCGTCGACCACGATCACGTCGTAGGGCAGCCGGTTGAACTCGTGGTATTTGAACCGGGTACTGCGCCCGCGCTGCCAGCCGAGCAGCCGGTGCAGCGTGGCGGCGGTGAGTTCGGGCAGTCCGAGCGACGCCGCCTGCTCACGCACGGCTTCCTGCAGGCGCGCCGCCGCCTTGCCGGTCGGGGCGGCCAGCGCGATGCGCAGCGTGGGCAGCTTCGGCTCGGCCTCGCGGTGCGCGGACAGCAAGGCGATGATCCGGGCGATGGTGTGGGTCTTGCCGGTGCCCGGCCCGCCGGCGACCACAGTGGTCCAGTGGGTCGCGGCCAGCGCGGCGGCCAGACGCTGGCGATCCGGCGCGGTGCCCGCGGGCGAGTCGAACAACCGGTCCAGTTCGCGGCGCACGATCCGGGGATCCACCACCGGATGATGCGCGGATCGCTCGGTGAGCACCCGACGGATCGTCTGCTCCTGCCGGTAGTAGCGATCGAGGTAGAGCAGCGGCCCGGAGTCGCCAGGCCCGTGCGATTCGACCAGTCGCAACGGTCGCAACGGACCGGCGGGTCCACCGCGTACCAGCGGACTCTCCCGCAGCGCGGCGACCACCGCCGGGATGTCCGGCCAGGGCAGCGTCGCCGGATCGACGCCCGCGTCCCAGGTTTCGTCGGCGTCGACGCCGATCTCCCGCATCCGGTGCAGTTCCAGGCACACCGAGCCGGAGCGCACCGCCCGCACGGCCAGCGCCGCGGCGAACAGCACCGGCTCCGACGATTCCCGGCCCAGCCTGCCCAACCGCAGGGCCACGTGCACGTCCGCCGCCGACAGCACTCCCGCCTCGTTGAACGTACGCAGCAGTCCGGTTCCCCGCTGCGCCACCTGGATCGAGGTCACCGCGCCTCCCCCGCGAGCAGCGACGACAGCGCGACGACCAAGCCGGCGGGCGGATGCCAGTCGAACACGCCACATCCCGAGGGCGTCTCGGGTCCGATCATGCCGCGCACGAACAAGTACCGAACCCCGCCGAGATGCCGCGCCGGATCGTAGCCGGGCAAGCGCCAGCGCAGATACCGGTGCAACGCCACCGAATACAGCAGCGCTTGCAGCGGATAGTGCGAGCGCAGCATCTCGGCGGCCATGCGGTCGCGGGTGTAGTGCGCGACGGTGAGATCACCGGTGCCCAGCCGATTGGTCTTGTAGTCGACCACGACGAATCGCGGGTCCGGGCCGCCCGCGACGCGCAGCACGGCGTCGATGCTGCCGGTCAGGTAGCCGCGCAGCGGGAGGTCGTCCAGCGCCGCCAACTGGTCGGCGTACGCGACGAGGTCGTCGTCCGCCGGAAGATGCTCGCGCAGCAATGCGGCGACACACCGCAGGGTCGTCGCGGTCGCGCCCACACGGTCCCCGCCCGCCAGCGGCAATTCGAATTCGAGTTCGCTGAGCCGGTCGCGCGGGGCCACATCGGCCAGGCAGCCGGTATCGAGCGGGGTGCGCAGCACCGCGAGCAGCGCGGTGGCCAACACTTCCGCGTCCACCTCGGCCATCAGTTCGCGCACCGCTTCGCGGCACCGGTCGTGCACCTCGGCCGCCAGGTCCGGGTGGCCGGTATCGATCCGCTCGAGCACGCCGTGCACCAGCGTGCCGAACTCCGCCCCGTAGGGCAGCGCGTTCATCAGCGACGCCGCGCCCGCCGGCTCCGGCTCCGCCGCGCCGACCAGGGAGGTGCCCGCGGGCTCGTCACCGGGCCCCCGCGCGTCCTCCGGTTCGCTGTCGGGTTCCGCGGCCGCGGGCCCGTGTGCCGAAGCGGTCAACGCCGAGTACGACGTTCGCCGCCAGTGCTGGTCCAGCTCTCGGTCGAATCGGGCGGCCGCCAGCGCGCCGTGCGCGGGCTCGGTGCGCACCCGCCGGATCGCGACGTCGTCGCTCCCGGCCACCGCCGTCACCGTGATCGCCGCGCCCGCGTCCTGCGCCCACGTCGAAAGAGATCGAACAGCAACGGAATCCGTCGGCACGGCAGCCCGTGTGGCGACGACGGCGCCGCGATCGCCGCGCCCGAAGACCATCCGGTGCAGCGGAGACGCCGCGGTGGTGATCGCGGGCGCCCACCACGCGACGATCTGGCACATGGCCCTGGTCAGCGCGACGTACAGCAGCCGCAACTCCTCCCCCGCCTCCTCGGCCTCGCTGCACGCCTTGCGCTCGGCGTACCCCGCGGCGTCCTGGCCGCCCACGTCCAGCACACGCGCCCCGTCGTCGGCGTGGAACAGCAACGTCGCCGGATAGGGATTCTTCGCGCTGTCCCAGGCGAAGGGCAGGTAGACGACCGGGAATTCGAGTCCCTTGCTCGCGTGCACCGTGGCGATCTGGACGGCGGCGGCGTCCCGGTCGAGCCTGCGGCTGCGATCGGAAACGGCGCCGGAGGCCGGATCGCGCACCCGGTCGGCCAGCCACCGGGTCAGCGCGGTCAGCCCGAGGCCCTCGGTGAGCGCGACCTGATCGAGCAGCTGCGCAAGGTGCCGCAGGTCGGTGAGCTGCCGTTCCCCGTTCTCCACGGCCAGCAACCGCGGTGCCAGACGCGTCTCGGCGGCGATTTTCTCGTAGACGGCGGCGAAGCCCGCGCGGGCGAACAAACGCGCCGCCTCGCGCAACTGGGCGCTGACCCGGCCGACCAGATCGGCTCCGCCGCTGTCGATCTCGGCCGCCGTCACGCCGAGCAGCGGTGTGCACGCGGCCAGCCGTACCCGGTCGCCGCGGTGCGGCTGTTCCAGCGCCCGCAGCACCCACAGCCAGTCGGTCGCGCTGCTGGTCGCGAAGACGCTGATGCCACCGGCGAGCACCGAGGCGACGCCGACGCGGTCCAGCGCGGCGCGCACCACGTCGATCTGCGAGCGGGTGCGCACCAGCACCGCGATGTCGCCGGGGCCGATCGGCCTGCGCGCGGCGTCCCCGGGCACGGTCGGCGAAGCGCTCTCGGTTTCCGCTTTCGCGTCCAGCAGTACCCCGGATTCGAGCAAGCGGACGATATCGGCGGCGAGATCGTCGGCGACCTTGGCGCGCATCCGCCCGACGGCCGGGAAGCCGGATTTGTTGAGCGGTCCCGCCCCCGTGCGCGGCAGGCAGCGAACGCGCATCGGCGTCGTGAGCTCGCCGGGACCGGACAGCCGCGACCACGGCCGGGTCGGCGCCACCGGATAGACGCGGATCTCCTCGTGCCCCAGCGCCGCTCCGCCGTGCAGGTGGTCCAGTGCGGCGAGCAGTCCCGCGTCGCTGCGCCAGTTCGTGGTGAGCTCGCGGCGGGTGCCTGCGTGCGCGACGGCGTCCAGGTAGCTGAGCACCTCCGCGCCGCGGAAGGCGTAGATCGCCTGCTTCGGATCCCCGACCAGCACCAAGGTGGCGTGCCCGTGGAACGACCTGCGCAGAATGTCCCATTGCAGGGGATCGGTGTCCTGGAATTCGTCGACCAAGGCGACTCGGTACCGGGCGCGGATGCGGCGGCACGCGCGCGGGCCGTGCTCCGGATCGGCGAGCACATCGTGCAGCAGCACCAGCAGATCGTCGAAGTCGCGCAGTCCGGCCGATCGCTTGCGGCGTTCGGTCTCCGCGCGCACGGCGTGCGCGAACGCCACCCGCTCGCCCGCGCCGGTCTCGCCGTCGGGCACGAGCGCCGCGTGCCGGTCGCGCACCGCGGCCAGCGCGAGCGTGCGGGCCTCCTTCAGCGAGAACGGCGGTTCCGCGCGGGCGTAGCGGTGGAGGTACAGATCGTCGACGACCGTGCCGACGAGGTCGTCGACGGTCTCCACCAGCCGGGTGCCCGGATCGTGTTCGCCCGCCAGGCCGAGTTCGTCGAGCATGCGCTGGCAGAAGCTGTGCGTGGTGGCGATGGTGCCCGCGTCGAAATCCGACAGGGCCGCCAGCAACCGTCGCCGCCGCAGCCGGACCTCCTCGTCCCCGGCCTGCGCGAGGTACCGGACCAGTTCGTCGGCGTGTACCCCCGCCGCCTCCGGATCGGCCAATCCCGTGGCGACGGCGACGAACCGATCGCGGGTGCGTTCCCGCAGCTCCTGCGTCGCCGCGCGACTGAAGGTCACCAACAGCAGCTGGGATACGTCGACGCCGGACTCGGCGACGTAGCGCACGGCGAGGCCGACGATGGCGTGCGTCTTGCCGGTGCCCGCGCTGGCCTCGAGCACGGTGGTGCCGGTGGGCAGCGGCCCATACGGCTGGAACCCGTCGGCGTCGAAATCCGCTGCGGCGAGGGAGGTTTCCTGCACGGTCACGCCCGCCTCCCTCCTGCGCGGGCGATGGTCCCGCAATCCGCGGACGTCGCGATCGCCCGGGGGGCCGGCCACGCCGCGCGGAGCTGCTCCCGAACCGACTGTCCGACCCGACATTCTGCCCCGCGCCCGGCCGCCAACCGGCGACCGACACGCGCCGTGCCGGTGCATCCGGGCGTTCCGCGCCGAATCGCGCCGAACCCTCGCATCGGAGCGGCCACGGGATGGTCGCTCACGGCTGCCCCTGGCTCTCCGCGGCCAGCAAGGGGAACCACATCCGCCGGGCCAGCGCGCCGAACCGGCTGCGCTCCCCGGGCTCGCCCGCCGCGGCGGGCGCGGCCACGAGGTACTCGAGCCGGGGCGCCGGACCCCAGACGTAGCGCAGATGACGGTCGGTGTGGTCGCCGAACGGCCCGGGACCGTTGGGCCCGCCGTTGAATTCGCGCTCCGCCGCGGCGATCGCGTCGTCGGTGCCCGCGCCGCGGAACCGGCGCTCGGCGTACACCGCGGAGGCGGCGGGCGCGACCGGCAGCGGTTCGGTCAATCCCGCGTCGCGCAGTGCGACGAGCTGGCGTAGGGCCTCCCTGGCCGCGGGCACGTCGGGCGCGGTGAGTTCACTGCGCCAGGTGGGACGGCCGAACTGTCCGCGGCCGGTGCTCACCGCCCGCCACGACCGGTCCTCGGTCGAGGTCAGCGCAAGCAGCGAAACCCACGCCGCGATCCGGTGTTTGGGAGCCAGCCGGGAGAAGGTGGTGCGGACCAGGACGTCGCCGCGCACCTCGGGGACGGTGCCGGTGAGCCGCCGTCCGTTGCCCAGGTCGACCGCGATGTCCACGGCGCGCGCCGAGCCCGCGTAGTCGGCTTGTGCCGCGCGCACCAAGCGGTCGACGGTGTGTTCGACCTCGTCGAGCACGGCGGCGCCGAAACCGAAGGGCGGCAGCGTGCCGCGCCGCCATTCCGCCGCCCGCAGCCCGGCCGGATCCGCGCCGTTGAGGCGGGCGGTGAGCAGGCGTTCGCCCAGCTCCCACTTGGCCAGGCCGTCGAGTTCGATGGGCAGCCGGTCGGCGATGTCCTCCTCGTGCTCGGGCACCCGCAGGCCGAGGCGCTGCCACAGGAACGCGCGCACCGGGTGCTCCGCGAAGGAGATCAGGTCGGCCAGCGCGACGTCCGCGGCTTCCGCCGCGGGCAGCGGGGCGACCAGGAACCCGGGCCGCGCTCGCACGGGTCCGTCGGCCGCGTGCGCGCCTGCCAAGGCCACGGTGTCGAAGCTGAACGGCTGCTCGGCCCGGAAATTCCGCCGATCGAACGACTGCAGCGGATGGCGGGTCACCACCGCGCGCATCGCCGCGGCGCCGACGTGGGCCCGCAGCGCGTCCAGCAACTCGGCGACCGGGATGGCGGGCGGGCGGTGCGCGCCGCTGACCGGGTCGGCGCCGGTGTGGAACACCAGCAGCGTGTCCCGCGCCGCGAGGATCGCGTCCAGCAGCAGTTGCCGGTCCTCGCTGCGCGGATCACGTTCACCGAGCAGCGGTTCACGGGCCAGCACATCGTCGCCGTCCGCGGCGCTGGCGCGCGGGAACATCTCGTCGTCCAGCCCGAGCAGCACGACCACCCGGTGCGGTACCGACCGCATCGGCACCATGGTGCAGACGGTCAGCTCGCCGGTACGGAAGTTGGCCCTGGTGGGGCGCGCCGCCAGCCGCGACCGGAGCAAGACGCCGACATCGGTCAGCCGCAACGACACCTCGCCCGCGTGGTCGGTGGCGGCGGCGAGTTCCTGCCTGGCCTCGGTGCGCACCCACGCCTGCGCGTCCGGTACGTCGGTCAGCAGGTCCAGCGCGCGACCGAGCGCCGCCGCCCACTCGTGCGCGGGCCGGGGGCCGCGCAGGTCGCGCAGGCACACCGCGAGGCGGTCGACGAACTCCGCGAAACGTCCGGCCAGGTCCACGTCGTTGCTGTCCACGTCGTCCAAGGGCAGCGCGAGATCCAGCCAGTCGTCGGAGGTCTCGCCCGCGGTGACGCCGAGCAGAATCCGGTCCACCGCGCTGTTGAGCGTGTTCTGCGCGAAATCGGCGAGCCCGAACGCTTGGCGCTGTCGCTGTCCGATGCCCCACCTGGCCCCGGATTCGGCGGCCCACTCGCGCAGCCGCTCGATGTCGTCGTCGTCGAATCCGCAACGGCGGCGGACGGGTTCGGCGGCCGCGAGATCGAGCACCTGGGTCACCGTCACCCGGCCGTCGGCCAGCTCGAGGAGGAATCCGATCACCGCGAGCAGCGGATTGGTCACCCCGCGCCCTCGGTCGGCCAAGCGCACCCGCAGCCGGTGCGCCGGATGCTCCGAATCCGTGTGCGGCTCGGGCGTTCCCGCCGTGCGCTGCCCGAACGCCGCGCGTACCAGTGGTGCGTAGACCTCCACCTCCGGGCACATGATCAGCACGTCGCGCGGCTCCAGCGTCTCGTCGGCCGCGAACCGCCCGAGCAGGCATTCCCGCAACACCTCGACCTGCCGCGCGGGGCCGTGACACGCATGTACCTGCACGGTGCCGTCGGCGCCCGCCGCCCCGGGGGCAGGCGGCCACCGGTCGTCCCGGATGCCCCGCTGCAGCGCCTGCAGCAAGGTCGCGGGCAAGGCATCTTCCGCCGCGACGTCGTCGGAGCGCGCCGAACCGAGCGGGTGATAGGTGTCGGAGCCGGTGGCGGGCGCTGCGGTCAACCGCTGCTGCAGTTCCCGCACATCACGGGCCAATCCCGCCAGCAGCGGGTGGGCCGCCGCTTCGGCACTGTGATCGTCGGCGCGCGTGCGGGCCGAGGGCAGCTCACTCAGGGCCGACCACAGAACCGGACTCGGATGCACGAGCCACAAGTGGACGTCGCGGGCGGCGGCCAGCGCCGACAGCACGGCAAGCTGATCGCTGGGCAACCGGGTCACGCCGAACAGCGACAGCCGCGGTGGCAGCGGCACCAGATCGGGCCGCGCGCGCAGCCGCGCGCAGGCCGCCTCGAGCCGCTCGGCCGGGCTCGGCGTCCCGATCTCCCCCCGCAGCCCACGCCACAGCATCGGCTGCCAGAGCAGATCGTCGGGTATCACGCCGCCCGCGCCGTCGGTGTCCAGGCCCGCCGCCCATTCGGTGATCAGCGCGGGCCGCTGTGCGGCATAGCTGTCGAACAGCGCGGCGATCCGCGCCGCCGTCGCGTAGCGCCGGCCGACGCGGTGCTCGTCGCCCACAGCGGCGCGCGCGCCCAAGTGCCTGGCCAGTACGGCGGACCACGGCTCGGACAACGACCCGTCGATCACCCGCAGCAGCGTCCACACCGCCCGCTCCGGCGCCCATGGGTCCTCGGCGGGCGTCACTCCGCTCGCCGCTGCCAGCGCTTCGGCGACCAGCGCGGCGGGCGAGGGGAAGGCGATGTTCGCGCACACGCCGTCGACCGCGCCGTCCGCGCCGAGCACCCCCGACAGCGTCTGCGTCAGCCAGCGCTCCACCCCCTTCGCGGGCACCGCGACCACCTCGGTCGCGAGCGGGTCGGCCAGCGGCGACGTCAGCACACCGGCGAGCGCCCGGGCCAGGACGTCGGCGCGCTCGGCACGGTGGATGTGCAGCGGCATCTGCGCCCTCTCGATCGATGGTGTCCGGTCGCGCCGGCCACGGACTTTGCACGTTTATACGCCCAGCGACCGACGCGCAATCGCACCGCCCCGTCCGCGCCTCAGTGAAATAGACCACACGAGAACGGATTACTTCGCCGTGTCACGCTGGGACCGCTGCGGCGATGTGCGACAGTGCTGCACCGGGGAGGTAAGAGTTTGCACGGGGCGGAACGAGAGAGCTGCACCGAAAGGCTGGTTCGCGTTCATGGATGCGATGGTGATTCCCCTGGTCCCGAAAGGCGGATTCACGGTCCGCCGGGTCGGTGACCGCTGGGAGCTGATCAACTCGCGCCACTACGGTCGCACCGTCGTCCTGCATTCCTGGCCCCGGGATCGGCACACCGAGGCGTTCGAGCACTGCTATCGACTCAACGGACGCACCGTCGAGGAGCTGCGCGCGGCCTTCCGTTGACGCCCTGGCCTGCGCCGACGAGCGAAAATCCGTGGGGCCCAAGCGCCGGGACCGGCATTAGCACACCCCGGGCCCGAGCTCAAGACGTGCGTCCGGACCCGGGATGTGCGATCGTGGTCCCTCGTGCGTTATCCGTCCCCCGCCACCCGAACCGTTCCCCGCGTGGCCGCCTCCGCCTGTGTCCTTGCCGCCGCGGCGATCATCGCCCCGAGCCTGCCCGCCGCATTGCCGATCGCGGGCGCGGCGCCGCTCGCGCACACTCAGGGCTGCCTGCCCGGCTTCGACTGCGACCTGAGCAGCCGCATCGCGAAGGCCGACGCCTACCTCAACAGCCGCCCCGGGGTCACCGGCTACGTCCTGCGTGACCGGGTATCGGGCGGCGTCTACGCCAACGCCAACGCCGAGAACGCGGTCTGGACCGCGTCCACGATCAAGCTCGCGATCGCCGCGGACCTGCTCAACCGGGCGCGGGTCGGCGCGATCACCTTGTCGCCGGAGGACCGCGGCCTCATGGAGGGGATGCTCGCGACCTCGAACGACGGCGCCGCCGACCTGCTGTGGACCAAGTACGCGGGGATCGACCGGATGGCCTACAACAACGCTTTCCGCGCCAACGGGATGACCTCGCTGGTTCCGCAGCCGACCAATACCGCGCTGTTCCCGGACTGGTCGTTCCAGAAGTGCACCGCCGCCGATCTCGACCGGCTGATGGACCACATCCTCAACCGCATGCACCCCGACGACCGCAACTACCTGGTCGACCGGATGCGCGCGGTGGACTCCAACCAGCACTGGGGCGTGTGGGGCGCGGGTGCGAGCATGCGTCCCGGCCTGAAGAACGGCTGGTCGGCCGAGCAGGGCGGCTGGGTGGTCAACTCGGTCGGCTTCGCGGGTCCGGGCGAGCGCTACACCCTGGCCATCATGAGTTCGCTGGGTGACGCGGGCGGCTACACCGAGGGCGCCGAGACCGACACCAAGCTCGCGGAAATCCTGCTCGCGGGCCGCTGATCGCGGGGCCGCTCAGGCGGCCGCGCGTCTGCGCAAGGTCATCGGCGCGCCGTCCCTGGGGAACGGAATCGTGGTGAATCCCCAGGGCATGCGGTATTTCTCGGGGATCCGCCACTCGTACTCGCGCACCAGGGCGGCGGTCACCGTCTTCACCTCGAACGTGCCGAAGTGCATCCCGATGCACTTGTGCGCGCCCGCCCCGAACGGCATCCAGGCCAGGCGGTGCGACTTGTCCTCGCGCCGCTGCTCGCCGAACCGCTCCGGATCGAAGCGCTCGGGGTGGGGCCACAGTTCGGGCAACAGGTGGTTCACCTGGTAGGCGAGGTCGACGGGGGCGCCCGACGGAATGTAGTGACCCGCGATCTCGGTGTCGCGCACGGCGCGGCGCGCCAGCCCGGGAACCGGCGGCATCAGCCGCAGGCTCTCCCGCACCACCAGATCCAGGTCGCGCAGCGCCTCCAGGTCCGCGATGGCCGGGGGCGCATCGCCGAGGCGCGCGTCCATGTCGAGCACCTCGGCGCGCACCCGCTGCTGCCAGTCGGGGTGTTTACCCAGGTAGTAGGCCACGGCAGTGGCGGTCGTCGTGGTGGTGTCGTGCGCGGCCATGATCAGGAAGATCATGTGGTTCACCACGTCCGCGTCTCCGAAGACGCCACCGTCCTCGCTCCGGGCGTGACACAACCCCGAGAAGAAGTCCGCCGATTCGGACCGGCGTTTCTCCGGAAGCATCGCGGTGAAATAGTCCTCGAGCACTCTCCTGCCGCGCAACCCGGCCCGCCAGTGGCCGCCGGGCACCGGGTGCCGGATGATCGACAGCCCCGCGTGGGTGCAGTCGACGAACGCATCGATCAATTGCCTGCGCTGCGGGCCGACGTCCGCGGCCATGAAAGTCCCGCCCGCGACGTCGAGAGTCAGCTCTTTGATCGTCGGATACAGCCGCACCGTGCGTTCGGCGTCGCGCCCGCGCGGCACCCAGCGCGCGATGCTCGCCCGCACCACCGGCGTCAGCCCGGCCAGGTGGGCTTCCAGCCGGTCCCTGGTGAACGCCTGCTGCATGATCCTGCGATGGAATTTGTGCTCGTCGAACTCCAGCAGCAGCAGGCCGCGCCGGAAGAACGGACCGATGAAATAGTCCCAGCCCTGGCCGAAATCGCGGCGGCGGTGACCGAGCACTTCGTCGAGCGCGTCCGGTCCCGCGACCAGCACGCGGTCGACACCTAGCGAGGTGTTCATCGAGACGGGTCCGTACCGGCGGTAGCGCTCCATCATCTCGGCGGGGCCCCAGCGCATGTAGTGCAGCGCCCGGCCCAGATAGGGCAATCCGGCATCGCCGAGCACCGGGACGGTGTCGCTGCCCCGCGGCGGGGTGGCCAGCACCTGGCGGCGTTCCGGCAGCAACCCGAGCGCCCGGTCGATCAGATGGCCGTGCGGTACCTCGATCAGCGCGATATTCTCCGAATCGGCCGGCATGCTGGGCTTTCGGCCGACCGCACGGTCACCGGCGACCATGGCAATCCTCCCTGAGCGACAGCTACCATCGTAGGCTCTCCACCTCCCCCGCTCGGCCGGTTCGGCCGCGACGAACCTCCCCGCACCGCCCCGGCGACGGTGAGACGTCGCACCGCAACACGCCAGGAACGGGGATCTCGTCGTGACGCTGTCCGGCGCGGCGGCTACGGTTTAGCTGTCAGGAACCGCCGCCGGGGACGACCCCCAAGGTCCATCGAGGAGCAGGACGATGAGCACTCAGACTGTCGAGAACGGCCGGCACCGGGTGGTGGTGATCGGCTCGGGCTTCGGCGGCCTGTTCGGCACCAAACACCTCAAGCGCGCCGACGTCGACGTCACGCTGATCTCGAAGACCTCGACCCACCTGTTCCAGCCGCTGCTCTACCAGGTCGCCACCGGCATCCTCTCGGTCGGCGAGATCGCGCCCGCCACCCGGCTGGTGCTGCGCAAGCAGAAGAACGCGCAGGTGCTGCTCGGCGAGGTCACCGACATCGACCTGACGAACAACACGGTGACCTCGCGCCTGCTCGACCAGGACACGGTCACTCCGTTCGACAGCCTGATCGTCGCGACGGGCGCCCAGCAGTCCTACTTCGGCAACGACCGGTTCGCCACCTACGCACCCGGCATGAAGACCATCGATGACGCGCTCGAACTACGCGGCCGGATCCTGGGCGCCTTCGAACAGGCCGAACTGGCCACCACTCAAGAGGAACGCGACCGGCTGCTGACCTTCGTGATCGTCGGCGCCGGACCGACCGGCGTGGAGCTGGCCGGGCAGATCGCCGAGCTGTCCGACCGCACGCTGGAGGGCACCTTCCACAACTTCGATCCGCGCGACGCACGGGTCGTGCTCATCGAGGGCGCGGGTGCGGTGCTCGGGCCGATGGGTCCGAAGCTCGGCGGCAAGGCCGAACGTCGGCTGGAGAAGATGGGCGTGGAGATCCAGCTCAACGCCATGGTCATCGATGTCGACGCGTTCGGCGTCACGGTGAAGGACTCCGACGGCACGATCCGCAGGATCGAGTCGGCGTGCAAGGTCTGGTCGGCGGGCGTGCAGGCCAGCCCGCTCGGCAAGCTGATCGCCGACCAGTCCGACGGCACCGAGGTCGACCGCGCGGGCCGGGTCGTGGTGGAACCGGATCTGACCGTCAAGGGCCACCCGAACGTCTTCGTGGTCGGCGACCTGATGTCGGTGCCGAACGTGCCCGGGCAGGCGCAGGGCGCCATTCAGGGCGCCACCTACGCAGCCAAGCAGATCAAGGCGGGACTGAAGGGCCAGACGCCCCAGGAGCGCAAGCCGTTCAAGTACTTCAACAAGGGCAGCATGGCCACGATCTCGCGGTTCAGCGCCGTCTGCCAGGTGGGCAAGCTGGAGTTCGGCGGGTTCATCGCCTGGCTGGCCTGGCTCGCGCTGCATCTGTACTACCTGGTCGGCTACCGCAGCCGGATCATCACCGTGATCCAGTGGTTCGTCACCTTCCTCGGCCGCAGCCGCGGGCAGATGGCGGCCACCGAGCAGTGGGTGTTCGCCCGGCTGGCCTTGGAGGCCATCAGCAACGGCGACGACGAAGACGCCGGACAACTGGCCGCCGCGCTCGGCGCCTCCACCAACAGCCGGCTCGCCGTGGACAAGGCGCATACCGACGCCAAAGCCGGCTGACAGGTGTTGTGCGCGCTTGTTAAGCGCGTTCGACCAATCCAGGTCGCCAACGGATCCGAATGTGAGGCGTCGACGTCTCCTTCGGATGAAAGGTGATCTATGGGCACGGGCAAGCACCGAGCACCCAAACCGCACCGGCCGAAACTGGGCTCCCTGGTGGCCGTGGGGACGGTTCCTCTCGTTCTCGCGCTGGTGGGAACCGGCACAGCGAACGCCGAGCCCGATCACCCCGTTCCGGTGACCAGGACGGACTCCGCCGATCAGGCCGAAGCGGCCCAGTGGCCCGCCGCCGAGGCGCCGAACGTGCGCCCGTACGAGGGTCTGCGGATTCCGGACGACGTACTGAGTTCGTTGCAATGGGCACGTCCACTGCCTGATCACCAGTACCTGGCTCCGCTGGTAGGACTGCATGCGCCGGTTCCGGTGGCCCCGGTACCCCCGATCGCGCCGCCTTCCGGCAAGTTGCGCTTCGGCGACGTGCAGGTCGACGCACCGGAGTGGCTCTACCGGGAGCAGGCGATCCAGATCAACGACACCGCCGCCATGGCCGAGGCGAACATGGCGACGTTCTTCGATTCGATCGGGATGGAGCGCACGAGATCCGACCGCGTCGCCGGCCAGACCATGGGCGCCGCCGCGATCGGCGCGGCGGCGGGCTTCGTGTTCGCCAGCCCGTTCGCGCTGTTCGGGGCGGCCGTCGGCGGCGGTCTCGCCCTGGCCATCGGTCTGCCGTTCGCGCCGATCGGCCTCGCCGCGGGTCCGATCGGGGCCGCCTACGGTGCGGCTTTGATGGCCGCCCCGCTGTCCGCCATCGGTGCGGGTATCGGCGCGGGACTCGGGGTGGTGCACGCGCTCAGCGCGCCGCCGCGGGCGCTCAGTGCGCCCGATCCGGTCGCCCCGGCCCCGGAGGTCGCCGACCCCGCTCCGGAGGCCGCGGATACGGCCGACGGCTGATCGGATGACGTCTCCGAGAGGCGAGCCGGAAGGGTGGGAACCCGACGACGCTGTCGAGCTCCCATCCTTTCTTTCTCCAGGGCTCGCCGGATTACACCTGTACGGAACGAATCCCACATACCGCGCGGACCGTTCATAACCGATCCCGGCTAGCCCGCCCGGGATGAAGACAACGTCGCCAAGCGTGGCTGCACTCCCGAGCCGCCGTTGATCAGCTCTTCATCTCGGCGCGTTCCACGCCGGACAGGCGCAGCACCGATCCCGTGCGGGTGAACAAACTGCCGCCCGCCGCCAGCGGCAACCGGCTGTGCGTCAAACCGCTGGTGGCCGCCGCGCTCTCGTCCGGATAGACGAGTTCGCTCTCCAGCGCCCGAGGCGCGGACAGCGCGTCATCGGCCGGCGTGCCCGCGCCCAAGGCCAGCCGGTGGCGTAGTAGCGGCAGGTCGTCCACGTCGGCGGTGAGATCTCCCTGCCACTCGCCGCCGTCCTCCCCCACGCGGCCGATCTGGACACGTTCGCGCACGCGCAGCCGGGCGCTGGAGGCCAGCCGGATCGTGGTGACCGTATGGTGCCGCGCGCCACCTGCCACGATCATCGGCTCGGGATCGAAATCCAGTACTCCCCCGCTGCCGACCTCCAGGTGCCAGCGCCCGGACGACAGGGGCGTCACCGAGCCCGGCAGCGCGAGAGTCGCCGCGACCGAGCGCACCACCAGTTCGGCGCCGGGTGCGACCACGATCACGACGTCGAGTTCGTCGCCGCCCAGCGGTGTGGCGGCCGTGCCGATCAGATGGACCGTTCGCGGGCCTGTGCGGCGGGCCGACAAACCGCCACATGCACGGATCTCCGGAAGGGCGGCCGGGTGGGCGACTATTCGTAACTCGGTGCGCACCAGCGGCATTCAGTGCGCGCCGGCGGATTCGCCCGCACGGTCCCGCTCGGCGACCGCGCGCAGTTGCTCGCGCACCCAGGCCAGCACCGGCGTCGCCGCGGGATCCTCGGTGAGCGAGACGAGCACCGTCGGCCGCTCTTTACGCACCCGCGCCGCATCCCGTTCCATCACACCGAGGTCCGCGCCGACCAGCGGCGCCAGATCGGTCTTGTTGACCACCAGCAGGTCCGAGAAGGTCACGCCCGGGCCGCCTTTGCGTGGCACCTTGTCACCGCCCGCCACGTCCACCACGAAGATCTGCACGTCGATCAGGCCGGAGGAGAAGGTCGCGGTGAGATTGTCACCGCCGGATTCGACCAGGATCAGATCCAGCGGCGGATTGGCGGCGACGAGATCGTCGATGGCGTCGAGGTTGGCGGTGATGTCGTCGCGGATGGCGGTGTGCGGGCAGCCGCCGGTCTGCACGGCGGTGATCCGTTCGTCCGGCAGGACCGCGTGCCTGCGCAGGAAGTCGGCGTCCTCGGTGGTGTAGATGTCGTTGGTCAGCACCGCCAGCGACAGCTCGTCGCGCAACTGCCTGCACAACGCGGCCACCAACGCGGTCTTCCCCGAGCCGACCGGGCCGCCGATCCCGACGCGCAGCGCCTCCCCGGGCGTGCGATGACGTTTCGGCCGATCGTGACCGTGGTCGTGCGGCTCACCGTCGATCAGGTGCGGGGGCATGGCGCGGTCTCCTTCTTCCGGGGCTTCAGCTCGCGAACAGGGGCATGTCCCGCTGCCGATGGCGCTCGGCGAGCACATCCTGCAGCGGGTCGGACAGCGCGGCGAGGCCGGTCGCTGCCTCGGCGGCGACGCGGTCGCACAAGCAGGCCAGCCGGATCGTGCACGCGGCGATCGCGGCGGGATCCAGGGCCAGCAAACGCTGTGCCGCGGTGGCGGCCCCGGTGAGCGTCGTGTAGACGACCACGCCCGCGATCTCCCGTGGCGGCACCACGGCGGCCGCGCCGACCATCCCGAACACCGTGGACAGATGCGGTGTCGTCCCGAGGGGCGACCAATCATGCCGGGGCCACAGCTGTTTCGCCAGTCGCGCCAGGCCGCGGCCTTGGGCCCGGGAGGCGGCACGTGCCGCGGGTGCGGGCGTGCGCGCGTCGGCTTCGGTCTCCGCCCGCGCCGGATCGAGTTCGCCCGCGCACACCGCCGCGGCGAGCGACGCGGCCACCAGCCCCGACGTCCGGATCCGGCGGCGCAGGTACAGCTCCACGGTCGCGACGTCGCGCAGCACACCGGAGGCGATGGCTTCCTCCACACCGCCGGAGTGCACGTGCCCGCCGATGGGCAGCCGCGAGTCGGCGAGCGCGAGCAGCATCGTCAAGCCGGACGCCTCGGGACCGGTCGCGGCGGGTTCAGGCATCCGTCGATCCTATGCCCGTCGTGTCGACCGGAGGTCGCGCTCGTTTCCGGTCAGCGACGGAAAGCGCGCTCCATGAATCGCTGCGCGCGGCCGCGAGTCAGATCGGTCCACGCCTGTACCGGCCCCGACCACCACGGGGCGATCTCTCGCGGCTTCGAGGTCACCGCGTGGCAGACGAGATCGGCGGCCTCGGCCACGGTGAGCCCGGGGACACGGCTGAAGTCCGTGGGCGCGCTCATCCTGGTGTGTACGAGCGGGAGGTAGATGGAGGTGGTGATGACGCCGTCGGCGGCCACCTCCGCCGCCACGCTGCGCAACCAGACGTCGAAGGCGGATTTGGACGCACCGTAGGCGGCCCAGCGCGGCGCGGGGGGCATGCGCACACCCCAGGTCGACACGTTGACGATGTGCCCACGGCGCCGCGCGCGCATGGCGGGCAGCAACGTGAGCAGCAGGCGCACCGGACCGAGGTAGTTCACCTCGATGGTGCGGGTGAAATCGTGGAACCGGTCATAGGAATCATCGATCGGGCGGCGGATCGATTTGCCCGCGTTGTTGATCACCACGTCGAGGTGGCCGTGCTCGTCGAGGAGCAGACGGCCGAGCCGTTCGACGGCGTCCATGTCCGTGAGATCGGTGGGGTAGGTGTGCGCGATGCCGCCCGCGGCGGTGATCTCCGCGGCCAGCCGTTCGAGTTCGCCGCCGGAGCGGGCCACGAGCAGCACGGTCGCGCCCGCCGCGGCCAACTTGCGCGCACTGGCCTTGCCTATACCGTGCGACGAACCGGTGACCAGCACGATCTTGCCGCCCACCGCGTGGCGCAACGCCTCGTCCCGCGGACGCGACGTGGGATACAGCAGTCGCGTCGCCACGAGTTCGGCGACCGGACGACCGTTGCTCGCGGCCCGGGCTCGATTCACGAATTCGACTGTAGGCGGTGTTCGGGGCGCCCACCGGGGCTTCGCGCGATCAGTCCGCGCGCGACATGTCCCGGACGAGCCGCGGCGGGTCCTGGCGGATGAGGCAGGCGGCGATGCGTAGCGCGCCGTCGGCTTGCCGGGAGCATTTCTACTCACGCGCCCGGCGGCGGCCGTGTGATCGAATGTGGGATCGCACGGATTCTTCGCCAGGGCCCTTGCCCGGGTGGTCAGTGGAGGGGGAACACGGTGTCGACGCCGGACAGGCAGGTATCGAGCGCCCAATGGATCGCGCGCGGCATCGCGATCGTCGTGCTGGTCCCGATTCGCCTGTTGTGGGAGGGCGTTCTCCTGCTGGGCCGCGTCACCGCAGCGGCGCTGGGGTATATCGCACGGTATTCGGTGGTTCCGGCGGCCGAACTGCTCTGGCAGTGGGTGCTGCGGCCCGCCTGGATCGTCGTGAAGGACTACTTGTGGGGCTGGGTGATCCAGCGGCTGCTGTGGGGTTCGGTGCTCACGCCGCTGCTGTCCGTCCTGCTCGAGTACCTGTTGCGACCGCTGCGGCGGTCAGTGGAGATCTTTCTGTGGCGCAAGGTCATTCGTCCTGTCGGGGCTTGGCTGCTGCGGTGGGTGGTCTACCCGGTCGTCTATGCCATCGCGTGGGTGTGCCATCGCACCGTCGAGTGGTTGATCGTCCGGCCGCTGACACAACTGTGGCGCTGGGTGCTGCGCCCCCTGTGGGGCGTGCTGCGCACGACCGCACGATACGGGTGGCGCGTGGCCACCCTCGTCGTGGGCGTCCTCGTGGTGGCGCCGTGCCGGGCGGTGTACCGCTCTGTGCTGCGCCCGGTGTTCGCAGCGCTGGCGGTCGTCTGGCGCGCGCTGGTGGTGCGCCCGGTCCGCTGGGTGCACGGCGCGATCATCCGGCCGATGAACCGCTGGGCAGCCGAGGTCGTGGCGATGGTCTTCGGCCGCTGACCCCGGCCGGGCTCAGCGCGGGCGGGGCGTAGCGAAGCGCGCGATCAGCGCCATCGCGGTGAGCGCCACCGCGCCGACGGCCACCGCGACGTGCATGCCGTCGACGAAAGACCCGCGCGCCGCCTCGATCAACGCCACGTCGCCGCCGGCCTGCTGGATGGTCTCGCCGAGTGTCTCCGCGTAGTGTCCCCCGGACCGGAAGATCAGCGCGGCGAGCGAACCGAGCAGCGCCAGGCCCAGCGCATTGCCCAATTCGAAGCTGGTCTCCGAGATGCCGACCGCCGACCCGGCCCGCTCCGGCGGCACCGAGGACACCGCGACCTCGGACACCAGTGTGAATGCCAGGCCGTAGCCGACTCCGGCGATCGCGGATCCGGTCAGATACCACCAGAGCCCGTCGTGCGTACCGACGCCGAGCAACATCAGATTGCCCACCGCGGAGGCGAGCAGGGCGAAAACAAAGGTGGCGCCCGCGCCGAAGCGATGCCCGACCCGGGCGCCGCCCACCGAGCAGACGAACACCGCGATCGCCATCGGAATACCGAGCAATGCCGCCGCCAGCGGCGTGCGCCCGGTCACCGATTGCAGATAGATGCTGGTCAGGTAGCTCAGCCCGGCCAGGGACATCATGCCGGTCAGGCTGGCGCCGATGGCGACCGAGAACTGCGGCCGGGCGAACAACCGCAGGTCCAGCAGCGGTTCGTCGAGCTGCCGCTGCCTGCGCACGAAGGCGGTCAGGATCACCGCGCCGATCAGCGCGACGACGACCGCCTGCCCATCGATGCCTTCGGTGGCGGCGTGCTTGATGCCGTACACCACCGGCAGGATGCCGCCGATCGACAAGGCGACGCTCGGCAGGTCCAGCGGCCCCCGCGCCCCCGCGCGGTGCTCCGGCAGCACGAGCGGACCGAAAACGAGCAGGACCAGCAGCACCGGGATGTTGATGAGGAACACCGAGCCCCACCAGAAGTGGTGCAGCAGCACGCCCCCGATGACCGGCCCCACAGCCGAGCCACCGGCGAAGAACGCCGTCCAGACGCCGATCGCGGCGGCTCGCTCCCTGGCGTCCGGGAACAGGCTGGAGATCAGCGCCAAGCTGGACGGCAGCAGCGTCGCGCCGCCGATGCCCATCAGCGCCCGCGCCGCGATCAGTACGCCCGCGCTGGGGGCGAACCCGGCGATCACCGAGGCGATGCCGAAGACCGCCGCGCCCGCCAGCAAGATGTTGCGCCGCCCGATCCGGTCGCCGAGATTACCCATGGTGATCAGCAGGCCCGCGATCAAGAAGCCGTAGATGTCCAGGATCCACAACTGCTGGTCCGCCGACGGGTCGAGATCGACGGTCAGCGTCGGCAGCGCGAGGAACAGCACCGAGATATCCATCGACACCAGCAGCACCGGCAGCAACAGGACCGCGAGGCCCAGCCAGGCGCGGCGCGAACCCGGAGTGGACGGCGCGGTTCGCACTGGCTGCACCTCTGTCATCACCCGACATCCTCTCACTGACGCGTACGTCGTACGCACGACTCCGGGTACAGTGTACGCATGCTGCACCGCGCCGCCATTGTCGACACCGCGATCGAGCTCGCCGACGCCGAGGGTTTGGACGCGCTGTCCATGCGGCGCATCGCCGATCGGCTCGGAGTGGGTGCCATGTCGCTGTATCGCCACGTCGCGAACAAGGACGAGTTGCTCGCGCTGATGACCGACGAAGTGGCCCGGCGCAATCCGTATCCCTGCCCCGAAGGACAGCGGTGGACCTGGCGCGACCGGGTGCGCATCGCCGCCGAGGTCGACTGGGCCCTCTACCGGCAGCACCCCTGGGTGCTGCTCACCTTCGCCACTCCGCGCTACAGCTTCGGACCGCAGAGCCTGGCCTGTCTGGCGTGGCTGGTGGACGGTTTCCTGGAACTCGGCGTGTCCACCCGCGAAGCGACCGGGATGTCCTTCACCGTGTGGAACTACATCTCCGGCGCGACCCTGCCGGAGATCAGCGCCGAGCTGATGACGCGCAAAGGCATGGATCCCGGCGGGGACAACGCGCTGCGGACGCTGTTGAACGGCACGGCCGAGGGACCGGTCCCGACCGCCCTGACGGATCTCGCGGGCAGCGGCGTGCGCGACCTGACCCAGGAGGAACTGCTCTACGACGGGCTCACCGCGCTGTGCGACGGATTCGAGGTCAGAGCCGCACGACGCGACGAATTGACCTCGAGCTGACTTGATGTTGCAGGCTGGCCGGCGACCGCTCACGAACAGGAGTCGCCGTGCACGCCATTCGCCTTCATGCCTTCGGCCCGGCCGAGAACCTTCGCTACGAGACCGTTCCCGATCCGGTGCCCGGCCCCGGGCAGGTGCGCATCGCGGTCGCGGCCGCCGGTGTGCATCTGATCGACACCGCGCTGCGCAGAGGCGAGCCAGGGCCGTTTCCGTTGCCCGAGCTGCCGACCGTTCCCGGACGTGAAGTCGCGGGCACCGTCGACCGGGCCGGCGACGGCGTGCCCGCGAATCTGCTGGGCGCGCGCGTCGTCGCCCATCTCGGCGCGGTGCCCGGCGGATACGCCGAGCTGGCCGTCACGGACGCCGCCCGACTGCACGAGATTCCCGCCGCGCTGGACTCCGCGGAGGCGGTGGCGATGATCGGCACCGGGCGCACGACCATGGGCATCCTTCAGTTCGCCGAGCTGGAGCCCGGCCGCGTCGTCCTGGTGACGGCCGCGGCGGGCGGTATCGGAACCCTGCTCGTGCAGTACGCGAAGAACGCGGGAGCCACGGTGATCGGCGCCGCCGGTGGCCCCGCGAAAGTGGATCAGGTGCGCCGCAACGGCGCCGACCTCGCGGTGGACTACCTGCTGGCGGACTGGCCCGACCGGGTGCGTGCGCTCGTCGGCAATACCGGGGTGCACGTGTTGTTCGACTCGGTGGGCGGTGCCATCGCTCGCACCGGCATCGATCTGCTCGCCCGCGGTGGGCAGCATCTGGTCTACGGCTGGTCCGGCAAATCGGTGGACGACGGGCCGGTGCGGCTTTCCGCCGACGACCTGTCCGCACGCGGGATCACATCGGAGATGGTGATCGGCCCGCCGATGCTCGCGCGAGCCGGCGGCGATCTGCGCGTCCTCGAGGATCGCGCGATGGCCGAGGCGGCCGCGGGCCGGTTGCGCCCCGCCCTGCATCGCTTCGCGCTCGCCGACGCGGCCGCCGCGCACCGCGCGATGGAGACGCGCGCAACGACCGGAAAAGTGGTGCTGGAACCCTAGCCGAGGCCGGTCATTCGGCGCCGTCTCCGTTCACCACGGCATAAGCGAAGCCGTCCCAGCCCTTGCCGCCGACGGTCTGGACCACGGTCGCGTCCAGGCTCGGTTCGGAGGCGAGCAACTCGACCAGCTCGCGGCTTGCCTGTGCATTGGGGTCCTCGGAATGCTCCTCGGCGATTCTGCCGCCGCGGACCACGTTGTCGACGATGATCACCGAGCCGGGCCGGGTCAATCGCAGCGCCCACAGGACGTAGTTGGAATTGTTCACCTTGTCCGCGTCGATGAACACCAGGTCGAACGGGTCAGGGTCCTCCTCAGCGAGCACGGGGAGGCTGTCCAGCGCGGCGCCGACCCGGATCTCCACCCGGTCGCCGACACCGGCTCGCTCCAGGTTGGCTCGCGCCACCTCCGCGTGCTGGGCGGAGAACTCCAGCGTGATCACCCGGCCTTTGGGACCGACTGCCCGGGCGAGCCAGATGGTGCTGTACCCGCCGAGCGTGCCGATCTCCAGCACGCGCCGCGCCACGGCCGATCTGGCCAGCAGGTGCAGGAACTTTCCCTGCGGCGGGGACACGTCGATCGGGGGCAGACCGGCCGCCTTGTTCGCGTCCAGCGCCGCGTCGGAATCGGGGTCCGCCACCAGTGTCTCCACCAGATAGCGGTCCACGTCGGCCCATCCAGATGTCGTCATAGCTGGAAGTCTGCCACCCGATCGCGCCCGCGGGCTCAGCGCGCCGAGTAGCGTTCGGCACAGCGAGAGGTACGTGTCCAGTGATCGCGCCGACCATGGAACGGACAGGACCGACATGACGAATCCCGCGCGGGCCGTGGTGGTCATCGCCTCCCTGATCGCCTTGGGCGCCACCGCCCCCGCCGAGGCCGCTCCCGCAGGCGGAGCCGAATACGTCGCGCTGGGTGATTCCGGGGCGGCCACCACCGGCGTGCGGAACTACGACGTCACGTCCCCGCCTCGATGCCTCCGCTCGACCGCGAACACCCCGAAATTGATCGCCGCGGACCTGGGTCTGCGAATCGACGACCGTACCTGCAACTCCGCGCGCATCCCGGATCTCACCGCCGCGCAAGGGCCGGGCATCCCACCCCAGTTCGACGCCCTCGGCCCGGCCACCAGGCTGGTCACAGTGCACATCGGCGCCAACGACGCCTTGATGGCCGAGCACATCGTCGCCTGTCATGTCTACGGACTCTCCGGTATCGGCGGGTGCGCCGGTCCGGATTGGGACGCCGACATCGAGGCGATCGCGACGTCCTATGCCACCGCCTTGCAACAGATCTCGTCCCTGGCGCCGCGGGCGCTGATCGTGGTCGACGGCTGGCCGACCTATGTGCGCGACGGCGGCTGTCCGGAGCTGGTCGGTCTGCGCCCGTCCGACGCCGCGCCCATCCAAGCCGCCTTCGACCGCCTCGATACCGTGGTGGCCCGGGTGGCCACGGCGCACGGCGCCACCTACGTCGACACTCGCGCCGCCTCGGCGGGCCGCGATGCGTGCGCGCCGGTCGGCGTCCGCTGGATCGACCCCGTGGTCGCCACCGAGACACTCCTCCCCTACCACCTCACCCCGCAGGGCATGCGTGGCGTCGCCGACGTCATGCTCCCGGCGATCCGCGCCGCCGGACTGCCCGGCTGAGCGATTCGGCGGTACCGACGCGGCCGCCCCGGACTCGGGCGAGTCCGGGGCGGCCGGGATGCGGGCTTATTTCGAGAAGTTCTCCGGTGGCTGCCAAGGACGGCCGTGCGGGTCGTCCGGGCGCTGGGCCGGAGGTTGCTGCGGCTGTTGCTGTTGTTGCGGCGGCTGCTGGGCCGGGAAAGCCTCGTGTGGAGGGATGACCGGCTGGTGCGGCGACGGTTCGAAGCTCTGCGGAGGCGGTGTCGGAGTCAGCCCCTCGACCGGAGTCCGCGCCGTAGCCTCGGCGGCCCGCACGGCCCGCTCGATGGTCGGGTCGGGCGCGGTGTCGAACCAGTCCGCGACGTCGGAGTCGTCCTCCGGCTTGACTTCCGCGCCGTCGGAGGCGGGCGGCTCGTACCGGAACACGCCGTCCTCGCCCTGTGTGCCGAAACTCTTGGCGAACCCTTCCAGCGCTTTGCCGAAATCGCTGGGCACCAACCACACCTTGTTGGCGTCGCCGCGCGCCACCATGGGCAGCGTCTGCATGTACTGGTAGGCAAGCAGTTCCGGGGTCGGCTTGCCGGATTTGATCGCGGCGAAGACTTTTTCGATGGCCTTGGCCTGACCTTGCGCCTGCAAGTAGGCGGCGGCGCGCTCACCCTGCGCCCGCAGGATGCGGCTCTGCCGTTCGCCTTCGGCGGCCAGGATCGCCGACTGCTTGGCGCCCTCGGCGGACAGGATCTGCGCCTGTTTCGAGCCCTCGGCCGTCTTGATCTGCGATTCGCGCTGGCCCTCGGCGGTGAGGATCATGGCGCGCTTCTCGCGGTCGGCCTTCATCTGCTTCTCCATCGATTCCTGGATCGAGGGAGGCGGATCAATGCTCTTCAGCTCGACGCGCGCGACGCGCAGACCCCAGCGCCCGGTCGCCTCGTCCAGTACGCCGCGCAGCTGGCCGTTGATCGCGTCGCGGGAGGTCAGGGTCTGCTCGAGCGTCATGCCGCCGACCACGTTGCGCAACGTGGTGACCGTCAACTGCTCGACGGCGGCGATGTAGTTGCTGATCTCGTACACCGCCGCCTGCGGGCTGGTCACCTGGAAATAGACCACGGTGTCGATGTGCAGGGTCAGGTTGTCCTCGGTGATCACCGGCTGCGGCGGGAACGACACCACCCGTTCCCGCAGATCCACCTTGGCGCGGACCCGGTCGGCGAACGGCACCAGGAATGTCAGCTGGCCGGACACGGTCCGCGAATACCGGCCCAGCCGCTCGATCACCGCCGCCTCGGCCTGCGGCACCAGCGCGATCGACTTGAAGACCACCACCACGACCAGCAAGACGAGGACGGCGGCAACGATCAGTACAGCCATCAAGGCCCCTTCCAGACGACGGCGGTAGCGCCGTCGATCTTCATGACATACACGGTCGTACCCGGTTCATAGACTTCGCTCGTATCCATCGGCCGCGCGGTCCAGACCTCCCCGCCCAGCTTCACCTGACCGGAGTGCTCCGCGACCTGTTCGAGCACCAGGGCGGTCTTCCCCGGCAGGGCGTCCACGTTCGTCGGCGTCGGCGGCGGAGTTCCGAAGCGACGCCGGATCATCGGGCGCACCCCGAGGAACAGCACCGCCGAGATCACCGCGAAGACGATGGCGTCCACCACCAGCGAGGTGTCCGCCGCCGCACTCACGCCCGCGGTGCCCAGCGCGGCGACACCGAGCATCAGCAGCGTGAAATCGCCGGTGAGCATCTCCGCCGCCGCGAGCAGAACGCCCGCGACCAGCCAAAAAATTGCGGCCACACGACCACTGTAGTGCGCCGATCATGATATCGGGCGCGACCTCGGCGAGTACTCCGGAGGAATTCCGTCCCGGACGCGCGGCCACCCGGGTGCGGCGAAAGCCGCAGCGGCGGTGCTAGCTTCAGGCAGGTGAGCGGGCGTGACAGGTATAGCGACATCTTCTCCGGACATCCTCGATCGAGGAAAAGGGCGGTGCCAACGGTCGCCGCGGAACGCGACCTGGTCGTCGAAGACGCCGCGACCGGATTCTGCGGCGCGGTGGTCGGATTCGATCGCAGCTACGACGGCGAGTTCGTGAAACTGGAGGACGCCCGCGGCGCGGTGCGCCTGTTCGCGCTGCGCGAGGCCGCGTTCCTCATCGACGGCGAGCCGGTGACCCTGGTGCGGCCGTCGGCCGGCCCGCCGAAGACGCCCACCCGCTCCGCCTCCGGGTCCACCAGGGTCGAGGGCTTGCGCGCCCGGGTCGCCCGCGGCAGCCGGATCTGGGTGGAGGGCGTCCACGACGCCGCGCTCGTCGAGCGGGTGTGGGGGCACGATCTGCGCGTCGAGGGTGTGGTCGTGGAGCAGCTGGAAGGCTTGGACAACCTGGCCGCGCGCCTCACGGAGTTCGAGCCGGGCCCGGGTAGACGGGTCGGCGTCCTGGTCGACCACCTGGTGACCGGATCGAAGGAAACCCAGCTGACCACCGGCCTCGGACCGCACGTGCTGGTGACCGGTCACCCGTTCGTCGACGTCTGGCAGGCGGTGCGCCCGGATACCCTCGGCATCGCCCGGTGGCCCGAGGTGCCCCGGGACGAGGACTGGAAGACCGGCGTCTGCGCCCGTCTGGGCTGGGGCGCCCCGCAGGACGGCTGGCGGCGGGTGTACGGCGCGGTGACCTCCTTCCGCGATCTGGAGCCTCCGCTCATCGGCGCGGTGGAGCGTCTCATCGATTTCGTGACCGAGCCGGACCAGCGCGGCGAAGGGCAAGGGTAGCTGCCGGGCGGTATCCGCGCCGACCCGCTCGTCGCCGGCGGCACGGCGCCCGCAGGTTTCCCTGCTGCTCATCAATGCCCTTGCGCATGGATGCCCACCGGTAGCGCCCACCCTTTATGCTCGATAATTATGTGCTCTCCAAGTGCGACGCTGACGGTGTGGGCGAGCTCCTGGCTGGCCGGCCGCAGTGCGCCCGACGACGTTTTGGCCGCCTTGCACGCGTGGGCGCCGAAGCACACGATCGCGGCGGGTGACCCCCTCACCGGCGGACGCACCGACCTACCCTGGTCCGCGCACGGCAACCTGCCGGGCAGCGGAATGATGGCATTGCTCAAGGTGATTCGCGAGACGATGGCCCAACCGAGAGCACAATTGCGGTTGGTGCTCCCCGTCCCCGGCGACGTGCGCGGAGTCCCCACGGGCACGGCGTTCGCAGCCGACGCGATCGAGGCGGAGGAGGGCATCCTGATCGGCGTGCCGGGCGCCGACGGCACCGGACTCATCCCCCAGTGGGCCGACGACGACACCCTGCAGTGGACCGTCTACAGCACGCCCATTCCCGCGGAGCCCGGCCCCGACATGTCGCTCGGCGAGGCCGAATACGCGATGCGCGAAGCGGTCCGCGAGGCCGCCGACGCGTTGATGAAACTGCACACGACCTCGCTCGGCACCGTCGATTCCGATCCGCGCGAGCTCATCGAAGCCGAACTCGCCGACTACTCGCGGCACGACTATCCCGAGACGATCCCGCTGCGGGCCAGGCGCATCCTGGACACCGCCGATCATGTCGCGGCCATCCTCACGGTGGCGCAGCGAGAGCCCGCGTCCGCGCCCACCTCCGCCAGCGCGATCGGCGCGCAGGAATCACTGCTGCGGCCGCTGTGGGACGCGATTCGCGCCGCGCGTCTGGTCGCCGTGCACGCCTCCGCGCGCGGAAGTCGCTGACCCATGTCGCGGGCGGTGTGACATGCGCTTCTCCCGTCGTCGCCGCACGGCCGCCCTCGCTGTTCTGCTCGGTCTGACGCTGCACGCCCCGGCGGCGGCGATCGTGGGCGGCGCCGCCGCGACCACCGCGGAGTATCCGTGGCTGGCGGCCATCGGCACGCCGTTGTTCCTCACCCGCGCTTCCGGCCAATTCTGCGGCGGCGCGCTCATCGCGCCGGATCAGGTGATCACCACGGCACACTGTGTGGCCCTCGCACGGCCGCTGGCGCAGACGCTCACCGCCACCTTCGGCCGCGACGACCTGCGCGGGCGTGAGGGAAACACAGTGCACGTCAAGGACATTCGCATCCATCCGGGTTTCCGGGCGACCGTTCTCGACACCACGACCGCCTATCAGAACGATATGGCGATCCTCACCCTGGACGAGCCGCAGCCCGGTCCCACGATCACCGTCGCCGCCGCCGCTTCGGGCACCGGAACGATCCTGGGCTGGGGAGCGACTTCGGAAACCGACGAAGCCAACACCCGGTTGCGCGCCGCGGACGTCCCACTGGCCACCGACGGAGAGTGCGCCGCCGCCTATGGCCCGGCCTTCGACCCGCACACCATGCTCTGCGCGGGCACTCCGGCCGCCGACACCGCCCAGTACGACAGCGGCGGACCGCTTCTCGTCGACGGGCGGCTCACCGGCCTCACGTCCTGGGGCGTCGGTGCGGCGCGCCCCGGTTTCCCCACGGTCTACACCCGGGTGAACGCCACCGATTTCTGAGTGGCCGCCACCGCGAGACTCACTGCTGCGGCGGTTGGTACTGCTGCTGCGGAGGATACGGCTGCTGTTGCGGGTACTGCTGATACTGCGGTTGCTGCTGCGGCTGATAAGGCTGCTGATATTGCGGCGGGGCAGGGTACTGCGGCTGCCCTGGCAAACCCTGCTGCGGAGGATACGGCTGCGGATACTGTTGTGCCTGCGGATACTGCTGATGCTGCTGTTGCTGGGCCTGGTTCTTGCCCCGCTTGCTCAGCCAGACGATCAGGCCGATGACGACGGCAACCACCCCGACGCACAACAGCAGACCACCGAGGGAGAAGCCACCACCGCCTCTGCTGCGGCTGCGGCGCCTGGCCTCAGTGGTATCGAGAGCCACGGTCCATACGTTGGAGTCGGACCAGGCATGCGGATCGAGCACGGCGGCATTGGTCAGCACGTCGGCATAAGTCATAGAGAGTTCTCCCCCCGGAGAAGTCGATTCGGCTAAAGGTCGCAGGCGATGCTACCGGGCCTGCTTCCGCTCAATTCCCAGTGCTGGGACGGCGCGGCACCGCGCAACAACCGACGACGCACGGCGCGCCGTCGCGCGTGCAGCCGTAACCGGGGACCGCTCCGAGCCGCCGCGGTTCGGCGCCGCGCAACTGTTCGGAGACCAGTTCGACGACCAGCTTCGCGAAACGCGGGTCGCTTCCGGGGGTCGCGGCCCGCGCGAAGCCCATACCGAGTTCCGCGGCCTTCTGCGCGGCCTCGTTGTCCAGATCCCAGATGACTTCGAGATGATCGGAGACGAAGCCCACCGGACAGACGACCACGGCCTCGACGCCCTTCGCGGCGAGGTCGTCCAGATGGTCGACGATGTCCGGCGCCAGCCACGGCACCTGCGGTGGACCGGAACGAGACTGCCAGACGACGTCGTAGTCGGTGAACCCGGTTGCGGCGGCGCACAATCGGGCGGCATCGGCGACCTGACGGCTGTAGAGCCGCCCACCGTCGGCGGGCGGGCCCGCGGCGGCGTCGGCCGACAGCGGGACGGAGTGCGCGGTGAACACCAGTCGCGCGGCGGCGCGCTGCCCGGCGGGAAGCCGCTCCAGGGCCGCGCGAATGGCGTCGGCGAACGCCTCGATCAGCAGCGGATGGTCGAAGTACTGGCGCAGCTTCAGCAGCTCCGGCGCCCCCGCGCCGAACGCCGCACGCGCCCTGGCGATGTCCTCGTGATATTGCAGGCAGCCCGAGTAGCCGCCCCACGCCGACGTCGGGAAGACCAAGGCGGACTCGACGCCGTCGGCGGCCATCCGCGCCACGGTGTCCTCCACCATCGGATGCCAGTTGCGGTTGCCGAAGTACACCGGCAGTTCGAGACCCGCGCCGGCCAATTCGGTCTCGACCGCCGCGATGATGGCGCGATTGAGCGCGTTGATCGGCGAGACACCGCCGAAGTGCAGATAGTGCTCGGCGACCGCTTCGAGACGCTCGCGCGGCACACCCCTACCCCGGGTGACGTTCTCCAGGAAGGGCATCACATCGTCGGGACGCTCCGGACCGCCGAAGGACAGCAGCAGCAGCGCGTCGGCGGTCCGGACCACGGTCTCTCCCATCCGCTCGGCTCAGTTGATCGCCATGTTCTCCGGGAACCAGGTGTTGTGGCTGGCTCCGCCGTCGACGTAGATGATCGAGCCGGTGGTGCCCGGCAGCCAGTCCGACAGCAGCGCCACGATCGACTTCGCCACCACCGTGGGGTCGTCGACGTCCCAGCCGATCGGCGACGCGCCGTCCCAGTAGGTGTTGAGCTGGTTGAGCTTGGCCGCGTCGTCGGTCGCGGTGCCCGCGATCGCCTTGGCGGCCAGCGTCTTGATCGGCCCTGCCGCGATGAGGTTGGAGCGAATCTTCTTGGCGGTGCCCACTTCTCGCGCGACGTACCGGTTCACCGACTCCAGCGCCGCCTTCGCCACACCCATCCAGTTGTAGTAGGGCATCGCGGTGCGCGGATCGAAGTCCATGCCGACGATCGAGCCGCCCTCGTTCATCACCGGCAGCACCGCGCGCGACAGCGACGCGTAGCTCCACGCCGAGATCTCGAACGCCTTGGCCGCGTCGGGGCCCGGACCTTCGAGGAACGGCCGGGCCTCCGGGCCCATCAGGGTGCGGGGGGCGAACGCGATCGAGTGCAGCACTCCGTCGATCCCCTGGGGAGCCAGTTCCCGCAGCTTGTCGGCGAGGCCGGCGAGGTCGTCTTCGCTGGTGACGTCGAGCCCGATGGCCGGCGGGACCTCCTGGGGCAGGCGCTTGGCGATCCGGTCGATCAGCCGCAGCCGCTCCGGGATGCCGGTGATGATCACCTTCGCGCCCTGCTCCTGCGCGACGGCCGCCGCGCGGAACGCGATCGACGCATCGGTGATGATGCCCGTGACCAGGATGGTCTTGCCTTCGAGCAGTCCGCCCATGAGTTCTCGGTTCTCCTGAAATTCGAATGTGGGGTTGGCTGCGGGCGGCCGTGACCGGCCGCGCTACGCGTTCGGAATGGTCAGTGGCCCATGCCCATGCCGCCGTCGACGGGAATCACCGCGCCGGAGACGTAGGCGGAATCCTCGGAGGCGAGGAAGCTGACGACAGCCGCGATGTCTTCCGGCTGGCCGAGCCGCTGCAAGGGGATGAACTTCTTGGCCATGTCGCGCATCTCGTCGGGCAGGTCGGCGGTCATGTCGGTCTCGATGAAACCCGGGGCGACGACATTCGCGGTGATCGAGCGCGAGCCGAGCTCACGCGTGATCGAGCGGGCCAGGCCGATCACACCGGCCTTGGAGGAGGCGTAGTTGATCTGGCCGGCTTGCCCGCTCATGCCGACCACGGAGCCGAGGAAGATCATCCGGCCCCAGCGCCCACGCAACATGGCACGGTTCGCCCGCTTGGCACACCGGAACGCGCCGGTCAGGTTGGCGTCGAGCACCTTGGTGAACTGCTCCTCGGTCATCCGCATGAGCAGTGTGTCGTCGGTGATGCCCGCGTTGGCCACGAGCACCTCGACCGGACCCTGATGCGCCTCCACCTCGGCGAAGGCGGCGTCTACCGACTCGCTGTCGGTCACATCGCATTTCACACCGAACAAGCCGTCCGGCACCCCCGACCCACGATGCGTGACAGCCACCTTGTGACCGTCGGCAAGCAGACGCTGCGCGACCGCGAGTCCGATGCCGCGGTTACCGCCGGTCACCAGGACCGACCGGGATGTGAGGTTCGACATGGGGTTCAACCTACCTGGTCGGACCGATCGCTCACGAGCGGGCTGCCCCGTCTGTCGAACCGACACCGACGTGCCGGACCATTGGTGAAACGCCACAACGACACCACGACTCGGCGCGCGAACGCCGACCGGCCGTGGCCGCCCCGAGGGGAGGCCACCGGCCGGGCGATGGTCCTGCGCGATAGGTACCGCTACGGCAGCCGCTGGCGGTACAACAAACCGATGATGACGCCCGTCGCGATCACCAGCAGTCCGAGCAACAGCCACGGGCGGCTGGCGTCGCCTCTGGTCAGCTCGTACCCGATCTGCTGCTCCAAGGTGTCGTAGACCTTGGTCAGCTCCTGCAGCGACGAGGCGGTGTAGAACTCCCCACCGGACAGCCGTGCGAGTTCGCGCATAGCGTCGTCGTCCACCGCGACGCGCACCCGGTCCTTGCTGCCGTCTTCCCGTGGGATCTCCACTTCGCCCCAGCTGGTGCCGAACGAGATCGTCGAGATGGGGACGTTCTTGGTCTTGGCCAGCCGGGCCGCGACGTACTCGTGGCGCGGATTGTCGACGTCCTCGAACGCCGGAACCGTCTGCTTTCCGTCCGACATCAGCACGATGCGCGCCGGCGGTGGTTCCTGCGCACCGCCGAGCACCGTCGCGAGCGTCTCGATCGCCTGCAGCGCGGTGAGGATGCCTTCACCCGTCGCCGTGCGCTCGGCCAGTCGGACGTTGTCGATCGAGGCCTTCACGCCCTCGTGATTGGTCGTCGGCGACACCATCACCGAGGCGGTGCCGGCGAAGGTGACGAAACCGATGTTCACGCCCTCGGGCAGACCGTCGACGAACTCCTTGGCCGCCTTCTTGGCGACCTGGATGCGGCTCGGGGCGACGTCGGTCGCCTCCATCGACAGCGACACGTCCATCACCAGCATGACGGTCGCGCGGTTGCGCGGCACCTTCTTGACCGCGGTCGGTCCCGCGGCGGCGACGGTGAGGAACACCAGACCGACCAGCAGGAGCGCGACCGCCACGTGGCGGAACGGGCTCGGTCGCGACGGAGCGACCTTCTCCAGCAGCTCCATGTTGGTGAATTTCAACATGTGCTTGCGCCGGTTGCGCTGGACCAGCACGTAGCCGAGCGCGATCAGCGCGATGACGGCGAGGAATCCGAGCCAGATCTGTGCGGTGAAATGCGAAATACTCACTGACGTGGCACCCGCCCGGTCGGGGCGCCGAAGCTGTGGCGCCGGGTGGACACGAACCGGACCACGTCGGCGATCCAGTCCCGATCGGTTCGCAAGGTGAGCACCGGAGCGCCGCAACTACGCAGGGCCTGTTCGACCTGCTGACGGTGGCGCTGCGCGGCGGCCGCGAAATCGGCGCGCAGAGTGGAGGTCACGCTGAACTCGCGGGTGCGCCCGGTCTCCGGATCGTGCAGCACGACGTCGCCCATGTCGGGCAGCGACAGGTCGCGCGGGTCGAGCACCTCGACCGCGAGCAGATCGTGCCTGGCCGAGATCGCGCGCAGCGAACGCTGCCAATCGATGTCACCCAGGAAATCGCTGATGATCACCGCGAGTCCGCGCTTGCGCTGCGGGCGGCGCAGCGACTCGATGCCGCCGCGCAGGTCGCCGCGCACCCCGTCGCGCGCGTGCGGGGTGGTCGCGATGCCGCGCAGCAGCGACTGCGCGTGCACGCGCCCGCCGCGCGCGGGGATGCGGGTCAGCCGCTCGCCGGTGGCGACGACCGCGCCGATCCGGTTGCCGCCGCCGCTGGTCAGGTGGGTGATCGCGGCCGCGGCGGCAATGGCGAGATCCCGCTTCTGGCAGGCGGCGGTGCCGAAGTCGAGACTGGCCGACAGATCCACCACCATCCAGGTTTCCAGTTCCCGGTCGGCGATCATCTGCCGCACGTGCGGATGGGTGGTGCGGGCGGTGACCGACCAATCCATCTGGCGCACGTCGTCGCCCGGCTGGTAGGCGCGCGCCTCGCCCGGCTCGGAGCCCGGTCCGGGGATGAGACCGAGGTGATCGCCGTGCAGCACGCCGTCGAGCCTTCGGCGCACGGTGAGTTCGAGGGTCTTGAGCGCGACGGTGAGCCTGGGGTCGGTCAGCTCCCCCGCGTGGAAGGACGGCGGTGCGTGGGACGGCGACATCGGCACTGGTGCGACCGGATCCGGGGCCGAGGTCACTTCGGCGGGAGGGTGCCCGCGGGCTGCGACTGCTGCCCGTTAGGCGGCTGGGGAACGGCCTGCTGTTGCGGCGGCTGCGGAACCTGTTGCGGCGCGCCCTGCGCCGGGGCGGCGGGCACGCCGGGCGCGACGGCCTGCGGGGCGACCTGCGGCAGGCCGACCGTCTGCAGAACGCGCCTGATGACGTCCTCCGGGCTGATCTCGTCGGCGAGCGCGTCATAGGACAGCACCAGGCGGTGGCGCAGCACGTCCGGGATCACCTCGACGACGTCCTGCGGCACCACGTAGTCACGGCCACGGATCAGCGCGACCGCACGGGCCGCGGCGATGATGCCGAGGCTGGCGCGCGGCGAGGCGCCGTAGGAGATCCAGCCGGCCACGTCCTGCATGCCGAACTCGGCCGGTTTGCGGGTCGCGGCGATCACCCGGACCACGTAGTCGACCAGGGCGTGGTGCACGAAGGTGTTGGCCGCGACCTTCTGCAAGCGGATCAGATCCTCCGGCTGCAGGATGCGGCTCGCCTCCGGCGGGGTGACGCCCATCCGATAGATGATCTCGCGCTCTTCCTCCACCGAGGGGTAGTCGACGACCACCTTGAACAGGAAGCGGTCGCGCTGCGCCTCGGGCAGCGGGTACACGCCCTCGCTCTCGATCGGGTTCTGCGTCGCCATGACCAGAAACGGGTCCGGCATCGGGTAGGTCTTGCCGCCGATCGAGACGTGCCGTTCGGCCATCACCTCGAGCAGCGCCGACTGCACCTTGGCGGGCGCGCGGTTGATCTCGTCGGCGAGCACGAAGTTCGCGACGACCGGGCCGAGTTCGGTGTCGAACTCCTCGCGGCCCTGCCGGTAGATGCGGGTACCGATCAGGTCGGTGGGCACCAGGTCCGGCGTGAACTGCACCCGGGCGAACGAGCCGCCGACCACCTTGGCGAAGGTCTCCACGGCGAGGGTCTTCGCGATGCCGGGAACGCCTTCGAGCAGGACGTGACCACGCGCGAGCACGCCGACGAGCAGTCGTTCGACCAGGCGATCCTGGCCCACGATCACCCGCTTGACCTCATAGATCGCTTTCTCCAGGGTCTGGACGTCACGCTCGAGGGTGCTGGGCGTGGAAACCGGCGCATCCTTCGCCGAGTTCGCTCCGCTCACACCGTCCGTCGAAGTCACCAACATCCCCGCTTTCGCCTTGGTCCTGTGCGTGCTGCCACAACTATTCCAGGTAATCGCGGCCGGTGCCGCAACCGGACCCGACAGAATGGGAATTCGACGGTCCGGCGCCCCGGCCGGGCACCCGGAAATGTCCGCCGATCAGGAGACGATGCGCACCGCGAACGGCATGATGCCGCCCTCACGGACCGGGGACACCTTGACCACGTCGCCGCTTTCCGGCGCCTCGACCATCTGCCCGTCGCCCAGATACAACGCCACGTGCTGGCTGCCGTTCGGTCCCCAGAACAACATGTCGCCGCGCTCGCGGTCGCCGACCGGCACTCGCGTGCCCGCGTTGTACTGGTAGCCGCTGTAGTGCGGCAGCGCGACCCCGATGCCCGCGAACGCGTAGACCATCAAGCCGGAGCAGTCGAAGCCCACCTTGTTGTAGTCGCCGTGGCTGTCGGCGACGCCGCCGTCGCGGATCCCGAGAGTCGGGCCGTCTTCGTCGCCCCCACCCCAGGCATAGGTGACGCCCAGCTGCGACATGGCGCGATCGACCACGATCTCGATTGCCGACGAGCCCCCGACCGGGGGCGATTTCGGTCGCGGCGCGCTGCGCCGCGGCGGTGGCGTGTCCTCCAGCTGGGTGTGCGGGCGTCTGCCGGTGCCCAGTTCCGCGGCGCGGTCGATGGCGGCGCGGTCGGCGGCCGCGCGGGCCGCGGCCGCGGCGGCAGCGGCCCGCACCGCGGCCTCCTCCGCCTTGCGCATCGCGTCCCAGGCCAGGAACGCGTCGCGCTGACCCTGCAGACCCGCCACGTTCTGCCGCGCCTGATCCAGCCGGCCCTGCGCGTCCTGACGCTGCCGCAGCAGGTCGTCGCGCTGGGCGGCCTGCCGGTCGAGTTCGGCTTTGGCCGCGGCGACGGCGTGCTCGGCGTCGGTCTTGCGCGCGGCGGCCGTGGCGGCGGCCGCATCGGCGTCCGCCTTCGCCCGCCGGGCGGTGGAGTTCTTGTTGCCCTGATCTATCTGGGCGCGCCGCAGGCTGTCCAGCACCTGCTGACGGTTCTTGGAGACCAATTCCAACAGCTGGGCCCGATCCAGCGCGACCGCAGGCGTGGCCGCCGCGAGGTAGGTGACCATCGAGTCGGAGCCGGGGCGGGTGTAGACCTGGGTGGCGAACTGATCGAAATCGCGGCGCGCCTGGCCCACCCTGACCGCGGCGTCGGCCAGGGCCAGCTGGGTGTCGACCACCACGGCGGCGGCCGCGTCGGCGGCGTCGCGCGCGGTCTGCAAGTCCACCAACGCTCTGTTGACATCTTCCCGGCGCTGCGCGACGGCGTCGTCGAGCCGCCCCAGTTCGTGGTCGGCCACGGCGACCTGGTTGATCAGGGTGCCGATCTCGGCGACCCCGGCGTCGACCTGCGCGCCCGCTTGCGCGATCTGCGCGTCGCTGGGATTCGGCGGAGGCGGCGGAACAGCAGCGACCGGCCCGGTCGTGACCACGACGGCGACCAAGCTCAGCAATCCCCCAGCGATCGATAGTCGGCGCCGATGGGTCAGCCCGCCGATGTTGCGCATCACACCTCCAAGGGACCGGATTCCGGCAATCCTCTACGGCATCAGGCGAACCATCACGCACTGTGGTCGACAGATGGCCTCTGGAAACACATATTCCCCATCAGGGACCATTCGAACCGTACGACACTTACGTCACCGACGAAACGGCATCCGGCACCCGGACGCGCGACATTCTCTGTTTGCTTGAAATTTGCTAGATATGGCACAGAGTTCCAGGCCGAATAACAGACCAACCACCCCGGAAGTTGGCTGCCCGGATACCCACGGCCCGTTCACCCCCCAGGTGAGGTGCCGTACGTCTTCGCATCGAGCGAAGGCGCGTCCCCCTCACCACCAGCGTCGGGACGCGACGCGGCTACGGCACCCGCGCGGCCGCGAGAATCGACTCGGCCGAAAGCGACTCACCGGAGTGGCGTCGCGTGGCCTCAGAGAGTGCGGGCGTCGGACGATTCGCCCTCCGGGGCACGCCGATCACCACCTGTACGCATCGAACCCGCGCCGTCGCCCGCACGCCGGGTCTTGACCCAGTACAACCCCGCAATGACCGCCACCGTCCCGCCCAGCAGCGCGCAGGTGATCGCGGTCCAGGACATCGACTCCGGCGTCTCCAAGCGGGCCGCGAAAATGCTTGCGGCTTCTCCGCTCCGTCCCTGCGTGCCCTTTGCGGCGTCCTCCGCCCATTCCAGCCGCACGCGGCTGATCGAGTCGCTGTAGGTGCCGACCCAGTCGTCGCTGAAGACGACCACGGTGCCGTGCTGCGTCTTGCCCACCTCGGTGGCCAGGTCACGTAGGCTCGAGTCGTGTCCTGGATTGCCGGGGACCACCACGATGCTCAACGGAATTCCCTGCGAGCGCGCCTCCGCGGCGATGGCCGCCAGTTCCGCTTTGTTCTTCCCGGTCAGCGTAGCGACGTGATCGTCGGCCAGATCGGCGTTGAGCGAGCGCACGGTGTCGGTGGTGACATTCGGCGGCAATTCGGCGGCCATGGGGGTGAAAACCGAGTTGTGCGGGGCGGTCATCTTCCATCCGGTCTGTCGAGCCGCATCGGCAACCGAAGCGACGGGCATCCAACACTGCAGGGCGAGCAAGACCCCCCTTGCTGGCTCGAAAGCACAGTACGCGACGGAGTGTCGCACCCCGCGCGCACGGCACGCCGAACCGCCCCCTGGTGTTTCACAGGACAAGCGTACTGTTAAGGTCGTAGGCGCGAGGAACCGGCGCTCGAGCGGCACCGGAGCACCTCCGAAGACTCGGCCGCCGGCACAGCCCCGCCGGTGGCCGCCCTCACAGACGAGTGGAGCTGACGTGACGACAAGTATCGATACTTTCGGCGCCAAGGGCACCCTCGAGGTGGGAAGCAACTCCTACGAGATCTTCCGCCTCAACGCCGTGCCCGGCACCGAGAAACTCCCGTACGCACTGAAGGTCCTCGCGGAGAACCTCCTCCGCACCGAGGACGGCGCCAACATCACCGCCGATCACATTCGCGCCATCGCGAGCTGGGATCCCTCGGCGCAGCCGAACACCGAGATCCAGTTCACGCCCGCCCGCGTCATCATGCAGGACTTCACCGGCGTGCCGTGCATCGTCGACCTGGCCACGATGCGCGAGGCCGTGGCCACCCTGGGCGGCGACCCGGACAAGGTGAACCCGCTCGCCCCCGCCGAGATGGTCATCGACCACTCCGTCATCATCGACGTCTTCGGCCGCGCCGACGCCTTCGAGCGCAACGTCGACATCGAGTACCAGCGCAACGGCGAGCGTTACCAGTTCCTGCGCTGGGGCCAGACCGCGTTCGACGACTTCAAGGTCGTCCCGCCCAGCACCGGCATCGTGCACCAGGTCAACATCGAGCACTTGGCCCGCGTCGTCATGGTCCGCAACGGCCAGGCCTACCCCGACACCTGCGTCGGCACCGACTCGCACACCACCATGGTCAACGGCCTCGGCGTGCTCGGCTGGGGCGTCGGCGGCATCGAGGCCGAGGCGGCCATGCTGGGCCAGCCCGTCTCGATGCTGATCCCGCGCGTCGTCGGCTTCAAGCTGACCGGCGAGATCCAGCCGGGCGTGACCGCGACCGACGTGGTGCTCACCGTCACCGACATGCTGCGCAAGCACGGCGTGGTCGGCAAGTTCGTCGAGTTCTACGGCAAGGGCGTAGCCGAGGTGCCGCTGGCCAACCGCGCCACTCTGGGCAACATGAGCCCCGAATTCGGTTCCACCGCGGCGATTTTCCCGATCGACGACGTGACCGTCGACTACCTGCGCCTGACCGGCCGCTCCGACGAGCAAGTCGCGCTGGTCGAGGCCTACGCCAAGGAGCAGGGCCTCTGGCACGATCCCGACACCGAGCCCGCCTACTCCGAGTACCTCGAGCTGGACCTCAGCACCGTGGTGCCCTCCATCGCGGGCCCGAAGCGCCCGCAGGACCGGATCCTGTTGTCGGAGTCGAAAATCGCGTTCCGCAAGGACATCCACAACTACACCAACGACGCGGAGAGCGGCCCCGCGGCCGACACCCCGCACAGCAAGCTGGACGAGGCCGTCGAGGAATCCTTCCCGGCGAGCGACCCGGCGGTGCTGTCGTTCGCCGACGACGGCGCCGAGTCGCTGGTGTCGGCCGCCAACGGCGCCGAGGGCCGTCCGTCCAAGCCGGTGACGGTGCGCAGCGAGGAGTACGGCGACTTCGTGCTCGATCACGGCGCCGTCGTGGTGGCCTCGATCACCTCCTGCACCAACACCTCCAACCCGTCGGTCATGCTCGGCGCGGCCCTGCTCGCCCGCAACGCGGTGGAGAAGGGCTTGGCCCGCAAGCCGTGGGTGAAGACGTCCATGGCGCCGGGTTCGCAGGTCGTCAACGGCTACTACGAGAAGGCCGGCCTGTGGCCGTACCTGGACAAGCTGGGCTTCAACCTGGTCGCGTTCGGCTGCGCCACCTGCATCGGCAACACCGGCCCGCTGCCGGAGGAGATCTCCAAGGCGGTCAACGACAACGACCTCACGGTCACCGCCGTGCTGTCGGGCAACCGTAACTTCGAAGGCCGTATCTCCCCCGACGTGAAGATGAACTACCTGGCCTCCCCGCCGCTGGTCATCGCCTACGCGCTCGCGGGAACCATGGACTTCGACTTCGAGAACGATCCGCTGGGCAAGGACACCGAGGGCAACGACGTCTTCCTGAAGGACATCTGGCCGTCGCCGCAGGAGATCCAGGACACCATCGACCGGGTCATCAGCCGCGACATGTTCCTCGAGGACTACAAGGACGTGTTCCGGGGCGACGAGCGCTGGCGCAGCCTGCCCACGCCGGAGGGCAAGACGTTCGAGTGGGACGCCGAGTCGACCTACGTGCGCAAGCCTCCGTACTTCGAGGGCATGCCGCAGACTCCGGAGCCGGTCACCGACATCAAGGGCGCCAGGGTGCTCGCGCTGCTCGGCGACTCGGTCACCACCGACCACATCTCCCCGGCGGGCAACATCAAGCCCGGCACCCCGGCCGCCCAGTACCTGGAGGCCAACGGCGTCGAGCGCAAGGACTACAACTCCTACGGCTCGCGCCGCGGCAACCACGAGGTGATGATCCGCGGCACCTTCGCCAACATCCGGCTGCGCAACCAGCTGCTCGACGACGTCTCGGGTGGTTACACTCGCGACTTCACCCAGCCCGGTGGCCCGCAGGCGTTCATCTACGACGCCTCGCAGAACTACCAGGCCGCGGGCATTCCGCTGGTCGTGCTCGGTGGCAAGGAGTACGGTTCGGGATCCTCGCGCGACTGGGCCGCCAAGGGCACCAGCCTGCTGGGCGTGAAGGCCGTCATCACCGAGTCGTTCGAGCGCATCCACCGCTCCAACCTCATCGGCATGGGCGTCATCCCGCTGCAGTTCCCGGCGGGCGAGTCGGCCGCGTCGCTGAAGCTGGACGGCACCGAGACCTTCGACATCGAGGGCATCACCCAGCTGAACGAGGGTGTCACCCCGAAGACGCTGAAGGTCACCGCCACCAAGGAGAACGGTGACAAGATCACCTTCGACGCGGTGGTGCGGATCGACACCCCCGGTGAGGCGGACTACTACCGCAACGGCGGCATCCTGCAGTACGTGCTGCGCAACATGATCGGTGCTTGATCGCGCCATCTTCGGCGGCGCGTGTCCGCGCCGCTGAGGTCTAGTGTTCGCGAGAACCCCCGCATCGGTGGACCGCCGATGCGGGGGTCCGTGTTTCCCCACTGGAGGATTCCGTGCCCAAGGTCAGTGACGATCACCTCGCCGCCCGGCGCAGCCAGATTCTCGACGGAGCACGCCGTTGCTTCGCCGAGTACGGCTACGACGGCGCCACGGTACGCCGCCTCGAGGAGGAGATCGGGCTATCCAGGGGCGCCATTTTCCACCACTTTCGCGACAAGGACGCGCTGTTTTTCGCCCTCGCTCAGGAGGACGCCGAACGCATGGCCGACGTCGCCGCCAACCAGGGCATCGTGCAGGTGATGCGGGACATGCTCGCGCACCCGGAGCAGTTCAACTGGCTCGGTACGCGTCTGGAGATCGCGCGACGGCTGCGCACCGATCCCGAGTTCCGCGCGGGCTGGACACAGCGTTCGGCCGAGCTCACCGCCGCCACCCTGGCCCGCCTGGAACGCCGCAAGGCCGCGGGCGCGCTGCGCGACGACGTGCCCACCGATGTCCTGCTCGGCTACCTGGACCTGGTCCTCGACGGACTGATCGCCCGGATCGCCTCCGGGCACACCAACGAGAACCTCTCGGCCGTGCTGGATTTGGTCGAGGCCTCGGTCCGTCGCAAGCAGTGAGTCAGAACGTCGCGTTGATGTACTCCGCCGCGTGGGTGGTCCACAGGACGTCCGTTCCGGGCATGTTCCGTCCGGAATAGCGCACGTGCTGCCCGTCGGGCCACGGGGTCAGATAGCCGATGACACCGCGTACCGCGGCCGTGTAGCGCACGAGGTTCGCGATCGGGTCGCGCAGCAGGACTTCGAGTAGTTCGGCGAAGATCAGCGGCGCGACGTCGCCGACGCGGGCGCCTTCCACGAAGGAGAACGGCGAGATGCCCACGTCGATGACGCGCAACGGCGAATTGCCCGGTGACGCGGTGATGATGTCGCCGGGGTTGGCGTACTCGCGGACCGCCACCGAGGCCGGCCACGCGCCCCGCTGCCCGTGCAAGCCGAACGTGTTCGCGGGGCAGAGATCCGCCACCGACTGCCCGGCGCGGCGCAGGGGGTTGGCGAGGTTCACCACGAAGGCGATTTCCAGCGGGGTGCCGTCGGTGTTCTTGTACTTCCCGGCCTGGACGCCCTCCAGGATGCGGCTGGCGCAGATGCCGCCGAGCGAATAGCTCAGCAGACCGCAGACGTTCGGCGAGTCCTGGATCGCCTTCACCCCTGCGGCGACTCCGAGCCGTACCGAGGTCTCCAGCGAAGGCCCCCACGCCTCCGGTACGGGGCCGACCGAAGCGGGCCAATCCGGTTCGAAGCAGCTGAACCTGCTGGTGTCGAGTAGTTTCGTGACGTCGTGCAGCATGCCCGCGGGCGTTCCGCCGGAGTTGCGCGGCTCGCCGGTGCCGCGGAGCGTGATGATGTCGATCATCGTGTCCTCCTTGCACAACCGCGCCGACCCCTTCGGCACGGAATCCCAAGGTAGACCCGAAGGAGGTGCGCTGACACGAGTATCGGGTTACCTCATCGGGGCATGAGTTCTCCCATGTAGAGCGCGATTCGGCACGAAGACGGATGCGGGAGCTATCGCGATTACGCGCCCGGTTCCATGCTGCTCAGCAGGATTCGCGCGATGCGGTCCAGTTCCCGGCGTTCGCTCGCGGTGAGCACCGAAAGCAGCCGGGTCTCGTTCGCGGTGTGCTCGGTGACCACGGTGTCGACCAGTTCGCGCCCCGGTTCGGTGAGGGCGACGCGCACCGCCCGGCGGTCGTGCGCGTCGGCCACGCGCCGCACCAGGCCCGCCGACTCCAGGCGATCCAGCCGTCCGGTCATGCCCGCACGCGACAGCATCAACGTGTCGGCGAGGGCCGAGGGGTTGAGTTCGAACGGCTCGCCCGAACGGCGTAGCGCGGCAAGCACATCGAACTCGCCGCGTTGCAGGCCGTGCTTGCCGAACACCGCTTCGATCTCGCGCTGGGCCACCACCAGCAGCCGACCCAGCCGGCCGACCACGGCCATCGCCTCGAGATCGAGGTCGGGTCGTTCCCGTTCCCACTGCGCCACGATCGCGTCCACGGCGTCGGTCTTCCGCTCGGTCATGGACAAGATTCTATTCGGCGAGATATAGTTCTGTAGCGAATTATCAACCATCGAATTAATGGAGCCTCGCATGAGCACTCCCACTGCCCGCAAGGACGTCGCGATCCGCCAGCCGCAGGACGCGGAGACTCTGCGCACCACGTCGGTCACCCTGCGCCTGCTGATCGACGCCGAGGAGGCGGGCGGCGGCCTGAGCACACTCGAGGTCAGCATGGATCGCGGCGCGGACGGTGCGGCGCCGCACTACCACACGCGTTCCGACGAGCTTTTCTACGTCGCCGACGGGGAGCTGCAACTGCTGGCCGGCGACCGGATCGTCACCGTCGGCGCGGGCGGGTCGATCGTTGTCCCGAAATTCATGCCGCACGCCTTCGGCGCCGCGCCCGGCAGCACGGCGCGCGTCCTCATAGCGCTCACCCCGGGCGTGCAGCGATTCGAGTACTTCCGGCTACTGGAGCGGATCGCCGCGGGAGAATCCACGATGGCCGAGCTCGCCGCCGCGCAGGAAGAGTTCGACAACCACTTCGTCGACGCTCCCGCTTGGTGGGCGGAACGCAACACGAACCGGGGCTGACCGCGAAGCTCGGACCGCAGGAGGCGACTGTCATCGCCTTCCACGACAACGGCATCGCAGCCCGGATCCGTAAGCCGCTCCGCAAGGCGCGGCGCGGGCTTCAGCCCTCGGCCGGTGGCACGCGCCCACCTTCTGGTCGTGACCCGCGGGACCGGCCGGTGGTGCGAGCGCGCGTCCCCGCTCACCCCGATCCCGGGTGAACTAGAGGGTGATTTACGGCAGCCGACCCCGACCGGCGGGTGGACGGCACTGTGTGCGTCGTCCGTTCGCCGGTTCCGGGCGGCGGTCTCAGATGCAGAAGCTGATACTGACCGAGCCGAGTGGCACGTTCAGGCACACCGCGACCGATCCGAGCGCGTCGGTCGTCGGCGCTGGTGAGGCCGGTGCGGCCGAGGCTGCCGGAGCGAAGAATGCGCCCATGGCCAGGACGAGCGCGGTTGCGGCGATCGCTTGCGTGGCTTTGGTGATCATCGTGATTTCCTTGGCTGAGCGATAGGGCGATCCGAGCCCGACCCGGCAAGCGCATCCGAGTCCCGAGGGGCTCCGATCGATCATCCGCCGATGTCGTGGCGCAGGCAAGGCCCCCCGAGCCGGCCATCACTGCCTTCGCAACCTCTCGCCGATACGGCGCCCCGGCGAGATGACGCGGCCCGCCACCCGGAGAAGACATGGCGACCGGCGGCGCGGCGACTGCTCCGCCGCCGCCTCCGGCATCGCCGGATTCGCACGACGGCGCAGTGCCCTCGGACCGTTCGATGAGCAGCTTCTCGATTCGGGAATGTAAGTCGGTGCCGGTTACCGAATTCGGTGACAGCCGCGAGACCGTGCGCCCCGCTTCGCCGACCGACGGGCCGTGCGGCGGGAACCGGCTGGGTGCGCGTCCAGATCTCCGGGCCCGACGCAGTGGCCGGTTGCCGCACCCACGGAAACATCCTGCCATTCGGATCGTCGCGGGCGGTGCGATCGATCGCCGGGCCCCGTCGGGCGAGCCGAGCGTAACGCGAACAGCAGCCGAGGTTCGCGAGACTCCAGCAGGCGCAAGCGGATTCCAGCAGATAGAGCACGACGAATTGGCGGGTGGAGGAATACGACGTGGTGCGCGCAAGCCATCGCATCCGGTCTCCGGTTCGCACCTCCGGCGAGGCGTGCGAGAGTGCAGATGCACAGCCGCCAATATCGGGCTATGAGCGCCGTCCAGCAGCGCATCGGGTTAGCTCGGTGATCGCGCCGTACGCATTGACAGCGTACCGGAATTCTTTCGGCCCTCGGGCCTTATCGATCGGAATTCAGTTTGCCGCAGGCCGGGAAATCTCCCGATCCGAACCGATAAACACCCTTGTCGCGATAGGATCGCTCACACGCTTGGGGGTCGTGGCAAATAATGAGCAGATCGGAGAAATGGCTATGACCGACGCAATCCGCCTTCCCGGGAAGACGCCGAAGGGTGACCGCATCGCTCCCCTCCAGGGTGTGCTGGTCGCGGAATCGGACCGGGAGATCAGCGTGCGCGTCGCGGAGGGAACGTGGACGTTCTGCCGGTCCGACGTCTTGCGAGTGGTCGATTCCGCAGTGCCGCAAGCCGATCAGGACGGCCGCCCGGTGCTGGTGGACATCCGCGCGGGCGCCACCGCCGATTTCACCCGCAGGCTGCGCATCGATCTGGTCGATCGGCCGATGACCATCCCGGAGTCACCGTCGGCGGCGCTCGGCGACGAGCAGCTGCGTCAGCTCACCGAAACCTGGGCCGACCGGCTGCAACTCGTCGATTGCCCGGGCGCGGGCGGAGCGACGTACACCTACTGCCAGACCAAATCGATCAACGGCAGCGACGACGGCATCAACTGCGACAGCCTCGACTGAGCGGCAGGTTTGATGGCCGCACGCCGGCGCGGTTCGGTCCTGATCGTGTCCGAATCCGATGATCTACACGCCACCGCGATGGCGGCGACCCTGCGAGAACACCACGGGCTCGGCCCGATCCACCTCGACTTGCGGGATTTCCCCCGGGAGTCCGGCAGCTTCCGGCTGGATCGGCTCGGCACCACGCGGTCGCTGTCGCACCTGATCGGTCTCGACGACGTCCGGTCGGTGTGGTGGCGACGACCGCATCCGGCTCGGGTGCCCGCGAGCGTCCGGGCCTCGGACAATGATTTTCGCCAGGCCGAGTGCGACGGATTCATCCAAGGCCTGCTCTGGTCCATCCCGGCCTACTGGGTCAACGACCCGGGCGCCGACCGCACCGCTGGACGCAAGATCGTGCAATTGGAGACGGCGTTGCGAGCCGGGTTCGCCGTACCGGAGACGTTGATCACCAATGATCCGGACGAGGCGCGCAGCTTCGTCGAATCCCGGCCCGGTCCGGTCGTTTACAAGCGCACGGGCACCAGCCGGGCGGAGTTCGCCGAGACCAGGATCATCTCCAGGGACGATTTCGGCAGACTGGCGGCGATCCGTTCGGCTCCGACCACCTTCCAGGACTACGTCGACGCCACCTGCGATCTGCGCGTGGTGTGGGTCGACGGGGTCGAATGGACCGTGCGCATCGACTCGCAGGCGGGCGTCGGGAAGGTCGACTCGCGCCTGGACACCTCGGTCGATTTCGTGCCCGACCATCTGCCCGCCTCGGTGAGCAAGTCGCTGGCCACGCTGATGGGCGCGCTCGGATTGTCCTTCGGCGTCCTCGACATTCGGCTCGGCCGCGACGGCGAGTACTACTTCCTCGAGGTCAATCCACAGGGACAGTTCGCCTACCTGGAGATCAAAACCGGGCTGCCGATCTTTCGCAGCCTCGCCAACCTGCTGGTGGACGGCGACGGCATGGTGGCGGGCTACTGAGCGCAACCGCCGTCCCGCGCCGCAGGCAGCGAAATCCCTGGTAGCCGAGATGCATTCACCGCTTCGCGGCCGAAGATCTACCGCGCCCGCCCGAGCACGCGCGACACCGGTACCGGCCTGCCGGGGTTGCTCTTGCGCCCGCGACCCCGGGCAGAGTCCGCGCCGACCCGCAGGCGGCGGCGATGGCGGTTCCGCAGGAAACGACGGCGGACCATCATCCACGACAGCGGGCTCCGCGCCGCGAGGACGCCTCCGTCGGCCACCGGTGTGCACCGTGCGACGGGTTCCTCGCGGCGCGAAATCCGCTCGCCGTGACGGCGGCGCTATTGCCCCTTGCGGCGATTGGCTCCACCCCGGCTGCGGAGTTGCACATGCGACTCCACCAGCACGTTGTGGATGAAGCCGTAGGAGCGGCCGGTGGACCGCGCCAATGACCGGATGCTCGCACCCGCCTCGTATTGCTTCTTCAGCTGGGTTTGCAGGCGGTCGCGTGACTTCCCGGTGACGCGTGTGCCCTTACCCAATGGGGCCTTGCTCTGTGGCCTGTCGCTCATGGCTTCCTCCGAGTCGCCGAGCAGCGTCTTTCCAGGCTAAGCACTCAGCAGGCCGTGATCAACGGGTTCCTGTGATGAAACTCACGCAAGCTGAATAAGTTCCAGATATTCGGCCGACCAGTGGTCTTCTGTCCCGTCCGGAAGCAGGATCACGCGTTCCGGAGACAGCGCCTCCGCTGCGCCGGGGTCGTGGGTCACCAGCACCACCGCGCCCGCGTAGGTGCGCAGGGCGTCGAGCACCTGCTCCCGCGACACCGGGTCGAGGTTGTTCGTCGGCTCGTCCAGCAGCAGCACGTTCGCCGCCGAGGAGACCAGTCCGGCCAGCGCGAGCCGGGTCTTCTCACCACCCGACAGGGTGCCCGCCGGCTGCTCGAGCTGCGGACCGGAGAACATGAAGGCGCCGAGCAGACCGCGCAGATCCTGCTCGCCCGCGTCCGGCGCGGCGTGGCGGATGTTCTCCCACACGGTGGCGTTGTCGTCCAGGGTGTCGTGCTCCTGAGCGAAGTAGCCGACCTTCAGGCCGTGCCCCGGCACCAGCCCGCCCGCCGTCGGCTGCTCGACCCCGGCCAGCAGACGCAGCAGCGTCGTCTTGCCCGCACCGTTGAGTCCGAGGACGACCACCCGGCTGCCGCGGTCGATCGCGAGGTCGACGCCGGTGAAGATCTCCAGCGAGCCGTAGACCTTGGTCAGGTTCTCGGCCATCAGAGGGGTCTTGCCGCAGGCAGCGGGCTCGGGGAACTTGATCCGGGCGACTTTGTCGGCGACGCGCACATCGTCGAGCTCGGCCAGCAGGCGGTCGGCGCGCTTGGCCATGTTCTGCGCCGCAGTCGCTTTGGTGGCCTTCGCGCCGAGCTTGGCCGCTTGGGCGCGCAGCGCACTGGCCTTCTTCTCGGCGTTCGCGCGTTCCCGACGCCTGCGCTGCTCGTCGGTCGCGCGCGCGTCGAGGTACTTCTTCCAGCCCATGTTGTAGACGTCGGCCTCGCCGCGCACCGCGTCCAGGAACCACACCTTGTTCACCACGTCGGCGAGCAGATCGACGTCGTGGCTGATCACGATCAGTCCACCGTCGTGATTCTGCAGGAAACCACGCAGCCAGGTGATCGAGTCGGCGTCGAGATGGTTGGTCGGCTCGTCCAGCAGCAGGATGGTGTCGGAGCGCCCGCCACTGCCGTCGGAGGCGGCGAACAGGATGCGCGCCAATTCGATTCGGCGCCGCTGACCACCGGAGAGGGTGCGCAACGGCTGACCGAGGACCCGGTCGGGCAGGCCGAGGCTGTGGCAGATGCGTGCGGCCTCGCTCTCGGCGACGTAGCCGCCCAGCGCCGAGAAGCGCTCCTCGAGCCTGCCGTACTTGCGGACGGCCTTCTCGCGCTCCTTGTCGTCGGCGACCTCGGCCATCAGCGCCTGCTGCTTCTCCATCTCCCGGATCAGCGTGTCCAAGCCACGGGCGGACAGCACCCGGTCGCGAGCCAGCACGTCCAGATTGCCCTCGCGCGGATCCTGCGGCAGGTAACCGATGTCGCTGGAGCGAAGGATCTTCCCGGCGTACGGCTCACCCTCACCGGCCAGGATGCGCAGCGTGGTCGTCTTCCCCGCGCCGTTGCGCCCGACCAGCCCGATCCGGTCGCCCGCCTGCACCCGCAGCGCCGGTCCCGGAGCGGACAGCAGGGTGCGGACTCCGGCCCGGACCTCCAGGTCGGTCGCGGTGATCACAAACTTCTCCTCGCGGATCGTGGTGCTGGACGCGTGCTCGATTGTGCGACCCGACGCGCACAAGAACCACCGATTTTACCTGGGGCCGGCAGTGCTGCCCCATCCCAGCTCCCCGCATGTGACGGCGGTAACGGCACGCCCGATCGGCTGCGCTAGCGTGCGATGCCATGAGTACCGATCTATTGGGCAAGAGCGCTCTGGTCACGGGGGCCAGCCGTGGCATCGGCAAGGCGGTCGCGGCGGAATTGCTCGGCCGCGGCGCGAACGTGCTGATCACCGCGCGGAAGAAGGATCCGCTGGAGGAGGCCGCCGCCCAGCTGCGCGAACTGGGTCACCAGGGCCAGGTCGTCGCCCTGGCCGGCAACTCGGGTGTCGCCGAGGATCGGGCGGCGGCGGTCGAGCGCGCGGTCACGGAGTTCGGTTCGCTGGACGTGCTGATCAACAACACCGGCATCAACCCGGTCTACGGCGCCCTGATGGACGCCGACCTGGACGCCGTGCGCAAGATCTTCGACGTGAACGTGGTCGCCGCTCTCGGCTACATCCAGGAGGCGTACAAGGCGTGGATGCGCGACCACGGCGGCGCCGTGGTCAACGTGGCCAGCGTGGCGGGCATCCGCTCGACCGGCGTGATCGCCGCCTACGGCGCGTCGAAGTCGGCGCTGATCCATCTCACCGGCGAACTCGCCTGGCAGCTGGGGCCGAAGATCCGGGTGAACGCGGTCGCCCCCGGCGTGATCAAGACCAAGTTCGCCGACGCGCTGTACTCGGCAGACGAGGACCGCGCCGCGAGCGTGTACCCGATGAAGCGGTTGGGCAGCCCGGAAGATGTGGCGCGCTTGATCGGATTCCTGGTTTCGGACGAGGCTGCGTGGATCACCGGCGAGACGGTGCGCGTGGACGGCGGATTGCTCTCCACCGGCGGTATCTGACCGGCGACGAGCGGCGCTACCGGAACGCAAGCGCGCCGAGCGTGTCGGCGTGCCGGTAGCGCAGGTATTTCTGCACGGTCGCAGCGTCGACCGCGCCGGTGGCCGTCGCCAGCGTCACCACCACGAATTCCTTCTCGCTGCCGTCCTTCCACTTCCCGGTCGCGTAGCCCTTGATGTACGTGCCGGGACGCAGGGTGAGGTCCGCGTCGGTGAACCGGTCTTTCGCCGCGGCCGCCTTGCCCTGGTCGGCCATGCCGAGGACGAACTGCGTGAGCATGAGCGCCCCGCCCTCGGCGCGGTACACCAGCTCCGCCGCGTAGACGCAGCCGAGACCGGTCAGCTTGCCCGCCGCTTCGATCGGATGGCAATCGGCGTGATCGCGGCCGTCGACCCAGTCCGCGTGCAACTCGACGCGATCGAACCGGAAGTCCCAATCCTTCGCGTATTCCGTGTAGCTCAGCCTTCCCGACGAAGGGCGCGTACCGCCAGGCGTGGGTCGCGTGCTGGTGACGCCACCCGCGCGCGTGGTCGCCTCGGCGGACATGGCCGCGGCCTGCGCGTGCCCCGGCACACGCGAATGCGCCGACACGCCGATCACGACCGCCGCCAGCACGGCGACCACGCCGATCGCCAGCGCGACGATCACGCCGGTTCCGCGCTCGGGCGGCGGAGACAGGGGCGGCGCCTCCCACGCCTGCGGGGGGTACGCGCTCGGCGGGGACATGCTTCCCCAGTCCGGCGCGGGCCGCGCCTCGTCCGATTTCCCGTAATTCGCTCGGCGGCCGTCGAATCCGGAGCCGGACGGGTAGGTCATCGCGGTCGCCCTCCACACTCCCGGCAGCCGTCCCACCCTGTGTGGGCCTCCCCGGAGCTGCCGCAACGACCCTACCGGATCGGGCGCGTACGGTCGGCGCGCTCAGAGCCGCGCGGGCTGAAGCCAGTCCTCCCGTCCCGCGACCGCGGGAGCGGCAGGCTCCTCTTCGATGCCGAAGCGCCGGTGCAGTGCGCGCAACGGGCCGGGCGCGTACCAGTTCCAGTGGCCGAGCAATTCCATCGCCGCGGGCAGCAGGAAGCCGCGCACGAGCGTCGCGTCCACCAGGACGGCGAGCGGCAGCCCGATGCCGAACGCCTTCATGAACGTGATGTCGGAGGCCAGGAAGCCGAGGAAGACCAGCGAGATCAGGACCGCCGCGGCCGTGACGATCCGGCCGATGCGCTCCAGCCCGGACGTGACAGCCAGCGCGTTGGATCGGGTGCGCTGGTACTCCTCACGAATACGTGCCAGCAGGAACACCTGATAGTCCATGGCGAGACCGAACGCGACGCCGAACAGCATGACCGGAACCGTCGGCGGCAGGTCGCCGGTGACGGTGAAACCGAGCAGCCCGGACAGGTGCCCGTCCTGGAAGATCCACACCAGCGCACCGAAGGTCGCGGTGAGGCTCAGGAAGCTGAGCACGACCGCCAGCAGCGGGAGCACGACGCTGCCGGTGAGCAGGAACAGGACCACCACCATGATCAGCACGACGAAGGCCAGCGCGTACGGCAGCGCCGAGATCACCGAGCCGATCGCGTCCGCGTTGGCCGCGGCCACGCCGCCGACCAGCACCGGCGACGCGGCGGGCGTCGCGCGCACGTCATCGGCGATCCGGTCCAGCACCGTGGGGTCGGTGGTGTCCGGGATCACCGCGAGATAGGCGGCGTTCGCGGCGCGGAAGCGGCCGTTGGCCTCGGTGGGCGCGGCGAGCAGCCCGCCGTGGCTGTAACTGCCGGTGGCGGTGTCCACCCGGCGGACGTCCTCGATCTCGGACAGTTCCCGGGCGTAGGCGTCCAGACCGGCGGCGCTGTAGGCGCTTTCCGGTAGTACGGCGAACAGCCCGTTCTGCTCGGTGGCGGAGAAGTCGCGCTGGATGGTCTCGGTGACCTGGCGATTGTTCATCGACTCCGGCAGCGACCTTTCGTCGGGGAAGCCGAGTTTCACGCCGAGGAACGGCGCGCCCAGCACGAGCAGCAGGGCGGTCACCGCCAGGCCGATGGGCACCGGCCGCATCATCACGAACCGCGCCAGGCGGTGCCAGGCGCCCTCGCCGGGCGCGGGACGGGCGGCGCGCAGGAACCACCACAATTGGCCGTTGTCGATCTTGGCGCCGAGCAGGAACAGGATCGCGGGCAGCACGGTCAGCGACACCGTCGCGGCGATCACCGCGACGGCCAGACCCGCGTAACCCATCGACCGCACGGCCAGCAGCGGGAAGAACAGCAGCCCTGACAGGGCGACCGCGACGGTGACGGCGGAGAACAGGACGGTCCGGCCCGCCGAGCGCATGGTCGCGGCCACCGCGGCGCCCGGCTGCTGACCGGCGACCAATTCGTCGCGGTAGCGGCTGATGATCAGCAGGCTGTAGTCGATCGCCAGGCCGAGCCCGAGCAGGGTGGCGACGTTGGTGGCGGTGGCGGCGAGATCGGTGACACTCGCGATCAGCCACAGCGCGCCCATCGTGATCATCACCGTGATCATCGCGACCACCAGCGGCAGGCTGGCCGCGACCAGGCCACCGAACACCAGCAGCAGGGCGACCAGCGTGATCGGGAAGGCGATGGATTCGCCGAGCACGACGTCCTTCTCGCTCTGCTGCACCGTCTCGTGCAGCAGCATCGCGTAGCCGCCGACCCGCACCTCGAGCGGGCCGTGCGTGCCGCCGAACCGGTCGGCGAGATCGCCCACCCGCTTGTCCACCTCGGCCTCCTCGCCGAGGATGCTGGCCACGATCAGCCCCTTGGTGCCGTCGGTGCTGCGCAGCGCGGGCGATTTGTCGGTCCAGTAGGACGTGACGCCCACGACGCCGGTCTGCGACTTCAGCTCGGTGGCGAGGTTCGTCGCCGCGGTGGCCGCGGCGTCGTCGTCGACCGAGCGGCGCGTCTGCACCAGCAGCACGAAGTTCGGGGTGGCCTCGCCGAAGGTGTCGCGCAGCACCGCGGCCGCCCGGCTCGATTCGCTGTCGGGGTCGATGTACCCGCCGCCCTGCACTTTGTCGAACAGCGTCGCGCTCAGCGTGCCCATCGCCAGTGCGAGCACCACGAACACGGCGAGGATCCACCGGCTGCGCCGCCTGGTCAGTTCGAACACTCCGTCTACCCCTAACTCGTTCCGGTCGTGCCGCTTTCGCTCTCGGACGCCAGCGGTCGCCGGTCGGCAATCTGCCCGGCGCGCCGTCCGCGGCGCACCGGTGCGCCGACACCTGACACTCGGCACCGGAGCCGGATGCGTGCGCCAGCGCCCCGGCATCCTAGCAACGCGCGACAAACTACGGTGAGCCCGAACACATTCCATCGGCACCTGGCCTGGACGCGACCCGAGCTGCCGTGCCCTACCGCACCGCCGGGGACGCTCGGCTCGCACCGACCGGCCGCGCGGGTGCGCGTCGAAATCGCCCCCTCTTCGTGGTCACCGGCTGCGGTCTGGACACCGATTCGCTCCGGTCACGGTTCGGCACGCGGGCTCGGCACTCCGGAGCACCGCGAAGCCGGATCCTCCGCGTCTTCGGCGTGCGGGCGGTACCCGCGTCGAGTGCGCAGATGAGAGGCTCCCACCATGCCTCGTATCGCACCACCGCACAACCTCAGGCCCGTGACGTGAGACCCGACTTGGTCGTCTGCGGTCTCGGCCCGGCCGGTCGCGCCCTCGCGCACCGCGCCGTGGCGCGCGGGCTCACGGTCACCGTGGTGGATCCCGCGCCGGAGCGCAGGTGGACGGCCACCTACGGGATGTGGGCCGACGAACTGCCGGAGTGGCTGGCGCCGGAGGTCGTCGCGGCGACGGTGCCCCGGCCGCTGGCCTGGGGAACGCGCGCGCATCGGGTTGACCGCCCGTACGTCGTGCTGGACACCGGTCGATTGCAGACCGCGCTGACGCCGGCCGACGCGAACGTCCTCACCGACCGCGCCGCCCACATCGCTCCCGAACGGGTGACCTTGGCCTCCGGTGCGTCGATCACCGGCGCCAGGGTGATCGACGCGCGCGGACTCGCTCGCTCACCCGCCCGGGCCGAGCAGACCGCCTACGGCGTCATCGTGGACGCGCAACGCTGCGGTGGACTCGACCCGCTGTTCATGGACTGGCGGCCGGACAACGGCGCCGCACCCGGCGCGCCGCGCTCGTTCCTCTACGCCGTCCCGTTGGACGACGAGCGGATGCTGCTCGAGGAAACCTGTCTGGCCGGCCGTCCTGCGTTGACCGGTGCGCAACTGCGCGCACGCTTGCGGCACCGGCTCGAGGCCAGGGGCATCCGATACACCGGCGAGGAGTCCGTGGAACACGTCCGATTTCCGGTACAGGGCGGCCGTCCCGGTCCGCGGAGATTCGGGGCGGCGGGCGGGTTTCTGCACCAGGCGACCGGGTACAGCGTCGGCGCCGCGCTGGCCTCGGCCGATGCCGTTGCGGCGGGACAAGACGTCTGGCCTGCCGCGGCACGCGTCGTCCACCGGCTGCGCGGCGCCGGGTTGCGCGCCCTGCTCGCGCTGCCTCCCGAGGATCTCCCGCTGTTCTTCGACACCTTCTTCGCGCTGCCCGCGGCGACGCAACGCGCGTATCTGTCGGGCCGCACCGACCTCGCGGGCACGGCCGCGGCGATGAGCGCGCTCTTCGTGGCGTTGCCGGGTCGGCTGCGGCGGCGTGTCGTGGCCGCGACACTCGGGATTCCGGTTCCCTCGCGAGGTCGAGGGGCTTCGGCCATGATGGGTGTATGAGATCGATCTGGAAGGGCTCGATCGCATTCGGGCTGGTGAACGTTCCGGTGAAGGTGTACACCGCCACCGAGGACCACGACATTCGGTTCCATCAGGTGCACGCCAAGGATGGAGGCCGGATCAAATATGAGCGCGTGTGCACCGTGTGCGGTGAATCCGTCCAGTACACCGAGATCGACAAGGCCTACGAGTCCCCGGACGGCGACAAGATCGTCCTCAGTGACGAGGACTTCGCGAAACTGCCGGTGGCCGAGAAGCACGAGATTCCGGTGCTCCAGTTCGTCCCGTCCGAGCAGATCGACCCGATCCTGTTCGAGAAGAGCTACTACCTGGAACCTGATTCCAGCACGCCGAAGGCTTACGTGCTGCTGGCGCGGACCCTGGAGAAGATCGAGCGCACCGCCCTGGTGTATTTCACGCTGCGGCAGAAGACGCGGCTGGCCGCGCTACGCGTGCGTGAGGGCGTTCTGGTGGTCCAGACGCTGCTGTGGCCGGACGAGGTCCGCTCGGTCGACTTCGAATCCCTCGACGGGGTCGCCGACCCCAGGCCGCAGGAGATCAAGATGGCCGAGACGCTGGTCGAGGCCATGTCCGACGACTTCGATCCGGAGCAGTTCACCGACGAGTACCAGATCGAATTGAAGCGCCTGCTCGACGAGGCGATCGCCAGCGGCACCGGCAAAGTGCCCGAGCAGCCGGAACTCGCGCCCAGCGGGATGGACGCCGAGGTGGTCGACCTGGTCGCCGCGCTGCAGCGCAGCCTGGAGGCGAGTGGACGCCGGACCGCGGGTGGCGACGGCGCCGAGCCGAAGAAGACCGCGAAGAAGGCCGCGGCCACGAGCGGCGGGGGCAAGAGCGCCGCCAAGAGCACCGCGTCCAAGAGCAGCGCGTCCAAGAGCGCGGCCACCAAGAGCGCGGCGAAGAAGACGCCTGCGAAGAAGGCGGCCAAGAAGGCCCCCACACGCAAAGGCGCCTGACTACCGGGGCCGGAACCGCAGGGCGGCGGCAGGTCATCCCTCCGCCGCGAGCTGCCTGCCCTCCTCGAAGAACTCCAGCAGGGCCGCGACGGTGTTCACCGCGCCACGTGGCCTGAGCGCGCCGAACGGCGCGTTCCAGAAATCGCCGGTTCGTGGGGTCCACGGCCCGATATAGGCGTACGGGCCGGGATGTGCGTCGTCTCCCGGTGAAACCCCGTAGTTCACTTCGTCGAGCGTGCTCGACAGATCGAAATGCTCCGGCCACAACACCGGCGTCACGCCGGAAGCCAGGCAGCGCAACGCCCTGTCCCCCACCGCGAGCCAGTCTTCGATCAACCCGGCCGCCGAGGGGTCCACCTCGATCGCCGCATCGGGGTCTACGCCCGTGGTGTCCGTGTACACGCCGTCCGGCGGCCCCGGTTCGAAACCCGCAGCCGTGGCGACCTCTCGATAGGTCCCCTCCAGCCGGACCCGCCCTTCCGGCCAGACCAATTCCTCTCCGACAACCGAGACCGGCCACCGCACGCCCCCGAAGCCTCCCCGCACGACGCCCAAGCGGATGGTGCCGAACTCCCGGAACTGCGGCCCAGCGATCAACAACTCCGCGACCGCGTGCAACCCGACGCGCGATCGCCGATACGTCACCTCGTCCACCTCCGCATCATCTCCGCTGCGATCGCCTCGCGCACGCGTTTCCTCCGAGCACGACGACGGGGCGGGCGGTGACGAAGCCCGGCGGCCGCAGCGCGGCGACCGCTGGTGGACGAAGGCTCACGAAGGCCGGGTGATGCCCTCGCTGCTGCCGAAGCTGGCTTCCTCGTGGCTGACGAGTCCGAGTAGCGCCAGCGGCCGGGGGGTCACCGCGATGGTCAGGTAGGAGACCGTGATCGCCCAGCGGTTGACGGCTCTCGGCACGGCGAAAGTGTGATAAGCGCGCGTCACCGCCTTGGCGGGCAGACCGGAGAGGCGGATGCCCATCGGGTTGGCGACGGCGAAGCCCGGCCCGAGGTCGACGACCAGACCGAGGTCGCGATGCTTGTAGTCGGCGGCAGTGCCGATGCCGAGGCTGGCGGCGACGTTCCTGGCCAGCGTCTTGCCCTGCCGCGAGGCGTGCTGTGCGGTGGGCGGCGTGATCCGCCCCGGCTTGGTGAGGTCGGGCACGGCCGCCGCGTCCCCGCCCGCGAAGACGTCCGGATGACCGGGCACGGTCAGTTTCGCGTCGACGACCAGGCGGCCCTTCTCCAACGGCAGGCCGAGCGTGCCGAGCACCGGTGCGCCGGTCACACCGGTCACCCAGGCGACGGTGTGTGTCGGGACCACCGTGCCGTCGGTGAGCACGACCGAGTTCTCGTCGAGTTTCTGCAGCGAGGTCTGCAACCGGATCTCGATCCCGCGTTTCCGCAGCACCTTCAGCACCTTGTCGCTGAGCCGCTCGCCGACTTCGGGCATCACCCTGGGCGCCATGTCGAGCAGCAGGAAACGCACTTCGGCGGGGTCGAATCCGCGACGCGCGGCGTAGGCGTCGGCGAGGGCGCGCAACTGCGCGATCAGCTCGGTACCCGCGTACGACGCCCCTACGACGACCACGGTGCGGCGAGCCCGCCGGACGTCGTCGTCCTCTTCGTCGTCGGCGAGTTCGAGTTGGCGCAGCAACTGCTCGCGCAGGTACAACGCCTCGGCGACGGTCTTGAGACCGCGCGCGTGCTCCGCCAATCCCGGTATGTCGAACAATCGGGTGACCGATCCGGGTGTGAGCACCAACCGATCCCACGACAACTGCCGCGACGGGTACTGCTCACCGGCCACCGTGATCGTCTTGTTCTGCAGGTCCACCGACCGGACGTGCGCGATCACGAGCCGGACCCGCGGCAGCGAATCGGCCAGTGAGATGGCGACGAACCGGGGGTCGATCAATCCGCCCGCCACATCCGGCAGCAGCGGGGTGTAGAGCATGTAGTCGTTCGGGGTGACCAGCACGATTTCGACGTCCCGGTTCGCCTTCGCCACGATGCGGCAGAGCTTCTGGGCGCAGGTGAACCCGGCGAACCCGCTTCCGACGATCACGACCCGCTGCGGGCTCGCGGTATTCCCTTCCGGCACGGAGACCTCCTCAACGTCAGCTCCCCGACGCGATTCCCGCCCAGATCCGCCCGAAACCGCGCCACCGGCCTCTCGTGTCTCGGCGGGCGCTGCCGAACCGGCAGCCACCGATGGTTTGGCGGTCCGGGAGGGTGGTAGTGCGTCGGTGTCAGCTGCTCGAATCGGCGATCGCGCGAAAGGAGCACAGCATGGGCCAGGTCAATCCGATCCAGGTACAGAAGTACCTCTCCGGCGTCGACTATCCGTGCGACCGCGAGGGCATTGTCTCGGCAGCCCGGGACAACGGAGCGGACAAAGACGTCATCCACGCCCTCGAGGAAATTCCCGACCGGACCTACGACGGCCCGAACGCGGTCAGCCAAGCCGTCTCGTGAACCGCCGCGACCACGGATCCCACCGCTGCGACCGGGCCGGATCCGTGGTCGCTCGCCCGACCCCTGAGCCCCGCACGCTGCGGACCCGCACAGCCGGGCACTCGGAAGGAGGAACGCTGTGGACGCATTGACATTTCTGCGCACCGACCACGAAGGCGTACTCGGAATTCTCGAGTCCCTCGAACGTGGCCGGGGCAGCGGCGACGCGGAGGTTCGCGCTCGCGGCGATCTGGTGACCACCCTGGTGATCGCGGAATCGCAGCACGAGGCGATCGAGGAGCAGTTCTTCTGGCCCGAAGTCCGTCGGGCGGTCCCGGACGGCGACGAACTCGCCGATCGGGCGATCGGCCAGGAGGACAGGGCCAAGAAATTGCTTCAGCAGTTGAAGAACTCGCAGGCGGGCAGTTCCGAATTCGAGCGGGCGCTGACCGAGTTCATTCCCGCCGCGCGCGCCCACATCGAGTTCGAGCAGTCCGAGGTATGGCCCGCGTTCGCGGACGCCATACCACCGGAGACGTCCAACGAACTAGGGCGCAAAATGGCCGCGGCCAAGGCCATGGCGCCGACCCGGCCGCATCCGAGCGCCCCGTCGAGCCCCGGATATCTGAAGACCGTGGGCATGGTATCCGCGCTCGTGGACAAGGCCCGCGACCTGATCAGCGGTAGGCGCTCCCACTACCCGCCGACCGCGCCCCCGTCCTGACCCCGGCGCAAAAGCGCCGACGTGCCCGCGACCGGCGGTCGCGAGGACTCGGGACGCCTACTACTTACCCCGGCGCAAAAGCGCCGACGTGCCCGCGACCGGCGGTCGCGGGGACTCGATACGCCTACTTCCGGAACCGGGACTCCAGTTCGGCGAGCGTCGCCCGCAGATCGGCCGCGCTGTTGAAGGCCCGCTGCGCATCATCCTGACGCTGCTGATCCCCGAGGCGCCGGGACCGCTGATCCTGGGCTACACCTTCGTGGTGATCGCCATCGTGGACATGTCCGCGATGGCGGGCACCGTCGGCGGCGGCGGTCTCGGCGACTTCGTCTTGGTCTACGGCTACCAGCGCTTCGCCTGGCGGGTCACGCTCGTCGCGACGCTGATCATCATCGCGGGCGTGCAGGGCATCCAGTTCTTCGGCAACTGGCTGGCCCGGAAAGTATTGCGCCGCTGAGCTACCCGGCGGTCGAGGTGCAGGCGGTCAACCGCACGCTCGCAGCACGGGGAATCGCGCTGCCGAGGTCGGGGAACGGCGGAGCGCTGGGACCGAGGACCTCGATGGCCCGGCGTTCGGCTTCGGCTCGGGTGGCGCCCCACGCCCATCCGTGCCTGCCGTCGGCGCCGCGAACCACGGACCCGCAGGCGTTCCAGAACTGCACCACCGTCCGGCAGTCGGCGACACCGCATTGAGCGCGAGCCGCGGTGTCCGCGGCGGCGGCGCTCGCATAGTCCACCGCCGAAGTGACGGCGCCCGTGCTGGAGGAAAACGCCAGCGCGCCATAATAGGTCGCCGCACGCGCTTCACCCGCAGGAGCGCCGACCACGGCGCAGGTGGCGGCCGACACCGCCGCGAGCCCGAGGGCAGCCTTGTGCGGCACCGACATGTGCGGATCCTCCCCGTCTCTCGTCTGTGGGGTGAGATCATCGCCGGACTCGTACGCTTTGTCCAAAAGCGGGCTTCCCACCGTCGGCGGGTCCGTGATACCGGCGCGGTAGCGAGGACGTCGTGCTGGTCATCACCCTGATCTGCGATCACACACAGGCCTGAAGGATGCTGTCGAAGGAATGACCCTGCCCGCGCGGGTCGACTAGGTTGAGCCGGTTCACCAGCTGACGGTCGGCCACAACAGGGCATGGACAACGCTGCCAGGTCGGCCCCGTCGCGCGGTGGCGCGAGTTCGATGGTGCCGTGGCAGGATTCGGCACGGAGACGGGGAGAAAGCATGAGTTCGAGCTGGCGAGCGCTGGCACCGGTGATGGCTCCTGCCGTGCTGGGAGCGGCGGTGAGTACCGGCCTGGCGGTGGTGGTGAATCTGGCGACCGGGGGTGGACCCTGGTGGTTGTGGGCATTGGTCGTGGCGCTGACCGCGGCGGGCTGCGGGACGTCGTTGTGGCTGTATCGCCGCCAATCCGCCACCCCACCCGTACCGCCCCCGTCGTCGACGGGTTCGGTCGAGGCGTCGGGTCCGCGCAGCGTGGCGGTGGGACGCGACGCGGGCCCGATCAGCACCGGCGACAACCCGGCACCCGCCCCACCGGCGCCGGCCCCGCGGCCGGCGCGTGATCCGGCCGAACCCGGCCCCGCGCCGGGAGCAGTGTCGGCCGCAGGTGAGCGTTCGGTCGCGATCGGCAGAGACGCGCAAGGCCCTATCTCCACCGGCGACCAGCACGGACCGACCTCAGCATGAACGAGTCCGACCCCCGCCCTGAGCGACCCGATACCCCCGTGGCCGTGCACGGAGGTGTCCCTGCCGCCGGTGTGCAGGTGTCGGGGCAGCGGGCGGTCGCGGTCGGCGGCAACGCCGGCCTGGTCCAGACCGGGGACAACTCCCGTGCCCGGATCGTGCACCTGCCGGCCGAGGCGTGGCAGCCCATCGCCGAGATCGACGCCCCACCCGGGATAGACAACCTGCCGATGCAGCCCGGCCACGCGTTCGTCGGCCGCGACGCCGAACTCGGCAAGCTCGACACCGTGCTGGCCGCGCCTGGGCGGGTCATGGTGCAGGCCGTGCATGGCCTGGGCGGGATCGGCAAAAGCACCCTGGTCGCGCACTGGGCCGCCACACGCCCCCACGGACACCGCCCGATCCTGTGGGTCACCGCCGACACCGCCGCCGACGTCCGGCAGGGGCTGGCGAAGTTCGCCGCTGCTCTGCAACCCGCGCTGGCTCAAGCGCTGGAGGTCGAGCAGCTGGCCGAACGCGCTTTGCAGTGGCTGGCCACCCACACCGGGTGGCTGCTGATCCTCGACAACGTCAACGACCTCACCGACATCCACGACGTCCTCGCCCGCACCGGCACCGGCGGCCGCGTCATCATCACCAGCCGACGCTCCACCGGATGGCACCCCGGCACCGCCGTCCTGCGCCTGGACGTGCTCGAACCCGACGAATCCCATCGGCTGCTCACCAGCCTGCTCACCGCGGCAGGCCCCCGTGACAGCGACGGCGCCGCCGAATTACGTGCCGAGCTGGGGCATCTGCCGCTGGCCATCGAACAGGCCGGCGCGTATCTGGCGCAGAACCCGCTCACCACACCACGCGACTACCTGCAGCTGCTGACCGACTACCCAGCCGCCATGTACGAGCAGGCGGCGGTCGATGTCGACCCCGAACGCACCATTGCTCGGATCTGGCGGGTGACCCTCGATCGCATCACTGCCGTTCAACCCGCCGCTGCCGACCTGCTACGCGCTCTAGCCTGGTACGGCCCCCACTCGATTCCCCTCGCCCTGTGCCAGAACCTGGCCGACCCGCCTACCCTCACCGCGGCGCTGGGGGTGCTTACCGCCTACAGCATGATCACCCCAGACCCGGCCGCCAGCAGCGTGTCGATCCACCGGCTCGTTCAAGCCGTCGCCCGTACCCCCGACCTAGACGACCCCCACCGCGACGCCGACGTCATCGAGAAGGCACACACCCACGCCGCCGACAGCTTGTGCCTGGGCTGCCAGACAGGTGGGATCCCGTCACTTGGCCGGCCTGGCGGACCCTGCTGCCGCACATCGACGCACTCCTCAGCTACACCGCGACCGAAACCGCCACGACCGCAGCCATCCGCAACAACAGCGGCCTGTTCTATCTCAATCAAGGCTTTCCGGCCCGCGCAGTCGACTACCTCCACCAAGCTGTCGCCACTCGCGAGCAACTTCTCCAGCACGACCACGCCGATACCCTGGCCTCCCGGAACAATCTCGCCGCCGCCTATCAGGACGCGGGCCGGACTGGTGAGGCGATCGAGCTGCTGGAGCAGATCCTCACCGACAGCGAGCAGGTGCTCGGTACCCTTCACCCGAACACCCTGACCGCCAGGAACAATCTCGCCGCCGCCTATCAGGTGGCGGGCCGGATCGGTGAGGCGATCGAGCTGCATGAGCGGATCCTCACCGCCAGCGAGCAGGTGCTCGGTACCCTTCACCCGAACACCCTGGCTTCCCGGAGCAATCTCGCTCTCGCCTACCGGGTGGTGGGCCGGATCGGTGAGGCGATCGAGCTGTATGAGTGGACCCTTGCCGACAGTGAGGAAATCCTCGGCCCTGAGCACCCCGACACCCTTACTGTCCGCAGCAGTCTTATACAGGTGTATGAGGACCGCCGGAAAGTCGACCCGTCCATTTGAGGTACACCCCAACACCACGCCCGGGGGTGAAGCGCGTCAGAATGAGGTGGGTCTCGCGTCATCCTGACGCTGTCCGGCTGGCTCCTAACCTTCTGCTCCGTAGTGCATGGACCAGTGCGAGCGCAGCGTGGACTGCTTAAGAAGCAGAAGTTCTACCATTGAACTACATCGGCCCAACGCGCTCTCACGCGGAAAGGGCCGCCACCGGCGTGCGGTAGCGGCCCTTCAGTCGGGGGGTTGCCTCAGCTCGGCAGCTTGGTTCCGGCGTAGCTGCCCCATTGCAGCTCGACGATGTCGTCGGAGTCGTCGTTATAGGTCGAGTCGATCCAGTCGGTGATCTTCGACTCCGCTTCCCGCAGCACCGGTTCTGGGACATCGTTGTCCGTGTCGACCCGCAGCAGGTGGTAGGCCCGGTCTCCGGGATCCTGGTCTGGGTGCTGGGCGGCCCAGTGCAGATGCATTTCGTAGTCGGTTTCGGCCTTCTGCTCGAAGGTGATCCGCGCGCCGGTGAACTCCGGGAACTTCGCGATCTCCTCGGCCAGGGCCGAGCGGGTCGCTTCTGCCTCGGTTGGCGTGCAATACAGCTGGACAACCAGATAGCTACTCACGCTTACTGGTTCCATCCTCTCAGTTGATGGCACGGCAGTGCCGCTTGTGATACCCCTGCGGCATCTTATTGTCGACGTCCTGCTCGGCGGCTTTCTCGGCGTCTTTGCGGTTGAAGGCCCGGCCGGTTCCCTCGATCTTCTCTTCGGAGTGCCCGTTGGCCGGTGTGCCGTTCTTGACCTTGTCGCAGCGCACCGTGACCGTGATCTTCTTCGGCTTCCGCTGCACCGGCGAAAGCCCCTCCGTGATCGGCTGAACCTGCGTGGCGGCGGTCGTGGCGGGCAGCTGGTAGGTCGTGGGTGCGGCAGCCGCTACTGCGGTGTCCGCGAAACCGGCGGTGAACGGCACGGCCACCGTGAAAGCGATCGCCGATGCCAGTCGTGTGCTTCTCATATCATCCCCCGTCTGCTCTCGACCCCCTCCAGCGGAAACCCTTTCCACCGGACGGTGATCTGTCCTGATATGGCGACGGCCGTCGAATCCCAGCCCGATGAGAAAAGCCCGGAGTCGTTGTCCGTCAATAAGGTTGGACGGCACGGCCGGGGCAACGGTTCCACCACTTCTCAGGATTTCTGAGTGATCTGGACCACGGTTGCCTGAGCCCGCGGCTCAGGACCTACATCGCGATGTCGCCGAACAAGTCGAGCTGCTCGCTACCGGTGAGCGCGAGGCGGTTACGCGTCCGCGGCGCCGCCGAGCAGCGCGCGGACCCGGTCGCGGTCGGGGGCCTGCTGCCCGAGCCGCGCCGCGACGACCGCAGGCTGGCTTCGGTCGTGAATTGTGGCGTCTGTAGATCGCGAATTTGGGCGTCAGTTGAGGGGCTCGTGGCCGGAAATCGATCGCGAATTTCGACACCGCTGTGTGGGCGTGTCATCAGAGGCTGCGCGGAGGAGGTTCTCCGAATGGGCAGCTGGCTGCCAACGGGAGCCGAGCTCGGACCGCTGTCAGTGTCTTGGTCGGTTCAGTCCCAGAAGTTGAAGAGAGCTTCGCCGAGAGTCTGTGGCTTCCAGTACCTGACGTCATCAGGGTCGATTTCAGGCCAGTCTGCCGAGTCGAACGGGCCGTCGAGTTGGGGCGAGGTGAGTATCTCGAGCCCCGACTGTCCAGCCAGAGCGTCGGCAAGTTCGGGGGCATCGTGGAAGGTCAGCGGGCCAGAATCGGCTGCGCTCTCGCGCGGATCGATGGCACGTGGCTCAGCGATCGCAAGCACCGCCGAGTCGCGTAGCAAGACCACCGCGACATGGCGATCACCGTAAGCAATGACCGCTTGGTAGAAGTTCGGCGTTACGCCGTCGGGCAGACGGAACTCGATCACACTGCCGCCTGTGCGGCGGGCGGCGTCGTAGCACGCCTGGCGGAATGCTCGGAGTTCGGTCACAGGAGTGAAGGTATCTCCATCCACTGGTGATGGCGCATAGGCCCTATTGCCGATGTCGGGTAGTTCACAGCCTCGATGACGAACGGATCAGCGGCCTGTGTTGAGGCTCTGGCAATCCTCCCCTCAAGTTCTACAAGTCCGTCAACGGCCTATTCAGGCCCCAATGCGGGCAACTGCCCGCTCGGTCACCCCCAGTACTCGCCGCGCTTTTTCCGTTCTTCCACTTCGGCCAGGTACGCGGCTTCGTCGGGTGTCCCTAATTTGTCTTCATCGCCGAACCTGTCACGCAAGTGGATTCGCTCGTTTTCCGGTACGGCGTCGCGGCGCGCGTTGAATGCCGCAAATCCCGCTTTGATCTTCTCCAGCTCATCAGCGGAGATATCGTCGTCGTGCGGATATTCACCGGGTGCGTAGAACGTTTTCCCATTGATTTCTTCCGGCATCGTTCTCTGTCCTTTCTACGGCCGGGGAAGTTCGCGCATCTGGATGATGATGCGTCCTGTCTCCGGGTCGGGGAATTTGTCGACCACCCGAAACGGGGTGTCGGTCTTGAACACGACTTCGAGTTCTTCGGGGACGCTGGAATGGTGGCCGATGTAACGTCCGTCTGCCGACCAAATCTGCATTTCCACCGGCCGGTCCTTCGCAGCCGCCGAACTTGCGGACGCGGAGGTGAACGGCGCTTCGGTCACCGTTGATCCCGGCTCATAGCGGGCCAGGTCTTCCGGAGACAGCTCCACACGCCGGGTCACCGGACCTTCGTACACGGGGCACTTGTCCAACGCGGCGTTCATCGCATCGCGCTCGGCTATCTGCGCGGGTGTCAGATTGTCGCCGGACCGGATAGCGGTGTTGAGTGGTGCGCTGTCGCCGGTGTAGCGGCCGATCGCCTCGACATCCGATCGCGGTAGATCCACCTTGGGAATGCCTTCGGGATGCTCGATCTTGGGCAGCTCGACCGGGTCCTTTTTCGGCACCCCGACCGGATCTGGTTTGACCGGCAGGCGCCCACCGGGCAGATTCTCCAAGTCCCGCACGTGCCTGGCGATGTCCTCGTCCAGCTTCACCCCGGCAGCTATCCGGCGTTCGGTCTGCCATTGCTCGATCATGAGCCGGATCGGGCGGGCATAGCGCGCGCAGATCGCAGCGGCACCAGCCACGCCGACCGCCGCAGAGACACCGAAGGTGATCCAACTCGAGGCAATCGAGATGGCCGCATTGATGGCCAGCTCAGCCAGCAACGCATCACGAATCGCCTCGAGCTGGGTCTTGAGGTTGGCGCGCAACTCGTCCAGCGCGACACGATGGTCACGGCAGGACTGCGCAAGATCGTTCATCGCGGCAATCATCGACTCGGCGGACGCCTTGACCGTGCGAATGTCTTCATCGATGAACGCGACTTCGGGCGCGGTGAGCGAATCAAACGCGACCGCAGCGGCCTCCAGCGCGGCCGGGAATGACGCCACCGCGTCAGCCGCCGCAGTCCGCGCCCACGTATCGGCCGCGTTGGAGATGGTCGTGGCGTTGCCATCCGGCACGATGATGCCGATCATCTCGGCGAGCCCGATCCCCTCATCCACCAACCCGTTTCCGGGACCGCCGGCCGAGGGCAACGGGATCCGGCACACCACCACCGGAGGCATGAACGGCGCGGGTTGAGCGGGCGGCGGAGCTGTCTCGCCCATGGTCGCCTTGTGCTCGGCTACCTCGTGGTTGTAGCCGATGGTCTGCAATATCGTGGCGTAGTCGTGCGCTGCGGTGGCAATTTTCGACACCATGCTCAGAATTGCGGCAGCCCGAGCGTCGTAGGACTCACCCCATTTCTTCGCATCCGAATACGAGCCCGCCATGTTCGTGGCCTTCGCCATATTCGGCCACTCGTCATCGATCGACATCCAAAATCGTGACGCGGCATCGGCCAGCTTCTGTGCGGTGTCGTAGTAGACCGGCACCGACACGTCGAGCACGGTCACTGCGCGGCCCCGCCGCCGCTGCCACCGCGCCCGAGTATGGCGAGATTGGCCGCTACGGCATCTCCATATTCCTTGCGAGCCGACGCGGCAGCGGCTTTCATCTTCGCCAGCCCATCGCGGATTTTCGCCGCAGCAGCGGTCCACTCTGCGTGAGCCGTCGCGTGCGCGTCGGCCGCTTCACCGCTCCAATTACCCTGCACGGTCGCAATACGCTCATCGATCTCACGCAACGAGTCCTCAACGAACCCGTTCAACCCCTCCATGCGGGCGGTCACGGCTTCCAAGTGAGCCAGGTCTACACGGTATTCGGTCATAGTCGTTGTCTCCTAGTGGTTTCGGGTCGATTGTCAGATCGGGGGTAGGCTCAATGAGCTGTACTGGTCGGCGGCCGCGGTGTCGGCGGCCACACTGCGATCGACCACCACGCCCAGCAAGTCGGCCATGTCGGCCAGCGCTTCGAATACCTCGAGCGCGGCAGTGTGTGTCTCGTCCCAGGCGCCCGCGTAGGCGGTGGCGGCTACGCCGCGCCAGCTCGACATCAGCCCGTCGACTTCGGCACTGGCCGAGCGCAACCCACTGATGAGAGCCTGTGCGGTCTGTTGCACATAGCACCCGGCATCGGAGACGTGTTCGGGAACCACGGTGAACGTGGTCGTGGCGGATGGGTTGTTCGTCAACTTCTCTGCCCTCTCATTCCCCCACAGGATGGTTTCGAATGGTTGGACGTACCGGGTAGTCGTTCGGTTCCATCCGGAATGCACACTCTCACATCGAATCTGCGGAATCAGGTCCAGCAAACCGAACGTGATAGACGAAGCTCGCCCACACGAACGGACCGAACCGGCGCGGCAAATCTTCGGCGTACGTCTCGTCTCGCCGCCTTCCCCGTGATCACAGCTGAGCTGTCGGATCCGGGGGATATCGTCGGCGAGCATGGCGAACAATCCAGTGGCTCATCTGCATCTGACCCGCGGTGTGAAGCTGTCGTTGGGCGGCACCATCTACGATCCGGCCGGCCCGATGGGCAAGATGTTCTTCAACATCCTGGCCACCTTCGCCGAGTTCGAGGTCGACCTGCTGCGGATGAGGACACGTGAGGGGATGGCCGTCGCGAAGGCGAAGGGCAAGCTGAAAGGCAAGCAGCCCAAGCTGTCGGTCCGCCAGCAGTCCCATTTGCTGCAGCAGCACCAGTCTGGCGAGCACACCATCGCCGATCTCGCAGAACTGTTCTCCGTCAGCCGGGCGACGGTCTACCGGGTCCTGGAACGCCAGAAGACCACAGTGTCCTCATCGACCTGGGCAGGGCAGTGACGTGCTGCCCTACGTTTACCGGGTCACCAAGTACGACCCAGCCGACCGTGACGAGCACGGCGGATATACCGGTCCCGAGGAATCGGTCAGCGACCACGGGCCGGTCGAAGCCGCCTACCTGCAGGCGGTGGCCGCCTTCGTCGAAGACACTGGCGTCCACCAGTTGACCATCCGAGAACCGCAGATCACCGGCCTCGTCCACTTCGGTCTGGAGCCGGCCGTCGAGGGCCACGGTCTGGCCCGGCTCTTCCCGCCCGACCTCACCGGTTTCCACGACGGCGCGCAGGTGCCGGTGGCCGTCGGCCTGGATTTGGTTCGAGCAATGCTCCGCGACAACGGCGCCTGGTGCCGCCTGGAGGTAGAGGACGTGTTCGCGGTGCACGTCGGGTGGGACCAGTACGTCTACGTCGGCACCAGCGACCCCTGTGAAAGGGCGTTGTCCCGCACCCGCGAACTGGGGCTGTTTCCCGAACGGCTCGAGGCGTCCCCCTATGATGCGGCTCTCGACGAGGAGCCCGGCGAACAGCGACCCGCCGACGACATTTTCTGGGGCCGGCTGCGTTGGTGCATCGCCACACACCAAGCTGTCATCTTGGAAGAGGGATACATCCACAACGCATCCCGCTGGCACCGCCTCACCAGCGACACCGTCGACGCGGTCCGCGCCGAACTCGCTCCTCGTGCTCGACTCACCGTCTGGCCGGACCTGTCCACCGACGTCGTCGAGATCCTTGCGGCTCTCCCGGACGAAGGCCTGATCGAACTGGTCTGGGAGGACGAACACGGACGGATCACCAGCATCATTGCCGACGAAACCCAGTTCACCGAACTGGCCGCGCAGGTCACCGGCGCACGGGCCGCAACCGCGCTTTCCCTGTATGTCGACGAACGCCACCCCCTGTTCACCGCCGTCCTGCCCGACAGCGACGGTGTCCTGCGGGCCCGGTGGAGGACCGAACCGACCCCCAGCGACCACGACCGGGCATTCTTGAAGACCCTGAGGTTGCCCCGGTCTTCCGGACACCAATGGTGAGGCGAGATACTCGCCTCAGTTCACCTGTCACGCCGAGTACTGGAACCTGCCGGGGGTAAACAAGCGAGTCTGGAACCTGGAATTCGGTCGACCCAACCGCGGTTACTTCGCCACCGTGATCAGTGGATGCGGCAACTACCTCTTCTGAACCCCTGAGCTGGCTGAGGTAACACAAGAGGGATCGACATAAGCCCTCCGTCATCCATCAACCAACAGTGAGTGCCCGTGTATGTATGCACGGGCACTCACTGTCTCGTCCCGCGGAGGAGATGGAAGCGGCGGCCACCGCGAGAAGGGATGGCAGCCGCTCGGCTTCGTGCTTATCCGCGGATGACGATTTCGATGGAGTCGACGTCGACGCCGTAGGTCTCTGCGAGCCCGGCCTTGGCCTGCGCGATCGTGAGCCCGGCCGATGCGGCTGACGGCGTCGGCTTCGTGGCGGCGGCGGTGTCGCGCACCATCTTCTGGAAGTCCACCCCTTCGAGGTCGATGCCGAGGACACCGAGGTTGGTGTAGCGGACAGGGTTGCGGTCGCCGGCCCACACATTGGGCTGGCTGATGCGGGCGTATTCGCTGACCTCGACCATCCAGCGGCCATCCTCCTCCGGGGCTGGGCTGATACGGGAGATCCGGCCGACGAGGAAGGCGCTGCCGTGGGGTTCGTTGCCCTTGGCCTCGTAGTTGTGGGCGTTCTGGGTGCACACGAGCCATGTGCACTTCTTGGCGCGCAAGGGGTCGAGCTTCCATGCCTGGGAGCCGCCTTCGCTGAGGATCTGCTCGGTGCTCTTGCCGGTGAACACGACGACGGTGTCTTCGGTTGCAGTCATAGAACTATAGTAGCAACTATCTACGAACTATCAAGCTTTTATCGCCGAATTATCGATAGGCGTGGCGACGCCCTACGGCGGCACCACTGCGTCATGTCGCTTGAGCACGAGTCGGTCTTCATGAAACCTTCCTGATCCCAGGGCACTTCGATCCGCTGTTCCGGTAGAGCTCCCCCGGGCTGTCGATCTGCGGGGGGGGTAAGCCGATCCCGGAACCCGTTCACGGCAGTGGGGAGCAGGCATACAGCGGCGTAGGCGCAAAAACGAACCGGTGGACCCGTCCGGTCGGCGAGGACTGCCGATGTGAGGTCGCCCGTCTTCTCGCGCATCGCATCCTTCACCAAGGTTGACCGATGGCCAGGAATCGAACGATCAGCGTCGAGGCCATCGCGCCAGCTCGCCGAATCGCTCGGCGCCTGCCCGATAACCTGTCAACGGAACGCCAATCCGGACCATCTGACGGCAGTTCAATCTGGACCACCTGGCCGGTTGGATTGGTGGTTTCAGTCTTCAGTTGTGCCGGC